>JAEURI010000188.1 GCA_016789225.1 Anaerolineales bacterium
TTCAAATTCTCATCGGAGTTTTCCTCTTGCATGAACTAGCCGTTACTCAATCTCTTCTAAAGATCGCTCTCGAACATGCTGAAAAAGCAAATGCCAAACAGGTAACCGCGTTGAGCATCGTCATTGGCGAACTCTCCAGTATGGTGGACGATTCCATTCAGTTCTATTGGGAGACCATCGCCAAAGGTACCATCGCCGAAAAAGCCATATTGAAATTTCGCCGCATCCCGGCAGAACTGCAATGCATGACCTGTTTCATGAAATATCGCCCCACCGATAAGGAACTTGTCTGTCCACAATGCGGTGGCGTCGGCGCGAAGATCATCAGTGGGGAGGAATTCTTTTTGGAAGCCATTGACGTAGAAGATTGACCGGGCAAAATACGGAAGAAAATCATCAAAATAGTAGGAAAAAGGGACTACTTCATATTGAGGGTCGGTCGTAGAATAAACTTATGACCCAAAGAATCCAAGTTGTTGAAAATATCCTAAATGCCAACGACCGCCTTGCCGAAGAGAACTTCGCGCGTATCGAAGCGGCTGGCGTTTTCTCCATCAATATCATCGCCTCGCCAGGTGCAGGCAAAACCTCACTCATCGAAAAAACGCTGCCGTTGCTCAAAGGTAAATTGCGCGTTGCGGCGGTGGACGGCGACATCGCCACCTCCATCGATACTGACCGTGCTGCTGCTGCCGGAGCTGGAGCCGCAGTGCAGATCAACACGGGCGGTGATTGTCATCTCGATGCCGTAATGTTGCGCGGCGCGCTCGACCAACTTGACCTTACGCAGTTCGATCTGCTCATCGTCGAGAATGTTGGAAACCTCGTCTGCCCGGCGAACTTCAAACTCGGCACACACAAGACCGTTCTCGTTGCATCTGTGCCGGAAGGCGACGACAAGCCGTATAAATATCCCGGCACTTATCGCGGTGTGGATGCACTTGTTGTCAACAAGATCGACCTGCTGCCCTACGTTGACTTCCGCATGGATTACTTCACACAAGGCGTGCAAGTCCTCAACCCAAACGTCACTACTTTCCCGCTCTCCTGCCGCACAGGCGACGGTCTTGAGGCATGGGTGGAGTGGCTGATCGAACACTCGAAAAAATAATGAATGGCGTCAAGGTTCACATCACAGGGGTTGTACAAGGGGTCGGCTTTCGACCCTTTGTGTATAACCTTGCCACAGATCTGAACCTCAAAGGCTGGGTAAAAAATACATCGGCTGGTGTCGTGATCGAAGCCGACGGAGATAGGGATGCACTGGACTCTTTCCTGCAAAAATTACGGGATGACGCCCCGCCGCTCTCGCGCATAGACGACTTCACCGCTTCATTCGGACCCGGCAACGGGTTCACCCAATTTGACATTATCCACTCTGAAAGCGTGGATGGCGCCTTCCAGCCCATCTCGCCTGATGTCTCCATCTGCGACAATTGCCTGCGCGAACTCTTCGACCCCAACGACAGACGCTACCGCTATCCCTTCATCAATTGCACCAACTGCGGACCACGCTTCACGATCATTCAAGACATTCCCTACGACCGTCCATTCACGACCATGGCGGGATTCAAGTTATGCCCGGACTGTGAGCGCGAATACAAAGACCCGACGAACAGAAGATTCCATGCGCAGCCGGTAGCGTGCCCAGTGTGTGGACCGAGAGTGTGGTTGGAACAAAATGCAGAAGTCAGAATGCAGAATGATGAAGCCATTGCTGAAACATGCAAAATGTTGGCAGAGGGAAAGATTGTCGCCGTCAAAGGCTTGGGCGGATTTCATCTTGCGTGTGACGCTACAAATGCCAATGCGGTTACTGAATTGCGAACCCGCAAATTGCGCGTGGATAAGCCCTTCGCGTTGATGATGCCTGATCTGGAAATCATCGAAGAGCATTGCTTTGTCAGTGAAGCAGAGAAAGAATTACTAACCTCATCCGCCCGCCCGATTGTTTTGCTGAAGAAGAAACCCAATTCAACGATTGTTGAAGAAGTCTCACCCAGACAAGACTGGCTCGGGGTAATGCTACCCTACACTCCGCTGCACCATTTACTATTCACCAATTCATTATTTACTGTCCTTGTAATGACCAGCGGAAATCTTTCTGAAGAGCCGATTGCAATAGATAACGATGAAGCCCGTGACCGTCTCACCAAACTTGCGGATGCGTTTTTGATGCACAACAGAGATATTCATATTCGATGTGACGATTCAGTCGTCAGAGTATTCGAAGACAATTATCAATCGAAAATCGTAAATCGTAAATCGATCTATCCCATCCGTCGTTCGCGTGGCTACTCCCCCTTCCCTGTCAAACTACCGTTCGATGTTCCTCAACTCCTTGCAACAGGCTCCGAACTCAAAAACACCTTCTGCATCACGAACGGAAAATGCGCCTTCCTCAGCCATCACATCGGGGACATGGAAAACTACGAGACGTTGAAGTCCTTTGAGCAGGGCGTGGAGCATTTCGAGCGTCTGTTCCGCGTGAAGCCTGAGGCAATCGCCTACGACATGCACCCGAATTATCTGGCGACGAGATATGCGCTTGAACATGCCGAACGAGAAAACCTGCCAATGATTGCGGTGCAACATCATCATGCGCATGTCGCGGCATGCATGGCAGAGCATGGGTTGATTGAACCTGTCATCGGCGTGTCATTTGATGGCACGGGGTACGGCGACGACGGCGCAATTTGGGGCGGGGAATTTTTGGTGGCAGATGCCAAGTCTTATCAACGGGCGGCGCAGTTGGAATATTTTCCTTTGCCCGGTGGGGACGCCGCGATCAAGAAACCCGCTCGTACCGCGTTGGCTTTGCTATGGAGCCTCGGCTTGGAATGGGATGAGCGCCTTACGTCTGTTTTAGAGTTTTGCGCCGAAGATCAAGTGACGTTGCGAGTGCAGCTTGAAAAGAGAATCAATACGCCGATGACGTCGTCGATGGGACGGTTGTTTGATGCGGTATCGGCATTGGCGGGGGTGAGGCAGAAGGTCAACTACGAGGGGCAGGCGGCGATTGAATTTGAAGCGATGGCAGATTCGGCTGAGGCGGGGATGTATGTCTTTGGGGTGGAGGCAGGTAGAGTACGAGTCAGAAGCGCTGTTGAGGCGTTGATAAAGGATGTGATGGCGGGAATCCCCACCTCCAAAATATCCGCTCGGTTTCATAATGGATTGGCAGAAGCCGTGCGTGAGACGGTAACGAAGATCAGCCGTGATACATCGTTGCGAAGTGTGGTGTTATCGGGCGGGGTTTGGCAAAACATCACACTATTGCGAAAAACGATTTCGTTGTTGAGCAAAGATGGTTTTGAAATCTATACTCATCGAGAAGTTCCGACCAACGACGGTGGACTCTCATTAGGGCAGGCGTACATCGCCGCGTCCAGATTGCGAGGTTGAAATGTGTTTAGGTGTGCCCGGAAAAATTGTTGGTGTATACGAAAGCAATGGACTGCAAATGGCGAAGGTCGATTTTGGCGGCATCTTTCGTGAAGCGTGTTTGAGTTATGTGCCCGAAGCGAAGGTCGGCGAGTATTGCATCATCCATGTGGGTTTTGCGATCAGTTTATTAAGCGAGAAGGACGCGATGGAAACGTTGGAGTTGCTGCGTCAGATGGGCTCGCTTGAAGAAGAGTTGGGCAAAGAAACATCATGAAGTATGTGACCGAATATCGCGACGCGGAGTTGGTTAAGGGTGTGATCGAAGAGATCCGCCGCACCGTGACGCGCCCGTGGACATTGATGGAAATTTGCGGCGGGCAGACACATTCGATCGTGCGTCATGGCATTGACCAATTGCTGCCGCCTCAGATCGAACTGGTGCATGGTCCGGGCTGCCCGGTGTGTGTGACTCCGCTGGAACTGATCGACAAGGCGTTATCGATTGCGGCGCGACCCGATGTGATCTTTTGCTCATATGGTGACATGCTGCGCGTGCCCGGCTCGAACCGTGATTTGTTTTCGGTCAAAGCCCAAGGCGGAGATGTGCGCGTGGTCTATTCGCCGCTTGATGCTGTAGCGTTGGCAGAGAAGAATCCAGAAAAGCAAGTTGTGTTCTTTGCCATTGGGTTTGAGACGACTGCCCCACCGAATGTGATGAGCGTGTTGCAAGCACAACGTCTCGGCTTGAAGAACTTTTCCATTTTAGTTTCGCATGTGCGTGTGCCGCCTGCGATTGAAGCGATTTTGAGTTCTCCGCACAACCGCGTGCAGGGATTTTTACTGGCGGGACATGTCAGCGCAATCATGGGGTATTGGGAATATCCACCCTTGGTGGAGAAGTTCGGCATCCCGATGGTCGTTACTGGTTTTGAACCGCTCGATCTTGTGCAAGGAATTTTGAAGACCGTGCAATTGCTCGAAGAAGGCAAAGTGGAAGTTGCCAATGCCTATCAACGGGCGGTGACGTTTGAAGGCTTGAAGCCTGCGCAAGATGCCATCAACAAAGTGTTCATGGAATGCGACCGCAAGTGGCGCGGCATTGGGATGATCCCCATGAGCGGCTGGGGATTGCGCCCTGAGTTCGATGAATTCAACGCCGAAAAACGTTTTGACGTGGAATCGTTGCATGCGGAAGAATCTCCGCTTTGTATTGCGGGGCAAATTTTGCAGGGCATGAAGAAACCGCATCACTGCCCGACGTTTGGAAAGCAATGCACGCCAGAAAATCCGCTTGGCGCGACGATGGTTTCCTCTGAGGGTGCGTGTGCGGCGTATTATCGGTATGGTCGTGTCGAATTGACACAGAGTGTGACATCATGAGCGAAGAAACAATCAACATCGAAGGTGCGGTGTGTGCGCCGCCTTTAACTCACAACGAACAAATTGTGATGGGTCACGGCGCGGGTGGACGGATGAGTCATCAATTGATACAGAAGGCGTTCGTGTCTGCGTTTCAGAACACAGCGTTGAATGCAGGCAACGACGCGGCGTTGGTCGAGCCGGGACTACTACAAAAACTCTCCATCAGCACGGATGCGCATGTCGTCTCGCCTCTTTTCTTCCCCGGCGGCGACATCGGCAAGTTAGCGGTGTGTGGCACTGTCAACGACGTGGCAATGCTTGGTGCCAAGCCTTTGTATCTCACGGCAGGCTTCATCCTCGAAGAAGGCTTGCCTATGGATACGCTCAAACGCGTGGTTGAGTCCATGCGATTAGCAGCGGAAGAAGCCGGTGTGCAGATCGTGGCGGGTGATACGAAGGTTG
>JAEURI010000106.1 GCA_016789225.1 Anaerolineales bacterium
TCCCAAAATGAAAGCCATGCACGGAACTGACTCAATGGGCGAGACGGCAGAGAATATCGCCGCGGAGCGTCCGCACCTCAAACGTGAAAAACAGGATGCCTTCTCTGCGCGTAGCCACGCAAGGGCAATTGCTGCCATTGACTCTGGACGCTTCAAACAGGAAATTGTGCCTATTGCTATTCCCCAGAAAAAAGGCGACCCGAAAATAGTAGACCCGGACGAACGTCCGCGCCGCGATACGACGGTGGAGAGCCTTGCGAAACTCAAAGCCGCTTTTCGTGATGGGGGAACTGTCACTGCCGGGAATTCTTCAGGATTAAATGACGGCGCATCGGCTCTTTTGTTGATGAGCCCAGAAAAAGCAAAATCACTAAAACTCAAGCCGCTTGCTCGTATTGTCACTTCTGCTTCGGCGGGTGTTCCTCCGCGCATCATGGGTATTGGTCCCGTGCCTGCCACAAAGAAAGCTTTGGAACGCGCCGGGTTGAAAATTCAAGATATCGGTTTAATGGAATTAAACGAAGCTTTTGCAATTCAGTCATTAGCTGTGATCGAAGACCTGGTTATTGATCCTGATAGAGTCAACGTCAACGGTGGCGCCATTGCTATCGGACATCCGCTCGGCTGTTCGGGTGCGCGTCTTGTGACTACACTCGTCCACGAAATGAAGAATCGCGGCAACGTCAAATATGGTGTAGCGACCCTTTGTGTGGGCGTCGGTCAGGGCGAAGCGACGGTGATCGAGTATCTTGGTTGATTAGTATTACAGCGCAAGGCTGCCCCCTTCGCCGTCCCCGGCGAAGGGGTTTTCCAGACACGACGCCGGGGACGGCGGCTTTGAGCCTGAGTAGTGTGATAGTTTGGTAGTTTGTCCGTTTTGCAACCCAGACCGATAGATTGCCAGAGGAGTATCATGAAACGCCTTTCTTCTTTCTTCTTTCTTCTTTCCTTGCTATTAAGCGCATGTGCTCCTGCATCTCAAACGCCGGAAGAGCAGCAGGCAATCGAACCCGTTGCAACCGCAGAGGAATCCCAGGCGGCTCCTCAATCTGCCACCGCGTCGGAAGAACCGCCCCTTCCGCTTGAGCCGAATGCTGCACTGATCGACACGCCTGCCATTATCAATATCGAAATGCTGGATGAAGTCAACGGCTGGGCGGTCACCGAGGAGAATATCATTCGCACCAATGATGGCGGTGTGACCTGGTACGACGTCACCCCTGGTAACTTTGCCGATGCGGGCTACCTTATCTATCCCGAATTTTTCAGCGCCAGGTGGGCGTGGGTGCAATTCCCTGATATGAATAATTATCCGAATGGCGGCACACTCTACCGCACATCAGACGGCGGCACGACATGGGAATCCTTTGTCACACCGTTCAGCGGCGGGATCTTCCATTTTATAGATGAAGAGAACGGCTGGATGATGGCCGACCTGGGTGTCGGCGCAGGCTCAATGGCCGTGTCCATTTTTCAAACCAGCGACGGCGGCGAAACGTGGAATCGCGTGTACACGAATGACCCCAACATCGAAGGTGCGGGCGAGTCCCTGCCGTTGGGCGGCATCAAGGGCACCCTGCTCCCACTCGACGCGCAGACCATGTGGGTGGGGGGGGTGGTGTATGCGCCGGGTACCGTTTATCTTTTCCGCAGCGAAGACGGCGGCGAGACCTGGACGCAAATCAAATTATCTCTTCCCACAGATGCCGCCGAGAGCGAATTGAGCGTGGAGGATATTCGCTTCGTTTCCAGCACGCATGGAGTCATCAAATTACGCATCACATCTGATACTCCGCAGGTTGTGCTTTATGCGACGGAGGACGGCGGGAACACATGGTCGCGTTTACCGACCATCTTCGAAGGCGCGGGCTATTTGGATATCCCGTCAGCGAGTGAAATGATCTTCTATACCGGCGACCAGTTCCACGTCACGACCGATGCGGGCCTTACGTTTACCACCATCACCCCCGATGTCAAGTTCGGCGATTCCGTCATCGATATAAGCTTCGCCAACTCCACCACCGGATGGGTCGTCACCTTTAACGAATCAAACAAGCGGATATTGTATAAGACCACCGACGGAGGTGTCAGCTGGACGGCTTTGACCCAGTAGGACGTTGCGCTTCCTTGCGCCCTTCTGCCTGCTTCTGTTTCTCGAAAATTTTCTTTCGCTGTGAGTAACCCGTTGGTTACGTCGATGTTGTAAAATTAACCGTACAAGGAGAGAGACTTATGAATAACCTCGTTCGTGATTGGATGTCCAGCCCTGTTGTGGTCGTTGACCCGGATTCGAGCGTATCATACGCCATGACGCTCATGCGCCGCCGCAATATCCACAGTGTGGTCGTGGATATCAGTGAGAAGAATCCCTCATATGGCATCGTGACCACCACCGACATTCGCGACAAGATCGTGGCGGATGGACGCAACCCTGCCGAGATCACCGTGCGTGAGATCATGTCCGGGCCCATCGTCACAGGCCGTGCCGAGTGGACCCTGGCGGAATGCTCGCGGCTGATGCAGCAGAGAAAGATCCATCACCTGCCCATCGCCGATGAACATGGCTCGCTGATCGGCCTCATCTCGGCCACCGATATTTTCATGGCGGTCGAAGAACAGGGTTGGATCGAAGAATAGAAAGACAAACAAAAACAGTCCCACCAAAGGGACTGTTTTTGTTTAAACGACCAAACACCTGCTTATTGACTGACCTTCACCGCTGCCTGTTTCATGTGTGCCAGCACACCGATAAATCCGTTGATGCGCTGTTGTGAGACGGCCTCCTGTAAATTCATGGGCAGATAAAAATCTGCGGGGACGGAAAGGATCTGCTCGAGCGTGCAGCCGTTCAATCCGTTGGTTAGGATGGAGGCCAGTCCGCGCACGGTGGGAGATTGCTTGGGGATGTCGAGATGAAAGACAATGCCGCCGTTCGCATCCTTTTCGGCGATGATGAACACCGGGGTCATGCACTCGGGGACAGATTCCATTTTGGAGCGTTCTTCCTGAAAACGTTCCGGCAGGTCCGGCATGGTTTCGGCGAAGGCGATCAACGTCTCGAGTTTTTCCTCGCGGCTCATACTGGCAATATCATCGACGATCTCTTGAAGTTTGGCAGGTAGGGTCATGGTCATTCCGGGTAGGGCGCAGCACTGCTGCGCCCCTGCAATAACATTATTTTTCGATCGGCGCATCCACCAGGTTGCCCCATTCGGTCCATGAACCGTCATAGTTCTTGACCGTGGGATAGCCTAGTAAATACTTCAACACGAACCAGGTCAGCGAAGAGCGTTCGCCGATGCGGCAGTAGGCGATGATCTCGCCATCGGACTTGATGTTCTTGCCTTCGTAAAGCGCCTTCAATTCCTCGGCGGTTTTGAAGGTGGAGTCCGCTTCGTTGACGGCCTGCGCCCAGGGAATGCTGACTGCGCCAGGGATGTGGCCGCCGCGAGTCGCGCCTTCCTGTGGGTAGTTGGGCATGTGGGTCAATTCGCCGGAGTATTCCTTCGGCGAGCGCACATCCACCAGCGGCTTCTTCGCCTCTAGCGACTTGAAGACATCATCCCGGAAGGCGCGGATGGATTTATCCGCTTCTTTTGCCTTGTAGGTGGTTGGCTTAAACGCAGGGACATCCTTCACCAATTCGCGCTTTTCCTGCTCCCATTTGGTGCGTCCGCCGTTCATGATCTTCACCTTTTGGTGGCCATAGTACTGGAAGAGCCAGAGCGCATAGCAGGCGAACCAGTTGGACTTGTCGCCGTAGAACACAACAGTGGTGTCGTTGGTAATGCCCAGCTTCGAGGCAACTTCCTCGAACTGATCCCTGGTGACGAAATCACGGCGCAGCGGATGCTGAAGCGTGGTGAACCAGTCCACCTGGGCGGCGCCAGGGATGTGACCGATGGCATACAGCAGCGGGTCTTCATCCGATTCGACGATGCGGATTTCCGGGTCGCTCAGGTGCTGGGCGACCCATTCGGTTTCGACAAGATAATCAGGGTGTGCGTAAGACATGACTAAGGTTCCTTTTCGTATTAAAGTTTTTTCAAAATAAAAAGCAGTCAACACAAAAACCAGGATGGCGAATCATCCTGCGCGGACACAGTGGCTGCGCGGGGGACGTTTCACCGTCTTGAGAGTTGACTGCTTGCTTGGGTAGGCTCAGGTCTCAGGCGGTGATCACGAACCCCGCGAAAGACACAAGCAAAAGTGAAAAAATGCATTCATATGCGCGCGTATTGTACGTGATTAGAATCTTTTGTCAAGGCAAAAACTCAAGCCTTGAATGATGTAAAATTGACGCATGGCAAGGCAGAAATATTACGTTGTATGGAAGGGCCGTAAGACGGGCGTCTTTACCTCTTGGGCAGATTGTGAAAAGCAGGTGAAGGGCTTTGTCGGTGCGCAGTACAAGGCTTTCGAAAGCAGCGTCGAGGCCGAGGCGGCTTATCTTGCCAATTATGACGATTATATTGGCCGTGTATCCACGAGCGGACGCTGGAAAACTGCCAGCACCAAACCGGTCCTGCCGTCCGTTTGTGTGGATGCGGCTTGTAGCGGTTCGCCGGGCAAGCTGGAATACCGTGGTGTCAATACGGAAACTGGCGATGAGATCTTCCATGCCGGGCCGTATGCGGAGGGGACGAATAATGTCGGCGAGTTCCTCGCCATTGTGCATGCGCTGACCTGGCAGGAGAAACATAATCTACACACTCCCATCTACTCCGATTCGGAGAATGCCATTGCCTGGGTCAATACTGGGCAATGCCGAACAAAACTTAAACGTTCCCCGAAGAATGCCGTGTTGTTCGCGATCATTCACAGCGCCGAAAACTGGCTTGCAGAAAATGAACTCGCCGAAAACCGTGTCCGTAAATGGGATACTGATGTGTGGGGTGAAAACCCTGCCGATTTTGGGCGGAAATAAGCTTGATGCAGCGCGCAGATCCCATGGTGAGAATCAGGTCCGAAGTCCGCTTTGAGGCGGGAGAATAAGTGATGAGAATCTTAGGCTGGTCGTTATCGTTGGGCCGTTTGCGCGGAGTGGATGTCCGCTTTCATTTTTCGCTGGTGTTTAGTATTCCGATCGCATATTTTCTTTTCCGCCCCGAGGATTTTCGCAGCGCCGTTGAAGCGGCATTGTGGGTGGGCGGATTTTTGCTCTTCATCCTGCTGCATGAAATGGGGCATGCCGTGGCGGCGCAAATGGTGGGCGTGAATGTGAAAAGCGTTGTGGTCTGGCTAATGGGCGGATTCACCAACCTGGCTTATAAACCCGAAAAGCCTATGCATAATTTGTTCATCTATGCCGCCGGACCGTTGATGAATATGCTGCTGGCTTTTTTATGTGTTGCGTTTTATATCGTCATGGTCATGATCTCGCCGATGTATGCGCATGAACCCGAAACCTTCATCTGGCTCCAGACCTTTCAGAATTTATCCTTCTCGCTTGCTTTTGTAAATTTACTGTTGATCGTGTTTAACCTGTTGCCTGTCTATCCTCTGGATGGAGGCAATATCCTGCATGCAGGGATGGAATGGCTCTTTGGTAAATCCAACGCCGATACGATCACGCTCGTGGTCAGCATTCCCTTTTTGATCCTGCTGATCGCCTTCGGGGTGTTTGTCCGTGATTATGTCTTGCTCTTCTTTTGTGTTCTGATCGCTTTTTCGATCGGCACGTTGAATCGCTCTGTGCTGCGCTGGTTGAACCTGGGGATGAATTATCTTTTCAAGCGCGCGGGGTATTATTATTTGCTGGGCGATTTTGACCGCGCTGCACAACTTTATACACAGGATATCGAAAAGCAGCCGGAGAATATTGGCAATTACCTTGCGCGCGGAAGTTGTTATTTGATGACCGGCCAAAGAGAGCGTGCCCAGGCAGATGTGGACCGCGCCTTGAAGCTTAACCAAAGCCATGCCTTTGCCCTGCAATTGCGCGGCGAAATTTACATGCTCGAAAAAAATTACGAAGCCGCGCTCAACCTGTTCGCGCAAGCGCAGGCGCTCAACCCGCATTGGGCCGTTCCATACTTCGACCGCGCCTCGGTGTTCATGGATCGCAAGGAATATCAACCCGCGCTGGATGGCTTCAACAAAGCCATCTCACTGCAATCGCGCATGCCTCTCTTTTATGTCGTGCGTTCGCTTGCTCATTTTCGACTCGGTGATCTCGAGTCCGCGCATAACGATCAGGATGTGGCTGTGCAACTTTCCCCGAATGATGCGTTGGTGATGGTCGAATTGAATCAAATTCTCTACGAAGAAAATCTGGACTGGGCGACGGATTACTACGAACGCATCCTCGCCAAGACTCCCCGCAACGCCCTCGCGCTTCAAGGCTACGCCGATGCCTGCCTCGCCAACCGGGACTTTTCCCACGCTGTAGAGTTGTACACCCGCGCCCTCGAAGTCAACTCCAAGGAGCCGCGCTTGTATCTGGGACGTGGAAAAGCCTATTTGGAATTGAATGAGATCGAAAAGGCGAACGCCGATTTTGAGAGAGTTGCATCGGTAACTGAGAAATTGCATTTGAAACGCCAGGCAGATGATCTACTGAGATAATATATCCATCCAGGACTATCAAGCTACCAAACTCATAAACTAAAGGATGAACCCATGAATACAGCCTTACTCGTCATCGACATTCAAAAAGACTACTTCCCCGGCGGCAAAATGGAATTGGTCAATCCACTCGAAGCTGGCAAGAAAGCCTATAGCCTTTTGCAATGCTTCCGCGAGCATAATGGGCATCACGTTCACATTCAGCACATTGCACTGAAACCGGATGCTTCGTTCTTTGTGAGAGGCACGACCGGCTCGGACATTCATGACGTCACCGCCCACTTTGAAGGCGAGCCTATCGTCTATAAGCATTACCCCAACTCCTTCCGCGAGACGAACTTGTTGGAGATGTTAAAGGAATGGAGCATCGAGCGTGTCGTCATTACCGGCATGATGACCCACATGTGCGTGGATGCCACCGCTCGCGCCGCCGCCGACTTCGGCTTTAAAGTCATCATCGCCGAAGATGCCTGCGCCACGCGAGACCTTGAATTTAACGGCACGCTCATCCCTGCCGAGCATGTCCACAAGGCGTTTTTAGCGGCGTTGAGATCGTACGGCCAGGTGATGAAATCGGAGGATATCATCGCGCTGTTGGCATCCGAGAAGGAAAAGAACAGCGAATAAGTTAAGGTTTAAGCAGGCAAATATAGGATTTGTAATCACAGACCTTGTCGAAACCTGCCTTGAGAGCCGTCTTTGCCGACGGCTCGTTTCTTTTGAAGCAGTGCCAGCCGACTTCGGTGATGCCATGCGAAAAGGCGTGTTCGAGAAGAGCCAGCGTGAGCACGGTGGCGAGTCCACGCTGGCGATAGTCACTGATCGTCTCAATGCCAACTTCACAGCGGCCATCTACGTTGTATTCGGAAAGACACCAGCCTGCAAGTTCATTTCCATGGATTGCACACACACCAAAACTCTTATTGAGGAAATCCTCCACACTGGGGCGTTCGGAGGTCATTTCTTCTTTAAGTGTGTCGAGATGCTTCAGGTTTGGCGTGGCCAAAAGATCAGTGTCCACCATTTTTAGCTGAAAGCCTTCTGGTAGAAAACCCTGCCATTTGTGTTTCAATGCCTTGCAGGCATAATATTCACGGTTCGCATGAATTATCTCCTTGTTTGTCAGAAGAGCCTCCATCTTTCGTTCCCAAGCGGGTGTATCGTAGTAAATCGCAAACCCGTCCTGACCTTCCGCCAGCGTCCGCGGAAAAATGACATCTGTGAATAGTTTTTGGATGCCAAAATTGAAGGTATCGATTTCAGGGTCGCCAGCCAGAATATATCTATGACCTGCTTGCGCGAACAAAGCCCTGGGTTGTTCATGATTGTCCACAAAAATTTGCGCGGGCGTTTGCTTTGCGAGGATCGAGCGTCCGATGAGGTGAATGTCCATGCCAAGTAAAAGTGGACGGATGAGTTCGTACGAGTTGGGGTGTAGTGCGGTCATTGTGGTTGCTCCAATTTTTGCATTTGATCGTGATCGGGTAATTCTGCCTCCAAATTGCGGACGTGGGGAACGAATGCGTAAGTAAACCCTGCTACAGCGATGTACACGATACCAGTCAGCACGAATTGCAGCGCCATGCCTGAGCCGGGTGTGTTGCCGACCATCCAACTGAAGGTTTGCGCCAGCCAGGTTTCCGCTTGCATGGCGGGCTCGGTGACATAGTCCGCAAGCAGACCGGCAAGGATGGGCGTGATGGGGCCCACTGACCAGGCGATCATGCGCCGCGCCGAGAAGACACGTCCCTGCACATCTGGCGCGACCTTCGATTGCCAGATGGCTTGACT
>JAEURI010000116.1 GCA_016789225.1 Anaerolineales bacterium
GTCGATCCCACTCCAACCGGACCCTCGGAGGTATATTTGGATGACACCATGTCGATTTTCCACTGGGCGGCGTTAGCCGGGTTGGTTACGAAGTCGAAGACCTCTTGTGTGGGACGATTGATGAATGTTGTTACTGTAAACGAAACCATGATAATTCTCCTTTTATTGAGTGATGTTCCCACTATACTTCCGCCCGAACTTCAAAACTTGACATTTTTCTCCAAAAAATTCTCCACGGAATCTTAATTCGGCTATACTTTTCCTTTCATCGGTATTTTGGCTTGCTCTTGGAGTAAATTTATTTTGAGTCCCACAGCCGTTACCCCCGATCAATTTTCCACTTTTGGCGATTTGGTTAAACACCTTCGCCGACAGGCGCATCTGACTCAGATGGAGCTTGCCATGGCAGTCGGGTATAGCGATGCGCAGATCAGCCGCATTGAAAAGAATCAACGGACACCAGATGCGGCAACGATTACGGCTTTGTTCGTTCCTGCCTTGGGACTCGAAAATGATTCAAAGTGGGTGATACGTTTGCTCGAACTCGCGAAAGACAAGCCTCAAAACCCTTCAGATAATTCCCAACCAAATAACACGCCGCATAATCTCCCTCATCAATTGACAAGTTTTATCGGGCGCGAAAAGGAAATCGCTGAAGTCACTGACCTGTTAAAAGTTCATCATCTCGTCACCCTCACAGGTCCAGGCGGCACAGGCAAAACCCGCCTCTCTCTCCAGGTTGTATCCGATCTGCTCGCTTTCTATCCTGATGGTGTCTGGCTGGTTGAGTTTGCATCCATCAGCGAACCCGCCTTGGTCGCATTTGAAGTTGCGAATTGGGTTGGGTTGAAAGAGTCGAGCAAATCAGCGCCTTCTGTCACCGAAGTATTGGTCGGATATTTTCGCTCTCGCAAGGCGCTGCTGATTTTTGATAATTGCGAACATCTCATCGAGCCCATCGCACGTCTAGCCGATCTGCTCACGCAGGCATGCAGGGATGTGGTCATTCTCGCCACCAGCCGCGAAACGCTTGGCGTCAAAGGCGAGATCACTTACGCTGTACCTCCGCTCAACATTCCAGATTCAAAATCAGACCTCTCCACTTTAATGGATTCCGAATCTGGACGCCTCTTCGTGGAACGCGCCTCAGCTGCCTCTTCGAGTTTTTCCCTGACCCAGACAAATGCCTCAACCATCGCCCAAATCTGCTTCCGTTTAGACGGCATTCCCCTCGCCCTGGAGTTGGCGGCGGCGCGCGTCAAAATGATGACGGTGGATGAAATTGCCAAACGCCTTGATGACCGCTTCCGCCTGCTGAAAGGCGGCACACGGACAACTATCCCGCGCCAGCAAACCTTACGCTCCATGATCGATTGGAGCTACAACCTACTCTCGGAACAGGAGAAAATCCTATTCCGCAGGCTGGCGGTCTTCGTCGGCGGGTGGACGCTCGAAGCTGCTGAATCAGTTTGCGGCGGCGAAAGAAGCGGAAGTCTTGAATCCAACCAAATCCTCGACCTGTTGTCGCAACTGGTCAACAAATCATTGGTGCTTGTCGATACCAGGCGAGCCGAAAGCCGCTATCACTTTTTAGAAACGATCCGTCAGTATGCCCTTGAACAATTGTCTGAAGCCGAAGAAGCCTCCGCGATGCGGGCGAAACATTTGGCTTATTTTGTGAAGCTGGCGGAAGAAGCCGAGCCTGAGTTGTATCGTTCAGATCAAATATTCTGGATGAACAAATTAGATGACGAACTGGATAACCTGCGCCTGGCGTTGGAATGGGCGATTGCTACCGATGCAAAATCTGGATTGTGTTTATTGGTGTCTTTGATTTTATATTGGAATGCACGCATCAACCCTCAGGAATGTGATACCTGGCTGACTCGATTATTGGAGCAGGTTCACGATGCGGATTCCGTGCATGCTCGGGCGTTGGCATATCATGGTTTGACCCTGACGAATCTAGGCAAATTTAGTGAGGCGCGCGCGAGCGTCGATCAAGGTCTGGAATTGTCGCGCAGTATCTCGGATCGGACTACCGAAGCGTACAACCTTTATATTTTGGGGGTAAGTTACTGGAATCAGGGAGATTTCGAACAAGGGGTTCCAATCATCAAACAGAGTCTGGCATTGTATGAAGCAGTGGGGGATAAATTGGGACAGGCAACTACCTTGATGCGGCTGGTGGGTGTCTCTGACTATGAAGCCTCGAAAGCCTTTATGGTTGAAAGCATACGTCTTCAACGCGAGTTGGGTAATCTTTCAGGGCTTGCCTTTTCCCTGTACTATCTTTCCATCTTTTTGACTTTACATGGTGATTTTTCCTCGCCGTTTCCCATGGCGGAAGAGGCTCTATCAATTTTTCAACGACTTGGAAACCCCGTAGGGGAGGCAAACGCTTTGACGATCTATGGGTATCTTGCATTTTTTCGAAATGAATATCAGGAGTCCATCACATATGTCAAGAAGGCGATCGAATTAAACGAAAAGAATGGCGATCTCATGGCATCTCTTTATAATCGCAGAGAATTGGCAATGGGACTCATTCACCAGGGTGACATGGAGGAAGCCAAAGAACTGCTTCATGATTGTGTCTTACAGTTTCAAAAGCTAAATGCTTTCGATGGCTTGGCGAAAACCATCGAAACTGTGGCAAGTCTGTTTGTGCGACAAGAAGACCCCGTCCGCGCTGCATTGCTAATTGCTTGGGCAGGCGACTTACGCCAAAAGAGTCGTTCCATTGTCTGGCCTATGCAGAGGAAATTTATTGATGAGATTCTTGCAAAGATCCATACCATGATCGATGATACGAAATTTGCCGAGCTCTCCGCTCAAGGGCGCACGATGACGATGGAAGCAGCAATCGCGCTTGCGTTGGAAGGGATACTTCCATCATCGCTTGCAAACAATGAAAGTCCGCTGACGAGAGGCAGAATTGCATAATTCAAAACCTGTTTCAAGCATATAGCCATGCACAATGCTAGTTTTGATTTCGAATCAGGTAACTGTCTTCTCAGCAATCTCAATGGTTTGACCAGGCTCAAAATTACTCGTAAACCACCCCAGTGACCGTTCCCGGTCTGCGCCGCCTTCGTCGGTTAATAACAATTGTTTTCCAATTTCTGATAAATCCTGAATGACTCGCTCATAACGATAATACGCCAGCGCGGATAAATTAATTTCTGTTTCCCCATACCCTTCATAGAAAACGGCTTCTTCCCGTTTCGTTTTCCAAATCTCGTCAATTCCACCGCCGATGAACATCAGGTCGCGTTCTTTCGGCGCGAGGATGGGGTTGTCCCAGTCCACGATGTACAGGTCGCTGCTGTCGCTGATGAGGATGTTTCCGCCGTGAATGTCGCTGTGACACAAGACCATGTCCAAAGTTTGGGATTGAACTTCTAAAACAAGTTCTTCTGTCCGCCGAATGAGGCGGGAGATTTCGTCTCGTTTTGATTTCATGAACTCGGCTAATTTCACAGCAGTTAAGTCATCGAAGATTCTTGTTTCCACCAACGCCAGCAGGGACTTCACGCTCTCCCGCGCTTGTGGAGAAAACGTCTCTTGCGGAATGGACTTCTTGAGTTCGGGCGGGAGCTGTGCTGAATGAATTGCTTTGAGCGCCGCGCCGAGAGTTCGCTTATGTTCGTCGGTCAATTCCCTCTCAAAACCATCATTCCCTTCGATGAAGGGATATAGGATCATCTTATATTCGCCGAAATCCGCCCAGCCTTGCTTCGATTTTGTCTCGATTGGAGGAATGATCTCTTGCACGCCTTGCGACCTAAGAAAGAGCGGAATGGTCACGCTGATCTCTTCAAAGCCTTTTCGCAATTTCAGGAAATAAGCTGTCCCATTCTGCGCAACGACGCGATAGACAGCCGTGCCCATGTCCGCGCCGAGGGGCAGGAAGGTCAATTCGATGACACGTAAACCATACTCGTTCTGCAAACGTGAGAGGATGAGTTCTTCTTCAATATCCGGCTTTTCAAGCATAAGCTAAAGATCTTCGCGCTGAACCCCGTCGAATTGAAGAATAAAGTCTGCGCCATAGGCCTTGCTTGGAGTTTGGAATCCGGGTTTGTAATCATCGGCTAGGATGCGCTTCATGATTTCAACCGAAGTAAGGGCCGTCAAATAATAGGCTTCAGGCGTGCGCAATTTTGCGCGGACGGTCTTTGTCCCATCGCTCACTTCAGCGATCATCAAACTAAAGCCAGTCTCATTTTGTTTGCGTGACGGACCGGGCGAGAAGAAGATTCCGATTAGCCATTTGATGAAGTCTCTTGCGGTGCGGGTGTAAAGCAGAGGGCCAACAAAACGGGTGAGTCTCATCCCATTGATCATCGCTTTGGGGAAACTCATGTACACAGTCACGTTGGGGATGCCTGTACTGTGATAAGCTGTGCTCACATCGCCCCAGCCCATCGTCACCAGGCGCGAAGGCCCGCGCCCGAAATCCACGAGTTTGCTATCCCACACATTCGGCACACTGACGATCTTGCCATCACGGCGGATGCGTCCCTGCCTGTGACTATTTTCAATTCCAGAACGCGCCGTGCCGCGTGAGATTCCGCTGCCAATGCTTTTGATATACAGCTCCAAATTCGTCGCACCTGGTAGTTTACCTGCCGTGTATGCAATCAAACAATCCGATGGCGCCACATCGAAGCCGCCGCCTGGCAGCAGCATCACGCCTGCTTGTTTCGCATCGGCATCCATGGCGGCCAGCGCTTCAAAGCCTTCGATCTCGCCGCTGATGTCCACATAATGTTTTTTATTGCGAATGCACGCCTCGGCGATCTGGCGAAAGGTCAACACGAACGGGCCCGCGCAATGCAATACCGCATCGACTTCCTGCAAGGCAGAGTCCAATGCGGGGGTGTTATCCAAAGAAAAAGCGCGATAGTCCAAACCGAATTTTTCGGCTTGTGCCTGTAATTGCTTTTCATCCCGCCCTGCGAGGAGCAATTGCAATCCTTGCTTCATCGCCCGTTCCACGATCAACTGCCCCGTGTATCCATACGAGCCATATACCAGAATTTTTTTCATGAGCGCTCCGTCCACGAGGGGTGTGCATATTTTTCTTTGACTAATTCTTCAGCTCTTTGGATTTCGGATCGGGACATTTCCCCACGCTCAAACTGGATTCCCAACTTCGCCTCGAACCCTCCGACGAAAGCCTGGGCTGCTCGTTCCCAGGCCACTCCTACACTGAGAACGGATTCGACACCTGTGTTGAGCACCGTCGAAACAGTCGTCGCGCGAGTGAGTAATCTTTCCTTTGCCTTTTGTCGTGCTGATTCGTTCTCAAACACCAGCGCGTCGCAAATGCGGGTCAGGTCGCCGAATAAAGGAAGCGAGCCATGTTGCAGCACGCCTTCCTTCTTTCGCGCCTGCGCCGAGCCGATCAACTTTTTACCATTTACGGTAATTTCATACGTGGATGGAACTTCAAAGCAAACGGGGTTTGGGTGGGTCACGCTTGAAGCGTGACCCACTGCGTCGTTGATTTCCACAGGCACGCTCAAAGATTGAACTGCATACAATAAAGCCTGCGCGAGTCGGTTATATGACTCCAGCACGCCGCCCGCAAGTACAGGTTCTTCTGCGGGACCGGCCACAGAGTAGGTCAATTCATCAGTATGCAGAATCGCCCGTCCCCCCGTGAGGCGGCGGACGACCTCCCAGCCTCGAGCGTGGAGTCGTTCCACATCCACATCCTTAAATGATTGAGCATGACCCAGTGAAAGGCAGGGCGGGTTCCACGAATAAAGCCGCAGGGTCGGTTTTGATTCCCCGCGATGGATATGTTCAAGAATCGATTCATCCACGGCCATGTTCCATGCGCCGGTGGATGGGGGAGTATGAATTAAGCGCCAGGTTGTCATGGCTTGATTATAAAGCGGAGAGTCACTTTCAAAGTGACTCTCCGCATGTTACCCGAACTTCAAGAATTTCTCTGCTGCATCTTCAAGCGTCTTTTCGTCTACGCTTTCAAGTGGCGGGCGGACTGCCCAATGCGGCAGCCCATGAACTTTATGCAGCAAGCCTTTGAGTATGGGCGCAATGGGAGAATAATGTTCCAGGAAGTGCCTCTGCTCAGTGACCTTTGCCTGCACCTCAGACGAGTCCTTGCCTGCTTGATACAAGTCCCATACCTCGCGCAGGTTGTCTGAAATCAAATTTGCAGGCGCAGTGATCGCACCCTGGGCATCGTTTTTCAACGCATGTTGAAAATAGGAATCGGTGCCGTTTAGAACGAGCATTTCCTTCCCAAATCGTTGACCTATTGCACTGGCAAAGGCTTCATCGTGCGATGAGTCCTTGATGCCTGCAAATTGATCTGGGAATTTGGTTTTGAGTCGTTCGAGCAGATCGAGGGAAAAACCAACGCCTGTCATGCCAGGGATGTGATAGCCAAGCAGATGCTTTCCCTGAGGGACGGCCTGAGCGATCAACTCACTGAACCATTGATATAAACCTTCTTCGCTTGCCTTGCGAAAATAATACGGCGGCAGGACGACCGTCCCATCGTAGCCGAGTTCGTAGGCAAGCTTGGTCAGCTCGATGGTTTCGCTCAGGCTGGGCGTGCCGGTGCCAACGATCAACTTGAAATCACGCACTTGGTGGCGAATGACTCGAATGGAGCGCAGAAGCGCCTCGCGTTCCTTCGGCGAGAAGGACGGGCCCTCGCCGGTGGTGCCGAACAACAATGCGCCGTGGCATCCGCGCCCGGCGAGAAAGTGCAGAAAAATAGCAATCGATTCGAAGTCGAATGCCGTATCTGGTTTGCCTGCTGTGCGGGGTTTTCCAAGATAGGGAGTAACAGCGGCGGCATATATGCCAGCAAGAGGATGAAGATGGGTCATGGTTTTCCTGGATTTGTGGATGAGTACATTCCCTCAGGCTCTTAAACCCTGAGGGGGCTTGCGTGAATGTTTACTCGTTCTCTTTTATGAATTGTTTTGCGGCGGTTTCCGGCGGCTGGAGGGGCTGGCCTTCTTCTTCATATAAATAATGTTGATGGTCAAGAGTCCAGAGGTAGAGGTCGCCTTCGGTCTTATCGGGGAATTCCTCGAGCAGGCCGCTTTCAAGGATAAGCTTTACGATGGGCAGGTAAACATTGTCGTACCAATGTTCAACCGCCTCCTGTTCCGTGATGTCGCGCTTGAAATCCAGGCCCATAAAATACTGATGCACGGCGATATGTTCGAGCATGCGGGTGAATCCGTCTGGGATGTTGAGCTTGATATTGGCATCCGGGCGCAGCCTATCCAGGCCGGTGCGTTCGAGGAAGTCCACTTTGGCGCCGAGGATCTCAAGGTCTTCTGGCCGGATATCCGGCGTGATATTGACTCGCGTGGCACATTCGCGCACTTCGGCTTCGATGAATTCCTGTCCCTGCTCGCGGGCCACCGAAACACGGTGATGACCATCGACGACGAAATAGACCTGACCAACCTTATATACGACCACCGGCGGCAGGTGAATATCTTCGTAAAAGGCCCGGTCGACTTTTTGCCAGCGGCTGGCAAGCTGATCTTCCTTTGGGAGGAAGGCGCGATCGAATTCGTGATACCGGTTCAGACTCCCCGCGATCTGATCCACGCGAACGGTTTTCACTCCCCGATAAATGGGACCGCCGATCTTTAACTTTTCTTTGATGTCATCATAGGAAAGGAGGTTATTACGCTGTCCGGAAAGTAGGGCAAAGACCTGGTTGATAAAGGATTTGAAGCGTGCTCTTCCAAAATCGGAACGAACTTGTGAATCTATTACATTTGACATTTCATTTCTCGCTTTTTCTATACCATCAAAATACTGTAACCTGTTTTTGGGAAACAACAAGACCCAAATGGGGCATTCGAGCGGCTTGTTGAATAAGAATAAAGGCCCGGGTCAGGCAATTTCGATCACCTTGTATGGGTATACATTGATGACGCGGGTTGTGTTTACCATTGAATCGAATTCTGCAATATTATTCCTGTAAAAATGGGTGTGTCCGTGAAAATGGTAGCGCGGTTTGGCAAAACGGATCAGCCAGTTCAATGCCTTGAGTCCGTGATGGGCCAGATCATTGTCGTCGTGGATGCCGTGCGGAGGGGAGTGGCTGATGAGGATATCCAGTGCCCGGCCATATTTGATGCGATTCATCAACAATTGCGGCAGCATTTGAAAGGCCCGCAAATAGGCTTCGAACTGGGTGTATTGATTTGTCCCATTGGGCCGATAGCGGATGGATCCGCCAAAGCCGCCGATCAGGCTGTTGCCGCGGCACACCGTTCGAAGGTCCAGATTGGAGCCGCCCTCGGCTTTGGAGCGATCATCGCGGATATCGAATTCCGGGTCGTGATTCCCCGGAACATAATATAAGGGGGCATTGATGACAGTTACCAGATATTCGAGATATGTATAGGGTAGGTCGCCGCAGCCAAGAATCAGGTCGATATCTTTGAAATGGTCGCCGGAAGCAAGGGAGTAAAGGCGCTCCACAACCTGGTCGCTAACTGCTAAAATCTTCACAAGGCAGGATTGTGCCGTAGAAAACGTTTCTGTGCAAGAGCATTTGCCGACAAAATTGCAATTCCCAGCAATCGCAATTCCCCTTATAATTCATTAATTCGGAATTAACCCAGATGGAAACGAGAAATATCACTTCCCCGATCGGCCCAGGCCAGGGTTCAGGCGAACAGTCTGCCCGTCAGCAACTGCAGCCTGGCGTGACGCTTGTCAACCGTTATAACATTCAGGATGTCATTGGCATCGGTGGAATGGGATCGGTGTATCGCGCCCGCGACCTGCATTTTCCCAATGTGGTGAAATTGGTGGCCGTGAAGGAAATGATCAACATGGCGCCGGACCCACTGGTGCGGCAGACCATTGTGCAGAACTTTGAGCGCGAGGCGAATCTGCTGGCTACTCTCAACCATGTTTCCATTCCGCGCATTTACGATTATTTTTCACACGACGATCGTTCTTATCTGGTGCTTGAATTCATTCACGGCAAGGACCTCGAAACCGTTATAAATGATGCGAACGGCTTTCTGCCGGAAGAACAGGTAACTGCCTGGGCTATTCAACTTTGCGATGTGCTCGAATATCTGCATGGTCACAAACCGGACCCGATCATCTTCCGTGATATGAAGCCTTCGAATGTGATGATCAATAACAATGGGGATGTGGTGCTGGTGGATTTTGGTATTGCCAAGACCTTCCAATTCGGTTCAAAGGGCACCATGATCGGGACCGAGGGATACTCTCCGCCCGAACAGTATCGAGGTGAAGCCACGCCTCTTGCCGACGTTTATTCGATGGGCGCCACTCTGCATCATGCTCTTACCCGACGCGACCCCCGCCTCGAACCGCCTTTTACCTTCTCCGAACGTCCCATCCGCCGGATCAACTCGAGCATTTCGGTGGAGATGGAAGCAGTAGTCAATACAGCTTTGCAATACAACCCCGGCGAACGTTTCCCAACCGCTTCGGCGATGAAGGAAGCGTTGATGAATGTAGCCCGCAAGACGGGGACGCTTTCGAAGATCACTACCACCCTTGCGCCGGGAGCCGTGAGCGGCACAGTCAAGCCTCTCTGGACCTTCAAATGTGAGGATGAGATCCGTGGAACTCCGGCATTAAGCCAGGGCGCCTTATATATTGGCTGTTATGATAACAACCTGTATTCGCTGAATGCCGCGGATGGAAAGTTCCAGTGGAAATACCCCACAGATGGCGGGATCGTCTCCAAGCCTGTCGTTTACGAGAACAATGTATTCTTTTGCTCCGAGGACCAGCGTCTGCATGTGATCGGCGCCCGCACTGGTAAATTATTGTGGACCTACTACACTGAAGGCCGGATCTATTCCTCGCCCCGCATCTCGGATGGTCACATTTTCTTCGGCTCCGATGATCAGGACTTGCACGCAGTAAATGTCAACAGCGGCAGGGCGGTTTGGAAGTTCTCAACCGATGGGGCGGTTCATTCCACGCCTTTGGTCGCGAACGAAATGATCTACTTTGGCACCGAGAACGGTTCCTTCTATGGGCTGGATTTTCGTGGCGGTTTAAAGTGGCGCTTCCAGGCCAAACGTGGTATCACATCCTCGCCGATCAACAAGGGCCAGGCGATCTACGTCGCTTCTCTTGACAGCACCCTCTATGCTCTGGACTCGAAGAGTGGTTGGGCGATCTGGAAATTCCGTCTTGGCAAAGGCTCCATTTCCTCGCCTGCGTTGGCCGACGATTACATTTTTGTCGGCGCAGCGGATGGGTACATCTATTGTGTAGATGGACGTACATCCAAGGAAGTCTGGCGGTTCAAGGCCGATAATCAGGTGAGCAGTTCCCCTGCCGTTTACAAGGATTCTGTTTATATTGGCTCTGTGGATGGGGGCATGTACTGCCTCGAGTACCGCACGGGTCGTTTGCGTTGGAAATTTGAAACTCAAAAGGCGATCACCGGTTCACCGGTCGTTTTTGACGATATTGTTTATTTTGGTTCAACAGATCATACTGTTTACGCTCTGTTCGCCTAAAAGGAGTGCTCGTGGCTGATTTCTTTCGAAAACTATTTGGTCCCAAGGATGACAACCCTGAAAAGCCGAAACCAATGGATGCTGCCACCACGGCTCCGCTGACAGACCAGCAGATCAATTCCATTATTGCCAGCCAGACGCCGAAATATGAGATGAAGCAACTGGTTGCGGGTGTTGGTCAATCCGTCGGCAAACAGCGCGAGCATAATGAAGATAGCGTGCTTTCGCTCACCTCCACGATCTCCGGAAGTGCGGAGAGCGTCCCCTTCGGTTTGTACGTAGTGGCGGATGGTATGGGTGGCCATCAATTTGGCGAAGTGGCGAGCAATGCCGCAATTCGGATTATTGGCGGTAATATCACCAAAAAATTCCACTCCTACCTGTATAAGCTGCCCACACAGTCACTTCAGGAATCCCTGCAGGAGGTGATGGAATCCTCCATTATGGAGGCCCATCAATATGTTCAGCGCGAGGCGCCAGGGAGCGGAACCACAGTGACCGCGGCGCTCGTGGTCGGTCAGCAGGTGACCATTGGCCATGTGGGAGACAGCCGGGCCTATGCAATTTTCCCCGATGGCCGCATCGAAGCGCTCACACGCGACCATTCACTGGTTCGGCGGCTCGAGGAACTTGGTCATCTCAGTAAGGACGAGGCGGAGAATTTCCCGCATCGAAATGTTCTTATAAAGGCTCTGGGGCAGGGCGAGACTTTGGAAGCCGATATTTTCACCATTCCCTTCCCGCAGCCTGGTATTCTCATGATTTGCAGTGATGGCTTATGGGGTGTAGTCAATGAAAGGGATATTGTCCGTATCATAAACGAAGCCCCAAATCTTCATCGCGCATGCCAGAACCTTGTGGAAGCCGCCAATGCCGCCGGCGGCCCCGATAATATTACGGTGGTCCTTTCGCATTTGGTTGGATAAACTTAAATATGGCATTTAGCAAGCCGGATCATTACTCCACTCTTGGGGTCTTTCGCGATGCCACGCAGGAGGAAATTAAACGCGCCTATTTTGAGGCCGCCCAGCGCCTGCATCCAGACAGGAATACAGTTGCCGGTGAAACGGAATTGTTCCTTGAGATTCAGCAGGCGTATGAAGTGCTTTCCAATCCCAAACGCCGAAGTCAATATGATGCTACCCTCCCGCCGGAAACGGTGGAGACGAACAAGTATATTCGCCATGAAATCCTTTATAGTCGTCCGAATCTGGTGAAGATCAATGAAGAGCAACTGATTTATGTACTTCTAGAGATTGGTCCCCGTGAGGAACAATCCACCGAACTACCCACACCACCCCTGAACTTATGCCTTGTACTGGACCGTTCCACATCCATGCAGGGCGAAAAAATGGATATTCTCAAAGCCACAGCCATTCAGTTGTTGCGCAGTTTGCGCCCGCAGGATGTGTTAAGTATTGTCGCTTTCAGTGACCGAGCGGAAGTGATTGTGCCCGCCTCGATCAGCCTTGATAAAAAGAGGCAGGAGGCGAGTATTCAAATGATGCAGACCTCGGGCGGCACAGAGATTTATCACGGCTTGGAGGCGGGTATGCGGGAGATCCGCCGCACCATAGACCCGTCCCGTGTCAACCACATTATTCTATTAACCGATGGCAATACCTATGGAGATGAGCAGGCCTGCCTGCAGCTCGCCGAGGAAGCCGCAGCCAATAATATCGGGATCACTGGCATGGGCATCGGCAACGAATGGAACGATATTTTTCTAGACGCCATTGCCGGTAAGACGGGTGGATCGTCGGCTTATATCTCCAAACCCAAGGATATCGAACGTTTCCTTATAGACAAGTTCAAGGCACTTGTCAGCACCTATGCCGATGAGGTCTTGTTTGAGTACCAGGAACAGGAAAATATCCGCATCAACTATGTCTTCCGTCTTCAGCCCGAGGGCGGGCATGTTGAAGTTGCCTCCCCCCTGCGGCTTGGGCCGATCCTGCGGGATACACCATTACATGTTATGCTGGAGATCGTTGTCAGCCCGCAAGCGATAACCGGGGATGATATCATGCTGATGAGCGGCTTTCTAAAGACCTCGATCAATTCCCAGTCCATGCCTGTACCGCCCGTTCGCCTCCGGCTGACCCGTGATGTGCAGCAAAACCCCTCGGCAGAAGGCCCCCCGACACGGATTCTAAAAGCGCTTTCCCGGCTTACCCTCTATCGCATGCAGGAACGTGCTCAGGCAGCCGCCAGCGATGGTCGTTATGAAACTGCATCGCGCCACTTGCAAAATCTCGCCACCCACCTGCTTTCGCAAGGGGAAAACTCGCTGGCAAAGACGGCGTTGCTGGAAGCGGAAAACCTCGAAAGAATGCACGCCTGGAGCGCCTCTGGAAGCAAGGATATAAAATATAGTACACGTGCGCTTT
The DNA here is from genome assembly GCA_016789225.1 of Anaerolineales bacterium. GTDB lineage: Bacteria > Chloroflexota > Anaerolineae > Anaerolineales > Villigracilaceae > Villigracilis. Next base: position 12,929 of record JAEURI010000116.1, read on the forward strand.
TATTGGGCAGTGGCAAGGAGAAAAAATCATGATCGTCTGTTCCAACTGCAAGCACACCAATATGACCGGTGCAATGTTTTGCGCCGAATGCGGTGCTCAATTGATCGGCAGGGACTCGCTTACCACCCAGACCATCGCGACCGACGGCCTGGGGCGGGGGACCAAACGCATTACCGGGGAACTTGACCAGGCTGTAGAAGGTGTGGATGCCTGGGCAAACCTGCATCTGCTAGACACGGGCCAGGTGCTGCCGCTTTCATCCCGAAACGAATTTACCATGGGCCGCGTCAGCGAAGGCCAGCCCATCATGCCCGACATTGACCTTTCACCCTATCAGGCGTATGCAGCGGGAGTCTCACGCTTGCATGCTGTCATCAAGCGGATCGCCGGGCAGGTGATCTTTATGGACCTGGGCTCTGCCAATGGCACCTACATCAACGGCAAACGGCTCGCTTCCAATGTGGAGCAGGGGTTGAATCACGGTGATGTTATTGCCCTCGGAAAACTGAGAATACAGGTACTCATCAATACCCAATAAGGAAACGGAGCGAAGATGGCGTTCACGGTTATTTTACATATCCCCAATGAAACGTCCGTTGCCGGTGAAGTGGAGGAACTTCCCAAGGCAACCGATAGTATTATTGTTGTCATGAATCCTCGTCAAAAGGACGGCAAGGACCTGCACTACATCGACACAGGCGCGGTCAAGGTCATCTGGCCCCTGGCCAAGGTGAGCTTTATCGAGGTCCTTGGTGATTCGGATGATGAAAAGATCATCGGTTTTGTGAGGGAGTAATATGGCAGACATGGACAGGCGCCGCATCCTCGTGGTGGATGACGAGGAACGCATGGTGCGCTTCATTCGCATGAACCTGGAGCACGATGGCTTCCAGGTAGGGGAGGCCTTCAACGGCAAACAGGCAATTCAAAAGATACGCGACTTTACCCCCGACCTCATCCTGCTTGATGTGATGATGCCTGATATCGACGGTTTCGATGTCCTGGAGACCATTCGCGATTTTAGTAATGTGCCGGTCATTATGCTCACCGCCAAAGGCGAAGAGGATGACCGCGTCCGCGGCCTCGAACATGGCGCAGATGATTACATCACCAAGCCATTCAGCCCGCGTGAATTGGTCAGCCGCATCAAAGCCGTTTTGCGCCGCACCGAAGGCGCAGCCGGTTCCATGCACGGGTTGATCGAGATCGACAAGCGTCTCAAGATCGATTTTGAGCGCCGTGAGATATGGCTTGAAGGCAAGCTTGTCAAACTCCGCCCAACCGAATATCGCCTGCTCTATCATCTTGTGCAGAATGCAGGCTGGGTTGTCTCACATGATCAATTGCTCCAAAAAGTTTGGGGCTACGAGTATCGCGACGAGCCGCACTACGTCCGCCTCTACATCAACTACCTGCGCCAGAAATTGGAGAAGGACCCTGCCAACCCGGTCTACATCCTCACCGAGCGCGGAGTTGGCTATCGTTTCGTGGATTTCAAGCGCAGCAAAGAATAATTTCCTCTAACAAAACGAATACACAACGCTTGCGTTTTTCTAACGCAGGCGTTTTAAATTAAGGGCGTAGTACAAAAAACCATTTACTTAAAAGGAGGTACCTATGTCAAGTATCATTCGTTGGGAGCCCGCTCGTGAGATGATGACCCTGCGCGAAGCCATGGATCGCCTCTTTGACGATGCGTTCACCCGCCCGCTCAGCCTTTCCAGCACTGCCTGGTCCGTTCCGGCTGTGGATATGTATCAGACCGACAACGAGATCGTGGTAAGGGCCGCCCTCCCCGGCATCAAAGCCGACGAGGTCCAGATAAACGTCACCGGCGAAGTGCTGACCCTCAAAGGTGAGGTGAAGCAGGAGAACGAAACCAAGGAAAAGGCCTACCACATCCGCGAACAGCGTTGGGGCGCCTTTGAACGATCCGTCGTCCTGCCCACCGAAGTCGTGGCCGACAAGGCCAAGGCCGACTTTGAGAACGGCATCCTGACCATCACGCTCCCCAAAGCAGAAGAGGTCAAACCCAAGACCATCAGTATCAAGACCAAGTAAACCCTTCATTTGTCATGTTGAGCGCAGCGCCAGTGTTGCTGTCGCTCAGAGTGACAAAAATATTAAACAGGAGTCGAGACATTTCGGCTCCTGTTTTGTTATGATAGGCGGGATACAGGAGACTCTGACTCATGACCCAGGATTTTTCTTCCCTTCGCATCAACCCGGACCGGATGCTGGATGCCTTCAACCAGTTGGCTGCCATCGGCTCGACGGGTGATGGCGGTGTGAATCGCACCACGTTCAGTGAAGCTCACCTCGCGGCTCGCCAATGGTTCCGTGAATACATCCAGCAAAGCGGACTGGAATTCCGCACCGATGGGGCAGGCAATCATTCGGCCGTTTTGCCTTGTGACGACCCATCTGCTCCGACGCTCATTCTCGGCTCGCATCTGGATTCTGTCCCCAAGGGTGGTCGCTTCGACGGAGCCTTGGGCGTGATGGCGGCGCTTGAGGTGTTGAAAACGTTTCGAGAAAACAGAATCAAGCTCAAAGTCCAGTTGGAGGCGATGGACTTTACAGATGAGGAAGGCACACACTTGAGTCTATTTGGGAGCAGTGCCATCTCCGGCCATTTGAGTCCAGAAGCGTTGAAGAGGCCATACAGCGGACGAGAAAATTTTGCCGCAGGTTTGGCACGCGCCGGGTTGACTGAGGAAAGTCTGTTTGCTGCCAGGCGGCCCAAAGAGTCGCTGGCAGGGTATTTGGAGCTGCATATTGAGCAAGGCAAGCGCTTGGAAAAACGCGGACTCAACATTGGTATCGTCTCTGCGATTGTTGGCTATGGTTCGTATCGCATGGCATATATTGGGCGTGCAGACCATGCTGGTTCAGCCGCGATGGAAGACCGCTTGGATGCCGGACAGGGCGTGGCGGCTTTTATCCTGGAAGTGCGCCAAACCGTGATGCGTGATTTCCCGAATTGCGTGGCGAACGTTGGTAAGATCGAATTTTCGCCGGGCGCTTCGAATATCGTCCCAGCTCGCGCGGACTTTTTACTGGAATTCCGTTCTCCAGATGAAAAACAATTGGATGCGTTGGACAAGGTCTTGATGAAATTGGCGAAAGAGAAAGCCGGGCAGTTTGGCTTGCAAGTAACCGCCGAGCCGCTTGGCAGGCACACACCGAATTTGATGAGCGCGAATATTCAGGATG
>JAEURI010000127.1 GCA_016789225.1 Anaerolineales bacterium
CAAAAATCAAGACAACTGGGATTCATCCTGGCTGGCGTGACTTCTTTTGAGCCGCCTGCGCGCTTCGATATTTTCGAAGGTTGGCTGAATAAAAACCGTCACGGCACGATGGAGTACCTCGCCTCGGAACGAAGCCGCTCACGGCGTGCTGACCCGAGCCTGATCCTACCCGAAGGCAAGTCCATTCTCGTTTTGGCGTTGCCATATTCTCCGGTTTCATCGGGTGATCGAGTAGCCGCGAGTAAACGTCGAGCGGTGTATCGCGAAGTCCCCGCAGGGGGAGACCACACTTTCGATATTGCAGCCTATGCCCTTGGCGATGATTATCATGACATCATCCCGCCCCGTTTGCAGGAGATCGTCCAATTCATCGAAGAGCAGGTCGGATACCCCGTCCCCAACCGCTATTACACCGACACCGGTCCCATCCTCGAACGCGAGCTCGCTCAACGCGCAGGGCTGGGCTGGATCGGCAAAAACTCCATGCTGATCAACCCGGGGGCAGGTTCCACATTTTTCATTGCAGAAATTCTATTAGGCATCGAACTCGAACCCGATGAACCCTTCCGCACCGATCACTGCGGCACTTGCACTCGCTGCATCGACGCCTGCCCTACTCACTGTATTCTGCCAAACCGCACCATCAACTCAAATCATTGCATCTCTTATCTCACAATCGAAAACAAAGGCGACATCCCCGAAAACCTGCGCGATTCGATTGGAAGTTGGGTCTTTGGATGCGACATCTGCCAGCAGGTCTGCCCATGGAATCGCTTCTCCCTGCCGACAGACCCCGCCTTCGAGTCATCCATCCCGCTTCCTGTGCGGACCTCGGACCTGTCTCTGACATCCTCCGAGTTTAATCAACGCTTCAAGCGTTCGCCGGTCAAACGCACCAAGCGACGCGGATACCTGCGTAATCTCGCCGTAGCCGTTGGGAATACGGGAGATAAAAACGATATGCCCATGCTTGAACCAGCCATGCAGGATGAAGAAACGCTTGTTCGAGACCATGCAAGATGGGCAATGGAAAAAATCCATCGTAGGTCGGGCTAGTGCCCTCAGGGTATGTAGCCCGACAATTTTCAGAAGAGAGTCACGCTACAAGCGTGACCTACAGGAATTTTTATGAGTAAACTACTTATCGCCACCAATAACCAAGGTAAGATCGAAGAATTGAAAGAACTACTGCAAGATGCAGGCATCGAATTCGTCACCCCTGCGCAGATCAATTTACAGCTTGAGGTGGAGGAAGATGGCTCTACTTATCAGGAGAACGCCGGAAAGAAAGCCGTCGCCTTCGCCCAGGCCAGTGGATTGATCTCCCTCGCCGATGACTCCGGCCTTGAAGTGGCTGCCCTCAATGGCGCGCCTGGGTTATATTCCGCCAGGTATTCTCCCAAGCCAGGGGCAAAGGACAAAGATCGCCGCGATTTTCTGTTGAAGAATCTCAAAGACAAAGAGCGCCCGTGGAAGGCTCACTTCCATGCCACGATTGCGATCGCGAAACCAACCGGTGAAATCGAATTTGCCGAAGGGAATTGCTTCGGCGAGATCATCCCCGAAGAACGCGGCACAGGCGGCTTCGGTTATGACCCCATCTTCCTTTTGCCTGAATTGGGGAAGACCATGGCCGAACTGGATATGGATGAGAAGAATCGACTCAGTCATCGCGCGCTGGCGGTCATTGCAGCCATGCCGATCTTGAAGAGAATGTTTTCAGCATGACTGGAGGAATCCGAACGGGTAGGCAAAGTCAAATGAACAGAAACAAGCTCCAGCTAGGAAAGAGGCGGAAGTGTATCCATGAATTGTTTCAACAGGCCCGCCACCATGTCCGGTTGTTCCAGCATCACCATATGGCCCGCATCCTTCAAAATATGCAACTCTGAATTAATAAGGGTATCCTTGAGATAACGCGAAAATTTCGGCGGGGTCATCACATCCATGGAACCGCACAGGATAAGCGTCGGATGGACAAGACGGGGAAGCTGCTCGATGACATCGAATTGATTGCAGGCAAGAAAATCACCCTGCAACACAGCCGGGTCGATCTGCATCATATTTTGTTTTGAACGTTCCAACCATTCTTTTGGAGTATCCGGATGAAAACTATAGGTGTTGATCATATCCACTGCGGATTCAAAAGTGGCCGGATTGTTTGCCGCCTCAAGAATGCTCGGACCTACGCGTAATTTTGCACCGCCGCCAACCAGTGCCAGAGCACTAACCCTTTCAGGATGTTTCAATGCCAACATAAGGGCAACGGCGCTGCCCATTGAATGACCTGCCACAGTTGCGGACTTCACCCCGGTAATATCCATGAAACGACATACATCGTCTGCATATTCATCAATGGAGGTCCTACCCGGCCCAATTGAGCCGCCATGGCCGGGCAGGTCGAGTGTGTATACGGTTTGCCCCTGCAAATGCCGCTGGTATGGATGCCAGGATAAAAGACTGCCGCCCGCACCATGAATAAGAATCAGGGGCGGGCGGTGGTTAGTGTCGGATGTATGAAGTGAGTAATGAATGCCTTCTGCAATGGGCATGGGTTAGGCTTTCTTCCTGCGGGCGTGATGTAGGCGGTCAGCGGCTTCCTCGGTCAGCGGAATATAAACCTGCACACTGGTGCCCTTGCCAGGCGACGAGTCGATGTTGAGCAGGCCGTTCACCAATTCGGCGCGTTCGCGCAGGTTGATCATGCCCAGGCTGCTGCTGGAACGTTTATCGTAATTTTGGGCAACGGCTTGCACATCGAACCCAACGCCATTATCCGCGATCTCCAACAGCACCACACCGGGCTCCACCTGCCGCAGCCGCACCGTGATGATGGCTGCCTGCGCATGTTTACGGGCATTATTCACCGCTTCGTCGATGATATAGAAAATGACGCCCTGCTTGCCCATTTCCAATTGCTGGGTGGCACGCTCGTCGATCTCGACATTCACCTGCTGTGAGAAGGTTTCCATCATCTTGTCGGCCATGGCCTGAATGGCGGCATTGAGTCCCTGCGATTCAAGAATGAGCGGGCGCAGGGTGAAGAGCATATGGCGGATCTCCTTGGTGGTGCGATGCGCCAATTCCTCCAATTTCACCAACTCATCATCGGCTGATTTCACATCCTTGGTCATCATACGGCGGGCAATGTTCAGGCGCATCGCCATGGCCGCCACCGATTGAGTAGGGCCATCGTGCAGGTCACGCGCGAGTTTTTTTCGTGCCTCTTCGTACACTTCCGCCATGCGTTCCTTTTCCTCCACCAGGTCCTGGTACAGACGCGCATTTTGAATGGCAATGACAGCCTGCCTGCCAATGATATCGAGCAGGTTCGTGCGTTCGGAAGTGAAATAGTTCGGTTCGGGGTGTGCAAACAGCATCACGCCGTATACATTGAAACCACTGCGCAGCGGAAAGCAATATCCGCTGGTGCAATTGCGCAGAGCGATCACACGTCCCAGCTCGTGATCGTAGCCGATATCATTGAACATGATCGGCTCGCCCTCGTCCAGGGCGCGTTTTAGAATGCCCTCGGCACCGTCGAAAGTGACGCGCATGTCGGCATTGGTAAAGCGACGCGCAGAGCCGATACGCAGCTTCCCGGCGTTGAAGAGCATCACCACCCCCACCAGCGGGTCACTGACCGTCTTTTCGGGGTCCGGGTCCGGATTCAACGCAGCCGCACTCATATCAAGAGCCGAGTCGAGCACACGTTTATAACTGAGGGTCGTTGAAAGAGTGGAGGTCAACTCGTAAATGGCACGCATGCGCTCGTTCTGAATGGCGCGTTTCTTTTCCTCGGCATCCACCCACAAGGCACGGTTCTTTCGCATGTGCGACATCAAACTGCGTCCCAACAAGCCGAAGACCACGCCCAGGACGATCAATATAGCGACCACAACAAAAGAGAGCGGAAGGTCGCCTTCCACCTGCGCCCCCGCATAGATCATAAGACCCGAGAAAAGAACAGAGACGATCAGTGCCCCCCAAATCTCAAAATAAATGGAAGCCGTCAGGATCGGCAGGAACCCAACCCAGAAGGCAGGTCCCCGCAGACCACCCTGCCCCAGAAAAAACGCCCCCGTCAACACCAGATCAACAATGATGTTCAGGCGGCGATGAAAGGAGGTACGGATGTTCAAGCCAGCCAGCGCCGTCATGCCCAGGTTCCACACGATCATCAATCCAAGCGACCAGGTGGAGCCAATATCGAGTTGTTGACCCAGCCCAAGGGACACGATCAACCCTACCAGCATAATCCATCTCAATGAGATGGCGAACCAGTCTGCCATGTAGGGGGTTTCAAAGCGTTTCATCATCGCGTGCCTATCATATCGAAAAACGGATTTGTGAGCAACTTTTCAGACGTTACAGTCAGATTACACCTATTATGCCTCATAACCCATTTGATTCAAATAGTTGCCCAATTTCTCGGTCAGAACCTTTTTTTGTTCATCTGAATAGGAATCACGGAAGCGGCCGATCTTACCTTTATAAAAATGTAAACCCTGCTGACTGTCATTCGCTCCGGGGCGATACTGTTCGATCACTGCGCGGACCTCGGGCCGGGTTCCGTCCAGTTTGAGATAATCCACCAGTTTGGTGGATTCGACATCGTAGTTCGTAAGCAGGTCCTCATAACGCGCGACCAGCACATTCTTCTCGTTCATCCACTTCTGCCAGATGTGAACGTATTCCATGATGAAACTCAGGCTTTTCTCGAAATCGGAAAGATGCGAAAAAGCATTGGGGCGTCCCCTGGCAAGCGCGCGCTGACCATAGTCAAATGCCGAAAGCATGGCATCGCGCGGGTCGCGATAGATGTAGGTGATGCGCAGCAGGCCAAAATTCGTGAGCAGCCGCGAAACGCTTGTCGGCCCGGCATGAGCTTTGATAACGAAAGTATTGCCCATCAACGCGGGCACGGTCACCATCCCCAGGCGGCGCGGCGAAAGCACGCCGATGTTGCAGTTCACTTCGGTGAGAATTTTTTGCAGCCCATATTTTTTACGAATAACCTGCGCATCGGCACAGCCGGTCGTTTTCATCAGGTCGTGGATAAGATTATAGTGCCAGCCCGACCCGGCGCGCGGCATTCCAACAGAGAGAACGATCATCAGACTTCCTTGTTCGATTGAATTGAGGCAAGCCCCACCAGGATCCCCGATACAAGCCAGATGTTCGGAGTGGTAAGTGAATCCTGGGTGAAATTATACAGGGCGATAGCCACCCATGCAAATACACCGGCCACAGCGGCAAAACGCGCCCAAGGCTCCTGCCGCATATACAGGGAAAGGATCTCCCCCAGTATGTTGAATTGAAAGGCAAGAAAAAGAACAAAGCCGATCAAACCGGTCTCTGCCAGCAAACGCACATAAAGATTTTTGGGGTTCGGGTAAAGTTTATTTTCCGGATTGAGCTGTTTTGCGATCTCGGGAACGGTGGTAAGCGACCAGTCCGGCAGATTTTGATAGATGTAAAACCCGCTTCCGCCCAAGCCGACGCCTGTTAACGGGTATTCTGAAAACGCCCCCAAAGCCCCAACCGAGTACGCTCCGCGCGCCCCGGCATTGATATCCACCAGATATTCGTCCAGGCTTTCAGCGTTGACCTCCCACAGGCGGCGGAAATAATTCTTTTGCCCAAGGAACAAGACTGCGCCAGCCACCACGCCAATCAACACGGCGATCATGCCGAGGCGTAACGTAAGGTCAGTGATGCGCCCGCGGAAGCCGCCGATGAACCACGTCCAGATCAAGCGCAGAACATCGCGCCCGAAGAGCAGGAACATCAACCCTGAGACGCCAACCGTAATGAGTAATCCACCGCGGGAGTAGGTAGCCAACAGCACCAGGGTGGACAAGGCCAGCAGCGCAGGCTCCAGCCATCGCAGGGGTGTGAGGCGGTACTTCGTCAACACAGCCGCAAACAAAAACGGAAAGAACGTCGTCGCGAGTTGACCGGCAAGCCAGGCCGGTTCATAGGCCAGGCCAGAGATGCGATTCGTGCGCACAAGTTCGCGCATCGAAAAGGCAAGCTGCCAATGCGTGACCATTTCTTTGTCGAGCAGTTTGGTGTAGAAGGTGAAGGCTTGCAAGCCGCTCCAGGCAAGGTCGAGGCACAAGCCAGCGAATATCCATGTGACGGTGAAGCGCAGGTCGGCTTCGTCTTTGTTCATCCAGACGGCGCTAATGAAGAACGCGATGCCGATGAAGAGAGTGACCAAAGCACGCAAGGCACGCCCATCATAGACTTGTCCGCGTAGTGGAATGGGGTTGATGAGCGAACCGATGGCAGCGGAGAAGAAAATGAAAAGCACAAATGCACCCAACGCCACGAACGCACCCGCCCAGGTGAGCTTAACTTTTTTGCGCCATGCTTGAATGAGAAGGAGAGGCAGTAAAACCGCCAGCGGATACAACGCCAGCGGACGAACGAGCGTGCTCTCGCCCAAACCGGGGAACCAGCGAAAGCTGGTGACAGGCAGGGTGAGCATGGCAAACGCCCAAAGTATGCGGGGAAGATTTTCGAGAGAAAGTTTTTTCATTCAGAGTTTCGTACCGCAAGATTTATCTTGCGGTGCTATTTCAGCTTGACGAACAGCACGAAGAATACAGCAAGGACGAGAAATCCACTTGCGCCTGCAAGCAAATAGTCGCTGAGGGGAATACTGCGCTCCTTCGGCAGGTTCGCAGACTGGGTCACTTCCAGTTTGATGAATTCATTCAAGTTCCCGGCTTCGATCTCGGCTTGGGCTTTTTGGGCAAAGGCATTCGCCCAGGCAGAGGCGAGTTCTTCTGCTTTCTGCGGGTTTACATCGTCGGCGTAGAAATGCCAGCCTGCTTCGGCGGGTTGAGAGAGATTCAATTTACCGTCACGCAGTTCTTCAATGGGCGCACTCAATTGAGTCAACACATCATCCGACCAGGCGAGTTCCACCATCTTGCGGGCCTCACGCTCGAGATAATAAAAATCCTGCCGGTCGGTATTGGTCGGGAAGGCTTGCTCAAAGTTGAAGTCCACGTTGACCGTGGCTTTGGCACGATACGGCGGCGGCGCGATGTAGTAAAACGCCGCGCCAAGGGCAGAACCAATCAGCGCGCCCAGCACCCAAAAGCGCCAGGCCTTGAGCAAACGAGTAAGGTCATCGAGAGAGGGGGAGGAAAAGAGATTCATCTTTGATTCACGATTTACGAATTTACCAATTACTTCTTTATGCGCCACTTCCAAAGCGGGCCGATGATTTTGCGCAGGTAATATTTTGCCACAATGGGCGAGAAGAACGAGCCTCCGTCGCGGTAGTGGACTCGCAGCATTTCCTGCCAGCCGCGCTCGTCGTTGACGTTGGTCTTGCTGGAGGTATGGATGCGGAAGTTCGCCCAGGTTTTGCCGGGCAGATAATGAATCGGCGCATGTTTGGCAATGCGTACCCACAAGTCATAGTCCATCGCGAAATAAAAGGAAGGGTCGAGCGGACCTAGTTCCCTCCAGTACTTCGCGCGGAAGAACATTGTCTGTTGTGGGATGTGGACGTAGCCGCGGCGAAGTCTGGCATAGTCCGTTTGGCGTGAGGCGAATTTGCCGATCACCTCTCCATGTTCATTAATGAAGTTGCAATCGGCATAGACCATGGCTGCATCGGGATGTTCGATAAAGAACTTGACCGCCTCACCCACAGCCTTGGGCTGATACGTGTCATCCGAGTTGATCCAGGCGAGGATGTCGCCGCTGGCGCGGTTGAAGCCTTTGTTGATCGCATCAGTCTGACCTTTGTCCTTTACCGATTCCCAATATCCCAATTTACCTTCGTACTTTTTTATAACCTCCACGCTACCGTCAGTCGAGCCGCCATCCATGACGATGTATTCGATACGCGGATAATCCTGCTCCAGCACAGATTTGATCGTTGCTTCGAGGAAGGGAGCCTGATTGAACGACGGAGTGATAATGGAGACGAGTGGCAGGGCGGGCGGTTTCATGCAGAAGACTCACGACAGCTGGGCAAATTGACTTATTTCCACTCTTCTTCAGAATAGAAAGACTCAGACACGCCTTCTGTGATCTTGCGAACACGGGTAATCTCTTCAGCCGAAAGAATCTTCTTCCAGTTGTCGAGATTGGCGCGGCTGTCGAGTTTAACAGAGTGCGTCTTGTTCTTCGCCAGCTTGGCCGGGTTCTCGGAACTGCTGGAGTTTTGGATGATGTCCTTGACACGTTCGGTAAAGCCCAGGCCCAGGGATTTGTATAAAGCCTGATAGCCGCCAATTGGGTCGAGTGAAAGGTCCTCGTGGCGCACGATCTTAAATTGGGGGAACCCGCTGCGGGTCGAATGGACGAAGCGATAGATTATCTTCCACAATAAAGCCGCCTGACCGATGATGTCATTTTTGTCCATCGACTCCATCGCGGCGCGGTCGGCTTCCAAATGGTCGCGCATGAAGAGCGGCTGACTCAAAAAGTTATTGAAATCAAAATTCCAACCGAGACGTTTGAGGCTGCTGACAAAACCACCGGGGTGACGGGCTGTGATGACCACCTGGCAATTCAGCTTTTGCGCGAACCACGACGCAGAGAAGACCGCGAACGGGTCTTTGATGACTGCGCGCTGGCCATGCATACTGCCATTGAAAAAGATGCGGAAATCGCGTCCCATGCGCAAAAAATCCTTGATGGAACGCAAGGACTTTATTTCAAGCAGGAGATGATATTGAAAATCGAGCAGTTCGTGAAAGGCGGGCAGATATTCCGCTTCGTTCTCCGCGCTGATATAGGTGTACCAATATTTAACCGGCACACGATACACGCCGGGGCGGTGAAGCACGTTGAGAGGCTCGCTGATGTAGGCACTATCCGCATCGGCGGCGAGCATCTTGCCGACCCAGGTGGTGCCGCTGCGGTGCGAGCCGGTGACGAGGATGGGGGTCAGGTCATTCGCTAAAGTAGTAGAGGACATCTTCTTCTTCCACGGAAATTGCCGTAATGGTGTGAACGCCGTAGATCTGCGCGGCGCACTGGTTGACCCAAAAGAACGGACGCACATCCAATTCCTTGGTGCCTTCGTAACCGTCCAGGCCGGGCAGGACGAGGTCTTGTTCGCCGCTGGCCTTCATATCATAGATCATCTGCTCGCGTTCGTCCCAACGCAGGGCGAACAAACGGCGAAACTCATAGGTCGAAAGCGGCTGGCGCATCATCCAGAACGGATAGAGCAGGGAGAGAAACGCGAGCGCGACAATGCCATACCGAATCAACGTCGGGAATTTTACATAGGATAGCACATAACCAGCGCAAATTCCGAACGAGGTCAGCGCAAGCGTAAGTATGAAATGCGCAGGGAAACGCACACGTTCCACCGGATACGACTGTCCATACGCACTGGGGGCAAAGGAGGCAAAGACCAACCCATAAAGAAGAATGGGAATGATAAGGAACAACCAATAGGCACGCGCCTCAAACTTAACCGTGGGCTGGTTCTGAAAAAGGAGCATGGTCATCAGGGACGAGATTGCCAGCAAACCAAGGATGGGCAGTGGCAGGGTCGTTATGGCAATGCGTAGGAACAGCAGCGAATATTCGAAGTTGCGCAGAAGCACCGTGGTAAACGCCGGAGAGCCGTTCTCATCGTTGATGCGCACCTCATTCGCAGGGGCAAGGAACATCACGATCAACGCGGCAAATGCGCCGATCAGCAAAGCGCCAAGCAGGGTAAGCGCCGCGTTACGCCGCGGAGACTTATCGAAAAGGACGACGCACAGGATCACGAGGGAGAGGATGGCAATGTGCAACGCGCCCAGCGTTTCAGACAGCCCGCCGATGAAGAAGGCAAAGAAACCAAAGAGGAACGCCAATGGGAAGGTCACCTTATCCCTGCGGACAAGATTCACCAGCCATGCGGCCAGGAGCGTAAAGAAGACGATCGGCGTGAGGTACGAAACCTGTCCAGGCCGCCAGTAGAGGATCTGAAAAGCGTTTGGCGTGGTAAAGAATGAAAAGAGAGCGAGCGTTTCCGCGGCGAACAAACGCAAAGGGAATGCGAGCTTCAGGTTGAAGACCTTGTCCAATTCGCTGAGCAGCCAGGTCAGGCCGAGCACCCAGAGAATGATATGCAGAGCCGGGACAATGGCAATATTGCCCGGGAAAAGTTCCCAGAAACCGAGCACGAACAGGTTTGAAAAACGGTTGGACTTGAAAAGGTATTTATTCCAACTGTTGGTGAAGAGATCGCCAAAGCGCAGGTCCACCAGCAGGCAGTAATCGTCCGCCATATAGCGGGAAAAGAATCCAAGATAGGCATAAACGGCAAGAGCGGCCGTCACAGCGACGACGCCGAACCAGGCGAGGTAGATTAAGGTTTTGTTGGAAGAAGACATTATTTATATTATGGGATGCGTCACATCATACGCGGGAATTAATTCCATCAAGTGACAGAGTTCCTGCTTCGTACGGCGCGGCACACTTTCTATTTCATTAAATTATAGATCACGTAGCCATCCCCATCGGCGAAGATGGGATAGGCTTTCAATTTTTCCTTGAGATAGGGCTGCAAATCCAGGTCGACAAAATCGGTGACGATGAACAGGTCTTTCTTCGCGGCGAGTTCTGTGAATTGTTCCTCGAAATCAAGATTACCGCCGCGCTCGCTGCTGTACCGCAGGTCACCATGAGATGGCCAGGAAGTGAGGTTCTGCCAGCCCCAGTAAGCCATGCGCGCGCCGTAATCCTGCGTCAGCCCGGCTAAATTATAACCGTCCGTCTTCACGCCGATCTCGGCCCACATGGCGGCTTGAGGGCGATAGTCCACGGCGTTGAGCCCATTGCGAATGTTCCAAGTGGAAGCGATGAGGCCGAGGAGAAGAATGAGGAAAGAGGAAAGACGTAGAAATTTTGTCTCTGTCGATTCGGAAAGTTTGGCGAGCAATGCATTTGCAAGCGGGGCAATCGAGAGAGCCGCAATCGGAATCAAGGGCAGGGAGTAATAGTCGTGGGTGGAGATGTGGAAGTTAAAGTAAAGGCCAAAGAAGGCGTACCCGGCCCAAAGTCCGAGAAGGAGGCGGCGTTTTTTCATATCAAAGAAAAAGAGACCGAGCAGGGCAAGCATCAAGACAAATCCACCGGTCACTAAATTCAGCATGTTTAACCAGCCGAGGTAATACGATGGACTCAAAAACAGGCTGGGGATAAAACGTCCGCCGAATTGCTGACCGAGAAAATCTTCGACGAAGATGCCGTAGATGAGATAACCCGCGCCGGGCAGGATGCCCAACAACGCCATGACGTAAAGCTGCGGATTCTTCAACGCCTCTTTCATCGACCTGTGACTGAGCGCCGCGCCCAAGCCTCCACCCACAATGAAGAAGGCCGCCGGGAATTTGATAAAGATGGCAAGCCCGCCGAAGAGACCGGCGAGGATGGCGAAGAGCCAGGAGCTTTTTGAACCGCGAAGCTCGCCATGATCGCTAAAATTTTCTTGGTTTTTCTTCGCGTCCTTCGCGCTTTTAGCGGTTAATGTACTTGACCACTGCCAGACCGCCCACAAGAACATGACAATGAGCATCGTCATCAGCGGATCAGGTTGGAAACTGCGGCTGGCGATGACGGCATACGGCAGGAAGAGATAGACGGCGGTTGCGGCGATGGCTCCATCTTCCGAGGTGAGGCGGCGCGCAAGTAGATAGAGGAAGACTCCACCGATGAGCCAAAATGCAGAGGAATAGATACGCGCCACCCAGACCTTTTCGCCGGTGAATTGATAGGTCCATGCCACGATGCGCTCGAAGAACTCCGGCTCCACCGAGGCGCGAAATTTCCACTGTTGAATGGCAAAAGCGCGTTCTTCCTGCGAGACATCCGCGCGGGTTTCGTAGTACATGCCGCGCGCCTTGAGCGCCGAGAGCAGTTGACGGGTGGAATGAAACTCCAGCGGCAGGTCGGTCAGGTCATACAGGCGGATGGCAATGCCTAACGTGAAGAGAATAAGCAGCGCAACCGTCCGCGCGGTTTTGGTGGAGAAGAATAAGGTTTGTTCCTGCATAGGGCGAAGGTAATTGTAACGTAGATTTATGAGGGAAAAATTGGGAGGCGGAGTGTATAATTTCGGGAGTTTGTTTAAGAAAATCGGAAATGTACTGCGTAGTTTGGGAGATTCGCATGGCTATACCTGACTTTCAATCTTTAATGTTGCCGCTTCTTCATCTTGCATCAAATGAAAAAGAGCATTCATTGCAAGAAGCAACCCGGATTCTTGCACAACAATTCAAACTGACTAACGAGGAATTAGCTGAATTATTGCCAAGTGGAAGAAAAACGCGCTTTTATGATCGAGTAGGCTGGGCAATTACATTTTTACGTAAAGCCGGTTTATTTTCCTCGTCAAGCAGAGGTAAATTTCAAATTACTCAAAGAGGGTTGGATACGCTAAAAAATCCCCCTGAGCGTATTAACGTGAAGTTTCTTGAACAATACGATGAGTTTGTAGAATTTCGAACCCGTCGCGAAAAGGACGACGAAGACATCACTGTAACAGAAAAACTCGAAATCCAAACTCCAGAAGAAGCAATTGAAGCTGCTCATCAAAACCTACGGCAAACCCTGGCAGATGAAGTATTACAAACAGTAAAAAATTGTTCGCCAACTTTCTTTGAGCGTCTTGTGATCGATGTGTTAGTGAAAATGGGGTATGGTGGCACTCGTAAAGATGCAGGCAAAGCTATTGGCAAAAGCGGTGATGGCGGGATTGATGGAATCATTAATGAGGACCGCCTTGGCCTTGATGTTATTTACATCCAAGCAAAGAAATGGGAAGGCTCTGTTGGACGCCCTGAATTACAAAAATTCGCTGGCGCTTTACAAGGGAA
The DNA here is from genome assembly GCA_016789225.1 of Anaerolineales bacterium. Classification (GTDB taxonomy): domain Bacteria; phylum Chloroflexota; class Anaerolineae; order Anaerolineales; family Villigracilaceae; genus Villigracilis. Next base: position 12,855 of record JAEURI010000127.1, read on the forward strand.
AAGAGCGAAAAAAGGAATATTTATTTCCACTTCAAACTTTACAAATGAAGCGAAAGAATATGTTTCGCAGATTGACAGCAAAATCACTCTTATTGATGGAGAAACTTTAAGCCAGTTGATGATTGACTACAACGTAGGTATTAATTCAATCGCAACCTACGAATTAAAGAAAATAGATAATGATTACTTTATTGAAGAGTAGCAAGGCATGTCACCCTGCCTGCATCGTGCAAGAGGCGCAGTGTCTCTGAAATAGCATAGAGATGCTTCGCTATCGCTCAGTATGACAAGTAAACAATGACCGACCTTAAATCCGCCTCGACCAAGTTCGACTCGCTCACCAACGGACAATGCCGCCCGCAAACTGCAGCGTTGAATTTCGACGTGACGGGACAAATCCGCTTGCTGGATCATTACTTCCCCATCGTGCGCATGCTCAGCGAAGGCGAGATCGAATCATTCTATCAACTCGTGCAACACATCGCCGAACATCCCAACTTCGACCTCCAACTGATCGGACCCAAACGAAAGAACATCACAGACCAAATGCCATCTGCGGTGCGGCACCTCGTGGCGGGGCATCTCGCCGAGGTCTTCTTCTTCCGGCAGGATATTCTCGCGCGTTTTCTGCATACCGCGCGTCACTTTCAAATTTACACAGTGCCCGAAGCCTTTCAACAGGATGGCGGTGTTGCGGGCGGATGTTACAACCCCGCGCGCGAATGCATTCAGATCGTTATGTCACGTCTGTTCGAAGGCTTCAACGGCACGGCGCCGGGCGTGTGTCCGTTCCTGCATGAGCTGGGTCACATGCTCGATCACTTCGACGCAGGCTGCGGGTCGATGGGGCGATGCGAGGGGTTGTATCCGGGATTAAGAGTCAGTGACGGCGACGTCTTCACGCCAGCCGCGCGGAATCTATTCATCAAAGGCAAACGCCTCGAACTTAACCGATATCTGGCCCGCCAAAGCGGAGATTTCTCCCAGCCGATTCCAGTCGGGCACCCGTATGTCTTTCAGAACGACGGCGAATTCCTCGCGGGCTATCTTGAAATGTTCTTCCGCAACCCGCATTACTTCGCCGCCCAAAATCCCGATTTATATAGGGCATACTGTGAACTTTTCGGGTATGATGCACGCAAAGCCTGGACGGAAGACTTCCCCCACTATGTCAACGCAAACCGGAGTTTTTACCTGAGCGGACAAACACCATCGAAAACGAGGCTGACGATCCCCAATCCATAACCGAAGGAGCGGCTTATGAAACAGGACGATTTCGTTATTTTCGCCGAGTTGAAGCGGGAGAAGTTCGAAGACATCCTGGAAAGGCTGATGAAGCTCTTTCAGCAGATTCAATTCGGCAGGCAGGGCGATGACTGGATCTGGGTACACTTCACAGACGGCAAGATCGACATCGATACCTTCCATTCTGAAAACATGCAAGTCAAGGGAAAGCTCAGCCAGCTCAAATCGGCAAAAGAGGTCCTGGATGCCCTGGAAAAAGACTGGATCATCAAAAAGTTCAGTCCCCCGCAGAATGACCTAACCCGATAGGTTTCTCTTCCGCCTTTGCAAGACCACATCACGCAATTTCCCCAACCCCAGCAAATTCAAAACGCTCGAAACAAAAATATTCATCCGTTTCAGGGCAACTGGCGGATAAATGAATAAAGCCCGAAACCATGCACTCAAGGCTTTGCCTGGCAACCCGCCATCGAGCAGATAACGCGCATCCACACGGTAGGCAGAGGCGTGCGCGCGCCGATCTATTTTATGAAGAGTGGCGGCCAGGTCTTTGTCCTGCGCAATGGTTTCCAAAATGCGAAACGCTTCACGGCCAAACTCGGCAGCTTTGGCGACGTTCTTCGCCTCGGCATGATAGCGCGCGGCTGACCAGGTATGGTTTACGTGAAGAATACGCCCGTGTTTGGCAATCTTTATCCAGAGTAAATGATCGAGTAAAAAGTGAAACGTGAGGTCTAGTCCGCTCGTTTTTTGCAAAGCAGAGCGGCGCATAAACACAGCCGGTTGACCGATGATCTGAAAACAAAGCAAGTCTTCAAGGGTGAGTTGTTTATAGGTGAGTGTATTGAAAGTCTGCCCTTTCTCATCCACCGCGAGCATGTTTGCATACACTAAAACCACATCCGGGTTTTCTTCAAACACCTTCACTGCCGCGCTGATCGTTCCAGGCAGATAATAATCATCCGAATTCAACCATGCAACGACCTCACCTGTGACACGGGCAAAGCCCTTATTGATGGCATCTGCCTGCCCATGATCTTTGGCCGATTCCCAATACGCCAATCTACCCGCATATTTTTTGATGATCTCAACACTTCCATCTGTAGAAGCGCCGTCCACAACGATGTACTCAATGCGCGGATGATCCTGCTCCAACACCGAGAGAATCGTCTGCTCAAGATATCTGGCTTGGTTGTACGAGGGGGTAATGATGGAAACGAGAGTCATGGCATTGAAGTAGGGGCGCAGCAATGCTGCGCCCCTACAATGAAATTAACGAAGGTCGTACAAAATATATCCTTCGCTTTCGACAATAATTGGATACGTATCTAAAATCGTTTTCAAGCCGGGTTGTTTATCCAACTGTCCAAAAGCGGTGACTAGGAAATAATCCTTGCCTGCGGTCAGGTCAGTAAAATCTTCGGCAAAATTTTTGCCGGGGTTGCGCGTTTCGCTTAAGCCTGTTGCAAGAGGCCATAAATCTACAATACGCCAGCCATACAGCATCAGCCGATACCCGTAATCCTGAGTCAACGCGATCACCTCTCCATCGACAGGCACGGCTTCACCAACTTCGCTCCAGAAAGCAGGCTCATGCCGAAAACTTTCGGCAAGGAGAACGGAACGCGCCGCGTAGGCTTGATACCCGATCACAACCAAGACCAATACGATGAAACCCACGCGTCCCACTCCGCCGAGGCTTGCCACACTTTCAGTGAGCGGATTCAACACGATGGCGAGTCCCAGCACGATCAACGGAATAAGTTGAATATGATAATAACTATGCGTATACATCTGGAAGGGCAATGTCAGTCCGTACAACACATAACCGATCCATAAACTGACCAGCAACCAACGCATCCGTGACGGAGCGATCAACGCGCCAGCAATGCCCAGGAAGACAATCGTCAAGCCAAACAGTACACCCAGGAACGCCAGCCATTTGGTATAGAAATCTGTACTGGTGATGAGCTTCATCAATGCCAGTGACCATGCAAAGAAGTATTCAGTCGAACGCCCTTGATTAAGCAGGACATAATACAAAAGTGCAGGCACGACCATAATGACAGCCATCGCCCAAACTTGTTTCGATCTCCAAAAATCTTTACCAAGCGTAAACAACACTAATGCAATAGCAGCGGCTCCAACCATAAAGGCGATTACGATCTTAACCAACG
>JAEURI010000156.1 GCA_016789225.1 Anaerolineales bacterium
AACTGCAAACAAAACATGGATTCGGCGTTTGGCGTTCATGACAGATTTCCTTTCAACGATAGATCACCACCCTATTATCGCATGAAACGAATTGCCCCGCCTCCTCTCCCCGACTTTGAACTGCTTCTGTTATTCTCGAACAAGTCGTACCGCAAGTTTCAGCTTGCAAGCGGCAATGTGCAACGTGAATCCTTTTTGAAGACAGGCTGTTGCGGTACAGCTTACTTCCCCAACAATGACTCAAACACTGACTCCGGAATCTCCGCCACGGCGTAGATGCGGATGTATTCCAGCCCGTTGATGGAAATCACCTTCTCCGGCTCGACCACGCCTTCGAGCACGCGGAAGATCTTCTCTGTCTCTGGTTGTTTCTCGCGCACGATGGGGTACAGCACCAGATAATCTGAATTGCGCAATTCATCAGTGATGGTGATGAAATCCTCTTCGATCAAATGGACTCGTTTGAAGACGACCGTCTCACCGGGGAAGAAGAAGGAGAATGTGCCCATGCCATTGTAGGCATAGACGCGGAGTTCCTGTGCGTTCGGCTTGGCGGAGAGATAATCCGAAGCCTCGGCCAATCCTTCGCCGTAGCCATAGGTCGCAGCCTGGCTTGCAAAGGGATTCTTGTAGGTGAAATAATACGGCGCGTATGGAAGGCCAATGCCGATCTGGGTAATGGTCAGCAGGGCGAGGAAACCAATCTCAAATGCTTTTTGTCTTAACCCTGCCCAACGACCTTGTGCCAGCATCAAGACATATCCCCAGCCAATGCCAGCCATCACATCAAAACAGACATAACTGCTGAGAATGTAATGCTGTGAGTTGCGTCCCTGTGCGATGCCGAACAGGACGATGAACAATCCGCCGATCAAGAATAAATATCCCAGCGTGGATTTGACCGGTGCGGGCAGGCGTTCTTTATCTTTTGAGAATACGATGAAGCTGGCAAAGATCAACCCAAGCCAGGTCACAAAGGTTGTGGAGGTGACCCAGTTCTTCAAATAAAGCAGGATTCCCTCAAAGCCATTGCTCAGGCTAAAGGAGGCAGGCTGCAACTCCTCGGTCACATCGAGGCGGGCGCCTTGAAAGGCATAACTGAAGGCATTGCCGTATACGCCTTCCAGCATTTTCAACGGCGCAACCCACATCCCCGGCCAGAGGATGAAGTAGATCAAGGCGGCGGTTGCAAGCCATAACGCAAAATTCCCGGCCACAGAGAGCACAGCGTTTACAGAGAAATTTTTGTTTTTGATGAGATCGATGAGCAACATTAACCCGACAACGCCTAGAACAACAATGGAAGAGGATTTTGTGAGTTGTGCCAACCCAAAGGCTGCGCCGGAAATGAGCAGATAGATGGACTTGCGTTCCTTGTTGATGTACACCTGCATCCCTAAAAATGAGGTGAGCACAAAAATGGAAAGCATCCCCTCGTGGTTGAGCAGACGGGCATGACCGAGAAAGAAAGGCGCGGTCATGGCGAGCGTAATGGAGAGGAAGGCCATGCGGTAGTCGATCAACTTTTGGAGGAGGAAGAAACATAGGGCGGCGAGTGCAAGGATCAATGCAGATTGAAACAGGCGGCTATTGCGTAACAGGCCCAACGCCTCTTTGCAGTTCTCGCGCAGAAACTCTTCGAAGTTTGGCTTGCGCACGTCGAAGTATTCCAAGCCGAAGCCGCGATATTCCGGGAAGTAACTGACCATTCCAGCAGTGACCATCCAGGTGGTGGTGACGGCGGGGTGATAGTCGTAGATCGTGTCCGCAAAATCGCGGTGGGTGAGGGCGTAGTAGTAATTCGAGCCGGAGATGACCCACCACGGCTCATCCACGGTGACGGTGCGGTCATTGGCGATGAGATGCGATGGGACGATCAGCGCCAGCAGGAGGATGAAAAGAAGGATTGGATTGCGTTTGCTTGTCATAGATTTGCCAGGGCTTCGTAGATTTCAGGGGTGAGTGAGTTGACATCGTAGATGCGCACATATTCGTAGCCGTCCATCCAAATGACGTGGATGGGTTCGACGGCTTCGAGGATGCGCAGATAGGCGTAATAACTTTCCAATCGTCCCTGGTTGCCGTAGTAGACCACCAGATAATCTGCGGCTTGAATGTTGTTGAGTAAATCCTCGGCGTGAGCGCCATCCACGTAATATGGGCGGAAGCTGACCGACCTGCCGGGATAATAATAGGAGAAGCATCCACGGCTGTAGTAGGAGAGGACGGTTGCGTCCTCTGCGCCGGGCAGGGTGGCGAGATAATCGGCTGCTTGCTCCAGTGCTTCGCCGTAGGGGAATTGCGGGAAGTCGTTATACCAGCCCATTGCATAGAGAATCGGATTGCGATAGGTGAAGTAATACGGGAAGTACGCCAGCGCGCTCCAGGCTTGAAAGATAAGCACCAGGCCCAAAGCGGCAAATTGCAATTGTTGTTTTTTCATCCGTTCCCCCAGCCATAGAAAAACATGAACCCATCCCACGCCTGCGAGCAGGTTCACGGCAAAATAACTGGTGAGAATGTAATGCGGTGAATTGCGTCCCTGGGCGATGCCGATCATCAGGATGAAGGCCAGGGCGGTGAACACCGTCAGCGTGAGGAGAAGTTGGAAGGGACGAAGCAGGTCTCGGCGCGGGGTGAGGCGCACGGTCAGGCCGAGCAGTACACCGATCCACGTCAGCGGAGTGACGCGATAGAGCAGCACCTTGGCCACTTCCCAAATTCCTAACAGGCTGGTGTTGAGGCTGAAGCGGGTTGGTTGCAGTTCTTCGGTAATGGTGAGGCGCGCGCCTTGAAAGGCGTAGCTGAAGGCGTTGCCGAAAACTTGATAGAGCATTTTGCCGGGCGCAACCCACATGCCAGGCCAGAAGATGAAGTACGCCGCGGCAAGTGCAGCGAACCAAATGGCAAAGATTTTGATGCTATTGAGCAAGGCTTTGCCCCAGCCTTGTTCGCGCTCTTGAAATATTTGCATTAACAATAAAATGCCAACCGGCGCGAGCATGGCCACCGATGATGATTTGGTCAGTTGTGCCAGGCCTGCCGCGACACCAGAGAGGATGAGGAAAATTATTTTTCGATCTTGATTTAAGTAGAGCGCGAGGGAGAGAATCGAAACGAAGACGAATAACGCCACCATCGCTTCATGATCCATCATACGCGTGTGCCCCAGAAAGAACGGGTCGAAGGAGGCGAAGAGGATGATGAAGGCTGCGATGAGTTTTGGAAGAAAGCGTTGTAATAGAAAATACAAGACTAAAAATAAAACAAGAAGAAGAAAGACCTGGATGAGCCGTGAGTATTTCAACAACACCAGCGGGTCATAACCGTGGTCAACCATAAACGGGTCGAGACGGCCTTTTTCATAATCAAGGTAGCCCTGACCAAAGCCGCGATATTCGGGGAAGTAGGCCAGCATCCCAAACGAGATGATCCACATGGTGGTGACGGCGGGCTGATATTCGTAAACCGTGTTCTCAAATTCACGCTGACCGAGCGCATAATAAAAATTCGCGCCCTGGCTCAACCAGGACGGTTCATCGAGTGTGACGAACGAGTCGATTTTGGGAAGGCGCGGCGCGAGTATGGCGACGATCAACGTAATGTAAATTACGGCATCTGTTATTTTTTTTCGATCCATGAAAAAGATTATACCAACGCACGGATGTTCTTTTGGAATCCGAAAGCTCTGCTTCCGGACTTTTCGCAAGTAGAACTTGCGGATTCCTTGATGGTAAAATTCCTCTGACCCACATGAAAGAAAAACTCAGCCAACTCCTTCAAAAAAATTTCATCGTTCCGGCCTTGCTGTTTTTGCTCATCCTACTGGCGTATGGCCTGCTCATTCCGCAAATGGGTTTTTATTGGGACGACCTGCCCTTCGCCTGGTTCCTGCGTTTCTTTGGCCCGCTGGAATTCATCGAAGGCTTTCGTCCCTTTCGCCCGTTGTTGGGATACATCTTCTCCGCGACGACTGCCATCTTTGGAGGGAATCCCCTCACCTGGCAGATTCTTGGCCTCATCATCCGCCTCCTGCTCGGACTTGAAGTCTGGTCGCTGCTTCGGAGAGTTTTCCCCACCCGTGAGCGTTCGGTTCTGTGGGTGACGTTGCTCTTCACTGTCTATCCCGCTTACGGCCAGCAATGGGTCGCACTGACACATATCAATCAGGAACTCATCCCACTCCTCTTTCTTCTTTCCTCTTTCATTATTACTGTCCATTTATTACGAAGCAATGTCAATTC
>JAEURI010000177.1 GCA_016789225.1 Anaerolineales bacterium
GGTGGACGTAGGACATTTCAAGATCGAGTTGTGTGAACTCAGGCTGACGGTCGCCGCGAAGATCTTCATCACGGAAACAGCGCGCGATCTGGAAGTACTTATCCATGCCTGCTACCATGAGCAATTGCTTCAACTGCTGTGGCGATTGCGGCAAAGCGTAGAACTGTCCCGGGTAGACGCGGGAAGGCACGAGGTAGTCGCGCGCTCCTTCGGGGGTCGCTTTGAACATGATCGGTGTTTCAATCTCAATGAAACCCTCTTCATCGAGATAGTCGCGCATGAACTTGATGACCTTATGACGCAGCACCATGTTCTTGGTCAAACGTTCGCGGCGCAGGTCAAGATAACGATATTTAAGGCGCGTGTTCTCATCGGGCAAGTCGGCATCCGAGCTGACCATGAAGGGCAGGGTCTTGGCAGGATTTAAGATGGTGATGTTCTTGGCAATGATCTCGATCTCGCCAGTTACCATGTTGGGGTTTTCATTCCCAGCCGGGCGTTTTTGTACCACGCCTTCGATCTGCAATACCCACTCAAAGCGGACGTTTGCCACTTGGTCGAGCGTTTCTTTGGGTAAATCAGGATTAATGGTGATCTGAACGAGACCCGCGCGGTCTCGCAGGTCAAAGAATGCCACCCCGCCGTGGTCACGCCGCCGATTGACCCAACCAGAAAGCGTGACGGTCTGCCCCGCATGACTGGCGCGTAATTCTCCACAAGTATGTGTTCTGTACATGATGCGCCTCCGAAAATGATTACCCTAAACCTAACAGGTTTTCAAAACCTGTCAGGTCTTATGAGGTATAGATAAAATAAATCGCCCTTCGCGTTTGCGTCGGGCGATTTGGTTTCGACTTCGTTATTCGTCAACCAGCAAAGCTTCGCCCAACGATACAGGGATCGTTATTGTCATTATTATCATTATTGTGGACGAAGATGTTTTGATTGAACATATTGGACGGCATTATAGCACATAGTATTTTTTTTGACGGAATTGATTTAAGACTTTGTTTGTGTCATAATTCGATAAGAATAGTCTGCGTGTAGATAATTGCAAGGAGATGTGGATATGAAACTTCAAATCAGTGAATTGGAGGGCGGCATTCGTTTGATCTCCTTGGATGGTAAATTGGATAGCAATGGCGTGTATGCTGTGGAGGTCGATTTTGGCCGTCACTGTGGGGGAGAAAAACGACGTATTCTGGTTGACCTTTCCAGGGTCAGTTATATATCGTCGATTGGTATTCCTTTGCTGGTGAACACGGCCAAATCGGTCATGAGCCATGGCGGAAAGTTTGCCCTGCTCAGCCCGCAGCAGGAAGTGATGAATGTTTTTGAAATGGTGGGTGTATCCCGCATTATCCCGATCTACTATGATATACGGACGGCAAAATCATCCATTTGAGGAGCGTATGACGAGAGTATTTTGCCCTGCAAAAAAGTTTGACATTTCCACTGAACCGCATGTATAATCTACCCCGCTCCCGCCCCGGAGGTTTTTACCGGGGCAGTTGCGTGTATAAATCCCAGCTTCCCCGGCAGAAGGCGAAGGGTGTTCGTCCCCGCAGGCTGAATGGTGAAGTGAATGACTGGAGAAAATAAAAATGAAGTTTGCAATCGTAGAAAGTGGCGGCAAGCAGTATCGTGCCGTCGAAGGTTCCACCATTGATGTGGACCGCCTTGCCTTTGAAGTGGGCAAATTGTTCGACTTTGATCGTGTGCTCCTTGTGGCAGACGGGGACGATGTCAAAGTGGGTACTCCCACGGTCGGCGTGAAAGTTTCCGCCAAGGTCGTGGATCACGTCAAGGGCCCCAAGGTTTTGTCTTTCAAGTACCGCCCCAAGAAACGCATCCGTGTTCGCGGCGGCCATCGCCAGCAGTACACCCGATTGGTGATTGAATCCATCGGCTAATATACGGACGTTGCCCCGACAGGCACTGTCAGCGATGCACCCGCCTGGGTTGTTGAAGCAGGCAGCGGCTTGGGGTCGAGGCGGTAACGTCTTATTGAAAAATAGAGCGAGGTAGAAATGGCACATAAAGTAGGCGGCGGTTCAAGCCGCAATGGACGAGATAGCAATTCCCAGCGTTTGGGTGTCAAACGCTATGCCGGTCAGTTTGTTCTTTCCGGCAATGTTTTGGTTCGCCAGCGCGGTACCAAGATCAAGCCGGGCATCAATGTGATGGTCGGTAAGGATGATACATTGTTCGCGGTTGCAGACGGTGTTGTGATGTTCGATGTATATCACGGCCGCAAGCGCGTCAATATTGTTCCGGTTGAGGCGGTGGAATAATGCGCGCCGATATTCATCCCACAACCTATCAGGCCAAGGTGACCTGTGCCTCCTGCGGCACCACCTGGGTAACCACTTCCACCAAGAAGGAACTACGTGTTGACGTTTGTTCCAACTGTCATCCTTTCTATACCGGTGAATCTGCGAAGATGCTCGATGTGGAAGGTCAGGTGGACCGCTTCTACAAGAAGCTTTCTGCGCGCCAATCCTATGTGGAACAGCAGAAGACCCGTGAGGAATCTACGAACGTTTTCAATCGCTCGGTGGATGACCTTGCGCTTACCCCCCGTGCCACCGAGGCTCTCAAGAAAGCTGGCGTCTTGACCATTGGTCAGGTGATGGAGAAGCTCGCCGAAGGTGACGCAGCTTTGATGGCGGTCAATGGCTTCGGTCAATCGGCCATGACGGCCACCAAGAAGAAACTGCGCGCCATGGAGATCGAACTTCCCGAGCCTCCCAAGGTTGAAAAGGCGGAAGAATCGACCGAGGCGGCGGCAGAGTAGGTTTTGCCCGGCGGGTACTTGTTTCCCGCTCGTTCTCAGGTAAACTAGACAGGCAGATGCTGTAGCGTCTGCCTGTTTTTATGAATACTATAATTTCCCCCGCCGCCTGCAAGATTGGGAGGGGGTAGGAGAAAATCAATGAAGCACACCCAGGGTTCGATTGAAGTTGTATGCGGTTCGATGTTCAGCGGGAAGACGGATGAGTTGATAAGGCGGTTGGTACGGGCGACCATTGCAAAACAGAAGGTACAGGTTTTCAAGCCGGCCATCGATATTCGATATGCCATGGAGAAGGTGGCATCTCATACAGGTTCAACCTTTGATGCGATCCCAGTGGAAAAGGCCGCTGATATTCGGGCCAGGCTCGATAAAGACACGACCGTGGTCGGTATCGATGAGGCGCAGTTCTTCGATCCTGAGATCGTCATTGTGGCTCAGGAGCTGGCAGAACGCGGGGTGAGAGTGCTTGCGGCGGGTTTGGATATGGACTTTCGCGGCGAGCCTTTCGGTCCCATGCCGGAGTTGATGGCGCAGGCGGAGGATGTTCTTAAACTCCATGCCATTTGCATGGTCTGCGGCGGGAATGCATCGCGCACGCAAAGACTAGTCAACGGGAAGCCTGCGCGGTATGATGAGCCCATTGTCATCGTTGGCGCTTCCGAAATGTATGAGGCGCGTTGCCGTGTCCATCACGAAGTTCCGCGCTAGTTAAGGAATCGATATCCATGCAAAAATATCAGGACGTTCTTGCCGAAATACTCATCCAGGAAGATGACCTTCAAAAGCGCATCCGTGAACTTGGCGCGCAGATCAGCGCAGATTATCAGGACGGGGACCTTTTGCTGATATGTATTCTGCGCGGTGGTGTGCCCTTCATGGTCGACCTGAGCAGGCATATCACGGTGCCACATATGATGGATTTTATGGCGGTCTCTTCATATGGCGTGGGCAGGCGCGAATCCAGCGGCTCGGCCCGGGTATCTCTCGACCTTCAAATGGATATTCGCGGTAAGAACGTGCTGCTCGTGGAGGATATTGTCGACAGCGGCCATACCATCGCCTCGGTCCTGACCATGCTGGGCACCCGCCAACCAAAGACACTAAAAGTCTGCACCCTGCTGGATAAACCCGAACGGCGTGAAGCGCATGTCCCAATTGACTACCTGGGCTTCACCATTCCCAATAAATTTGTATTCGGCTATGGCCTCGACCTCGACGAGTATTATCGAAACCTGCCCTTTGTCGGCGTCGTGGATTTGGATAAATACAAACCCTCAGAGTAAAAAACCCGTTGGCCGGGGCATATATGAGCGAAGAAACAGCCAACACCAACTCACCATCACCATATGCAGGACGCTGGGTCGCCCTTGTACGCGGACGTGTTGTTGCGCAGGGCGGCACTCCCAGCCAGGTTCTTCGAGCTTATCAGTCCAGTCGCTATAAAGAAAAACCAGAGATCCGTTTTATGCCAGTCTCCTTCGCGCTTCCGCCATTGATCGAAAAAATAAGGAATATCCTCCCGCCCGGTCAGGAAGCCTACCTTGTCGGCGGCGCGGTGCGGGATCTATTGACCTCGCGCCTCTCACCCGACCTTGATTTTGCTCTGCCTTCGAGCGGCATTTCCCTCGCCCGAACCATTGCCAACTCTCTTCAAGCCGACTTCATGGTCCTGGACGATGAACGGGATACGGGCCGGGTTATCCTCACCAATGAGAATGACACCTTTACCTATCTCGATTTCGCAACCTTTCGTGGCGCAAACCTGGAAAATGACCTGCGTGACCGGGACTTCACTATAAATGCGATCGCTTTCAACCTTCAGGACGGGACCATCATCGACCCGTTGGGCGGTGCGAACGATATTCGTGCCAGGGTCATTCGTGCCTGCTCACCAGACGCGCTATCCAATGACCCTGTCCGCATCCTGCGTGCCGTGCGTCTTGCCGCAGCGCTTGGCTTCACCATCGATAAGAAAACTCGCGAGTGGATGAAACATGCAGCTGACAAAATAGGACGCGTCTCAGTGGAGCGCCTGCGCGATGAAGTCTTCAAGATTCTTGCCGGACAAAAGGCCGGTGCCTCATTCCGCGCCCTGGAAATGCTCGGCGTGCTGCCGTACCTCATGCCCGAATTGGTCAAGTTGAAAGGAGTAACTCAATCGCCGCCTCATATCCATGAGGTATGGACGCATACCCTTGCCGTGCTGGATTATCTCGATCTGCTTCTTTCTTCGCTGAGAGTTAACTTCGATGCAGAGAAGACCAGTGATATGTATATGGGGATGATCAGTCTGAAGATCGGTCGTTACCGAGAGAAGCTGGCCGGGCATTTTTCCAGGCCGCTTAATCCCAATCGTCCACACCGCTCACTTTTATTCTTTGCCGCCCTGTATCATGATGTATGCAAGCCGGATACCCGCACCGTGGATGAAGATGGCCGCATCCGCTTTTTCGACCATGAGATCAGGGGCGCGGAGGTGGCAGCGGAACGCGCGCGCTTCTTTAACTTGAGCAACGACGAAGTGGAACGATTAAGTCTGATCGTCAAACATCACATGCGAATCCACAACTTTGCCACCCGACTCGAAAATGCTGGCCAACCGCCTTCGCGTAAAGCCGTTTATCGCTTTTTCCGTGACAGTGACAGCGCCGGTGTGGACCTCGTTCTATTGGCATTGGCGGATGTGCGCGGTACACGTGGCACCGACCTCACTGAGCGTACCTGGGCGGCTTATCTTGATATCGCACGAATTTTGCTCGAAAGCTACTGGGAGAAACCCGAAGAGGTTGTGAATCCTCCCCGTCTATTGGATGGCAACGAACTGATGAAAGAATTGAACCTCAAACCTGGCCGCGTCATTGGGCAGCTGCTTGAGTTGATCCGCGAGAACCAGGCGGCTGGTAGTATTGGAACAAAGGAAGAGGCAATCGCCTTTGCAAAGGAAGAATTACCCAAACTTACAGGTGAAGCATGAATTACGTTTACTTTGACCTTGAAAGCCAGAACCTATTTGAGGATGTGGGTGGCCGCGACAATGTTGATAAATTGAAAGTCGCATGTGCGGTCACATTTTCCACGGAGAAGAACGATTTCAGTGTTTATTGGGAGAAAGACATCCCTGCTCTTGTCCAGGAATTGAAGTCTGCCACAAAGGTCATCGGTTTCAATCTCGTTCAGTTCGATTACAGAGTTCTTCAGCCGTACACCCCACAAACCCGCCTGGCTTCCATTCCCACCTTGGATATGCTCCTTGACCTGCACAAGATTCTGGGCTTTCGGATCAGCCTGGATAACCTCGCTTCAGCCTCCCTCGGAACTGCGAAAACAGCCGACGGCGTGCAGTCCGTTCAGTGGTTTCGGAACGGCGAATTGGATAAGGTGGCTGAATATTGCAAGGCCGATGTGGATATCACCCGACGTGTCTTTGAGTTTGGCAGGGATAACGGGTTTGTTTTCTATAAATCAAAACTTGGCAGTAAATTAAAGGTAAATGTGAAATGGAAATGAAAATCGTACAAGTGAACGGTATTGATCTGGCCTATGCGCGTCGTGGACGCGGAACTCCCCTGACCCTACTGCATGGTTACCCTCTTGACCATCATATTTGGGATGCTATTGTGCCCATGTTGGAGGATTCATTCGATTTGATCCTGCCAGACTTGCGTGGGTTTGGAAATTCCTCTACAGTCGAAACGCCCTACACGCTCAACGAATTTGCATCTGATATTGTCGGACTGCTTGACCATCTTGGTATTGAGAAAACAGCCATAGCCGGGCATTCCATGGGTGGATATGTTGCCCTTACATTCGTCAGACATTACCCTGACCGGGTTAGCGGGTTGGGATTGGTCTCCTCGCAAGCGCTGGCGGATTCTCCTGAACGTCGGGAGGGCAGGTACAAGTCTGCAGCAGAAGTCGCAGAAAAAGGAATCGACGGTGTGGTGGAAGCCATGGCGGCTAAATTGTCCCCGGATAAGGCATTACAAAATACTGCAATGGAAATCATGCAGAGACAACCTCCTGCTGCCTATATTGGCGCCCTCAAGGCCATGGCTGAGCGGATGGATGCGACTGCTCTTTTCCCTGCGTTCGAATTCCCGGTAGTGATCGTTCATGGAGATGCAGATGAATTGATCCCTGTCGAGCGGGCACGCGAGGTAAAGGCTGTTATTCCACATGCCCACCTTGCAGAAGTGACAGGGGCCGGTCATTTGCCGATGATGGAGTCGCCTGAGAAGACAGC
>JAEURI010000179.1 GCA_016789225.1 Anaerolineales bacterium
TCAACTCGGTCTTCGATCCCATCTGCGGCAGGCGCTCGAAGATGTTTTTGATATTGCCTTCTTCATTGCGCGCGGCCACCACCACCGAGACGCTGGGTTTCTCCACCGGCTGCGGGGCGGGGCGGGCAATGACAAAATTCGATAGGGCAAACTCATGAAAGGGCCACAGCCTCACAAGATAACGATCTGCAAACCCGCCAAGTGGAAGCGGCCAGAGAATTTCCTGTGTGGCGCGGATGGGCTCAAAGCCGGCCAGGCGCAGGAGGTTATCCACGTCCTTGGGGGTGAGCCAGTTTTGGTCGAGCAGGGGCGCGGCCAGGTTAAAGCCTTGCGCAAGGGTGAGAGGTGTTTGCCAGAGATGACTGTAAAAGTTCAGGATCAGGCGGGTATGCGGTGTGCAGAAGCGTTTTGTTTCTTCGAGCGCGCGCTGAACATCCCACAAGTCGTTGATGGTGTCTGACAAGATGATGATATCGAACCTGCCTTCAAGGCTTGAAAGGTCGTGCGCATCGAGGTGGTGATATTCGATCTCAGGGTGGCGCTGTTTTCCGCGTGCAAGCATTTCAGCTGAAAAATCCACGCCGAGGCCGTGCGATGGACGCAGGTTTGCAATAAGGTTTCCCATGCCGCAGCCAATTTCCAATATCCGCTGATTGGGGCTGACCAAAAATTTATATATCTCGAGCAGACGTTTGTGATACCAGCCGCCCATGCCGCGCCATGTATCGCGTTTTTGTGCAATACGGTTCCAGTGCGCCATGCGCGTTTGCTGGTAGAGTTTTCCGGTTTCATCGAATGGGGAGGTGAGGGTCATGGAGGTGATTCGTCTGCGCTTAAAAATTGGGTTATAATTCAGTGACTGAATTTTGGAATTATAAAGCATGACTGTTGAATCTACAAACGAAGAATTACGCGAACTCACCCTTCTCGAACAGATCGAAAGTGACCCGGATGTGAACCAGTCCACACTGGCGCGCCAGTTGGGCGTGGCGGTGGGAACGGTCAACTGGCATATTAAACGTCTCATCGCCAAAGGTGCGGTGAAGGTCTCGCGCGCCGAACGCAAGAAACTACGTTACATCATCACGCCCGAGGGCCTGGCCCTGCGTGCCCGCCTCGCCGTGGATTATGTCGAACGCTCCTTTTCCGTCTACCGCCGCACCCGCCAGCGCGTAAAGGATCACCTCCTCAAGGTGAAGCAGGCGGGTTTCGACCGCGTGCGCATTGTCGGTTCGGGCGATGTGGCCGATATTTGCAAACTGACCTGCATTGAACAGGGCGTTTCGATCGTGAACGATAAAACTGTCCCGGCGCTCGTTTTGGATGGATACAAAATCAAACTGGAGGGCATGGAATGACGGAACCACGGCACATCCTCATCACGGGCGGAGCGGGCTACATCGGCTCCCTCCTGACCTCGGAACTGCTTCGGCAAAATTACCGGGTTACACTCCTGGACTCTTTGCTCTTCGGCGGCGAGAGCATCCTTCCATTTTTGAGCCATCCCAATTTTCACTTCCTCAAATCCGACGTGACCGAACCCCGCGCTGTGCGAGATGCGGTCAAAAAGGATTGGGGTCGTCCGTCCGCAGTAGCTCATCTTGCAGGTATCGTTGGGTTCCCGGCTTGTCAGGCGGTGGGGCGGCAGGTGGCGTGGAAATACAATGTCGATGCGACCAAATTGGTCTTCGAGCAGTCCGCAGATTTGGGCGTGGAGCGATTCGTCTTCGCCTCCACCTACAGCAATTATGGCCTGTCGGAAGATGGAAAACCTGTTACAGAAGAGACGCCGCTCTATCCACAATCCCTCTATGCCGAGACCAAGATCGCAGCCGAGGAATACCTGCTCTCGCAAAAAGACTCGCCTTGTGCGCCGCTTATCTTCCGCTTTGCCACTCTCTATGGCATTTCCCCCCGCACCCGGTTTGACCTGATCGTCAATCAGTTCGTGCTTGAGGCATTTACCAAACGCCAGCTCATCATCTACCAGCGCGGATATTCTCGTTCCTTCGTCCACATCCGCGACGTGGTGCGCGGCGTCATCATGGGCCTGGAGGCGGAGCAAAGCAAAATCCGCGGACAGGTTTTCAACCTCGGCACTGAAAATGGAAATCATTCCAAGAATGATATTGTCGGTTATGTCTTGAAGCGCATCCCCGAAACGGTGGTGGAATACAAAGACCTCACCTTTGGCGGCGACATGCGTGATATTAGCGTTTCTTTTGAAAAGATCAAGCGTGTGCTTGGCTTTGAGACCACGCTCACTGTCGATGACGGTGTGCGTGAGGTGCTTTTTGCTCTAAAGTCCGGTCTGATTCGAGACCCAATGGATGAGCATTATCGGAACGCACAGTTCATTGTTCAATAATTGGAGATGATATGACAGAAAATTTTTGGCAGAACAAAAAAGTGATCGTCACTGGCGGGGCGGGCTTTCTCGGCTCCTTCGTCATTGAAAAACTCAAACAGCGCGGCGTGACCGCGGAACGTATTTTTATTCCACGTATCGAAAACTACAACCTTGTTGACCCGAATGATATTAAACGCCTGTATGCAGATACCCTCAAAGGCGTCGACCCGAAGAACGTGGTCATCATCCACCTCGCCGCGAACGTGGGCGGCATCGGCGCGAACCGTGAACATCCCGCCGAGTTTTTCTACGATAACCTGATGATGGGCGTGGAAATGATGCACCAGGCGTACAAAAATGGCATCGGCAAATTCGTCGCCATCGGTACGGTGTGCGCCTATCCCAAGTTCACGCCTGTGCCCTTCAAGGAAGAGGACCTGTGGATCGGCTATCCCGAAGAGACAAATGCCCCGTATGGCCTCG
>JAEURI010000216.1 GCA_016789225.1 Anaerolineales bacterium
CAGATGCGGCGTCAGCGACGAGTCCGCTTGCGGAGGGGGAGGCAGGCTTGAGCGCGGATTTGAGGCGTTCGACGTTGCGTTCGGCGGCATCCAATGTCTCGTCATTGAAGAGCAGCGGCGCGCGATAGGTCCCGTTCAAGACCAGCATACGCATCACATCTGATGAACGCTTGGAGAGAAATTCCTTGATGCTGATGATGTTGCCCAAGGACTTGGACATTTTCTCGCCGCCGAGCTGCAGCATGCCGTTGTGGATCCAGTAACGCGAGAATTCTTTGCCGGTGTAGCATTCGCTTTGTGCGATCTCGTTTTCGTGATGGGGGAAGATCAGGTCGTTGCCGCCGCCGTGGATGTCGATCTGTTCGCCGAGTTCGGCAAGGTTCATGGCGGAGCATTCGATGTGCCAGCCGGGGCGACCTTTGCCCCAAGGGCTATCCCATGAGATTTCGCCGGGTTTGGCGGCTTTCCAAAGCGCGAAGTCCATCGGGTGTTCTTTCTGTTCACCGACTTCGATGCGCGCACCGGCTTGCATGTCGTCCAGTTTACGACCCGAGAGGCGACCGTAATCCTCGTCGCTGGTGACGCGGAAGTAGACATCACCATTCTCCGCCGCATAGGCGTGACCTTTTTCGATGAGCCCTTCAATAAACTTGATGATGAGCGGCATGGTAGTACTGACCTGCGGGTTCGAAGTGGCAGGCAGTACATTGAGACTCTGGAGGTCGGCGGCGTAATCTGCGATGTAACGTGCTGAAAGTTTAAGCGGGTCTTCATTGAGCTGCTTGGCACGGTTGATGATCTTATCGTCCACGTCGGTATAGTTCATGACGTGTTTGACGGTAAATCCGCGATATTCAAGGTAGCGGCGAACGATGTCGAACACGATGGCAGACATGGCGTGCCCGACATGAGCATCGTTATAGACTGTGACCCCACAGACATACATCTTGACGAGGTTGGGTTCGAGGGTCTGGAATTCTTCGGTTTTGCGGGTGAGGGTGTTATAGATTTTCAGCATTTTATTTACCATAAGGTCACAAAGGATTTTTGTAAGCGAGTGTATTTTACCCTAGACGGTCTGTTCTTCTGCACAAAAAAAACAGGACGCCTCTCGACGCCCTGTCCACTGATCACTGTTTTTTCTCGTTACTCGTTACTTGTTACTTGCTCTTGTTCTTTCTGCCATTCTCTTCTTCCACACGTCCGAAGATCATACGTCCGGCGGCGGTTTGCAGGACTTTGGTGATGTTCACGGCCATGTATTCGCCGATGTATTCCTTGCCGTTCTCCACAACGACCATCGTACCGTCGTCCATGTAACCGACGCCTTGACCATGTTCCTTACCCTCCTGCATGATGTTGATGCGCAGAGCCTCACCCGGCAACACTACGGACTTGACTGCGTTCGCGAGTTCGTTGATGTTAAGCACGGTCACGCCCTGAAGTTCGGCGACACGGTTCAGGTTGTAATCGTTGGTGAGGATCGGGCTTTTGAGCTGTTTACCTAACACTACTAGTTTATCGTCCACTTCACGCACACCGTCCACGTTGATATCCGAGATGCGGACGAGGACATTGGGCAGTTTTTGTAATTCGGCAAGTACTTCCATGCCGCGGCGTCCACGCTGACGGCGGATGCCATCCGGTGAGTCGGCAATGTATTGAAGTTCGTTCAAAACAAAACGCGGGATGAGCAATGTGCCAGGCAGGAAACCGGTTTTGGCAATGTCTGAAACCCGTCCGTCGATGATAACACTGGTATCAAGCAGAATAGTGCGGTTGAGATTCGTCCATGAGGAGGAGCCACCGCTTTCGGTGCGCCCGCTCAGGGAGCTGAGCAATCCCATAATGTCGCCCTGGCGCATCACAAAAATGGAAACGCCAAAGTAGGCAAAGATCAATACACCGATGAAGGGCAATATTTGACTGAATGGTTGGGGCAGCATGGAGAGGGGGAAGGCCAGCAGGGCCGCGATCAGCAAGCCGACGACCAGTCCGGTCAACCCGGCAAACAGGCTTTCCGCGGTCATTCTGCCCAGCAGGGAACGAAAGGAGCGGGCCGGGCGGGTGGTAAAGTATGGGGTGAGGACCAGGCCCGCAAGGGCGCCGATCAGGCTGAAGACCAGAGTGGTGCGAACCCGGTCTTCCGGGGTGAATTCAGAGATATCAAATCCCCAATATCCCCCCGCAAGTCCCAGCACAATCATTCCAATAATACGAAGAATAAATTCAAAACTCATGAAAAACTCCTGAATGAAAAATAATGATTACTTATTCATCATAGCATGGCTGATACCACCCGTCAATTGCACCCAATGGCAATCTAATAAAGTTGTTATAATCCGTGCATTGATAACACCCATCTCATCTGTGATAAGGTGATTTTCTTATGACTGTGCTGGATACACTTAACCGTCCCCTGCGTGACCTGCGCATTTCTGTGACTGACCGATGTAACTTCCGCTGTGTGTATTGCATGCCCAAGGAGATCTTCGGCCCGGACTATAAATTCCTGCCGCGTGACCAGGTGTTGACCTTTGAAGAGATCACACGATTGGCGCGGATTTTTGTCTCTCTCGGTGTTAAAAAGATTCGCCTCACAGGTGGTGAGCCGCTCGTGCGCAAGGACCTGCCCGACCTGATCAAAATGTTATCGCA
>JAEURI010000002.1 GCA_016789225.1 Anaerolineales bacterium
AGGGGAGTGTCCTTCCATTGATCGTCGTTCTGGTAAAGGTTTTTAGTGACGAACATACAGCCCTTCCTCCTGCGAAGTTGGTTTGTGGAGCGGTCTGGATAATTTTACTCCATAATAGAGTGGCGCAAGATGTCATCTTGCGCCACGAAGTCGCTACTCGCAAAACGCGGGCGCGTCGAAGAACTGGACGGTTGTAATGAACCATCCATTATTGATCTTCTGGATCGTGATGGTTTGCGGTAGAAGCCTTGGGTCGTTACTTTTTACAAGCGAACCATCCGAGCGTTTATAAAATTGGATCGCCCATACCTCGCAGGTATCCACTTCGATCTCGGCATTGTTGACGATGCGAATGTCATCGATGTAGCTTCTGTAATAGTCGATATCTGCGATCTCAACCAACCCCTGCGAGTTCAACGAATCGATCTCACCTTGCAGGGATTTCAACACATCCCCGGCCATGATGGGGGCTGCCACAGAGGCGTCACCGTTGCGATAGGCCTGGATTTGCAGCTTGATGGCCTTCGTTAGAAAATCTCCCACCTCGCTGGCCAGCTCAGGCGAAACGCCGTTTGCCTGGTCCGGCAGGAAGGGATTGGTCCCGGCGGCGATCTCTGCGCCGTCGTTCGCGCCATCGTTGTCCATGTCGGCATCGAGCGGATTCATGCGATTGACCACTTCCACACCATCGCCCAGGCCATCGCCATCTGAATCGGGATTGTTGGGGTCGGTGCCGGTGATGAGGGCTTCATCGGAATCTGCCAGGCCGTCACGGTCCGCATCTGCACTTGGACTTTGAGGCGGATTCTCGTTCGGTTTTGGCTGTTCCGGCGCTGACGGCGCTTCACTAACCAACCCATACAGCGACTGAACCCCAGCAATATCATCCGTCCCAAGGAAGCGATGCGGCTCGCTATAGGAGGGATACATCAATGCGCGCGGGTCATTGCTATGGCCCAGCCCAAGCGTATGCCCGATCTCATGCGCGGCCACAGTGAGCAGGTCCACATTTTGCGAGTCGCTGTTCACCCAGCGTTCGGCGTCGTCAAAATGCAAAAAGACCTGGCGATCCTCATACGGGTTGGGATAGGAGGCGTGAGCGAGTACATCGCCGGGACCGTCAAAAGGGTCGCCGTCGCCGTGTTCTTCCTGCGCCCAGCCAATAACAATGTCTGCTTCATTGGCGGAGGATACTTCTGTAAACGTCAAAGATGTTTGGGCCGCCCAAAGGGCAAAGGCCTGTCTTACCAGCTCACGCTCTTCATCACCGGATATTTTTTGTGTGCCATTGAGGAAGACATATGTGATATCTGTTTTGCCCCACTTCGAGAGAGCGCGGAATTCGGCATTACTGTCGTCTGCATCGGGCAGGCTGTCGTAACGGTAGCTTGTTCCCTCTGTCTGCGCAGTAAGGCCGGTGCAGGCGAACATGAATATCAAACCAAATGTAATGTATCGATAAAAGCAGTTCATCTTCTTCTCCAAAGAAATCGATAAAGAGTTTTAAAACCCGCAGCAGATCCACGCGCCTGCCATGAGTTCCTCTGGAATTCCAGAGGAATCTGAATACTGTCGCGCAACGAATTTGCCGCCTTGCATCACATATTCGATATTCGTTCTGTCTGCCAGAGAGCGCAAGTCATCCAACGGATTTTTCTTCACGATGAGGATGTCTGCCAGTTTACCTGCCTCCAACGTGCCGAGTCTGGATTCCCAACCCAGGGCGCGTGCCGCATTTTTGGTCGAAGCGACGATGCAGTCCATAGCTGAGATTCCCGCCTGCGACATGTAATAAAGTTCCATGGCGTTCTCGCCGTGAAAGTTATAGGGTGTGGCCGCATCTGTTCCCATCGCAATAGGAACACCCATCTCATACGCTTTGCTGATCGAACGCAAGGCATCCTCCTGAGTTTCCTTACTCTTTTCCAGAATCCAATCCGGGATGCCAGGCCGGTCGCCGTGGATGATATCCCAGCCTGCCTTCAGGGTAGGGACGAGGAAAATTTCATCTCTGGCCATGCGCTCCATAATGCGCGAATCTTGATTCAAATATGTGCCGTGTTCAATCGTTTTTGCGCCAGCCTCTACTGCATTGCGAATGCCTTCGATGCCATGTGCATGTGCCGCGACAATCTTGCCGACTTTTCCAGCCTCCACAACAGCCGCGCGGATTTCCTCCAGCTCAAAAGTGGCAGCCCCGGGTTTTTCACCGGGAGAAAGTACGGCTCCCGTTGCAAGCACTTTGATCAGGTCCGCACCGGCTTTCAATTGTTCGCGAGCTGCTTTGCGAACCTCATCCACGCCGTCGGCTTCGCGATACATGCCATCGTACCATTCGGTCCCTGCGCAAGTAATGGAAAGAAGTTTTCCTGCCAACGACATGCGCGGCGCTACAAAGAAACCGGCATCCACGGCTTTACGAAGGGAGAATTCAAGATGATGTCTTCCGCCCACATCGCGGATGGTTGTGATTCCAGCCGCCAGGGTATTTTGAGCGTGCTTCAACATGATGAGCGTTGTCCAACCCCAGGGCCCGGCGAGAGTGCTGTCTGGCAGGCATTCTGCGGCGATATGTACATGGCAGTCAATGAGACCAGGCAGGATGGTGCGGCCGGTCATATCAAACTCTTGAACGAGCTTCCCTTCAGGAGCCTGCCATTTCTCTGCCGGGCCTGCAAAAACGATCTTATCGTTTTCAACGGCAAGCGCTCCATGTTCGACCGATTTTGCGCCGGTTCCGTCGATCAGCGTGGCATTTTTGAATAGGGTAATGGTCATGGTTTTATCCTCGTTGTTTATTCCTTCGTTCTGACTTTTCCTCGATCTCCTGTTCACGTTCTGCAATATGTTCATCAAAGGTGCGTCGCTTGCGGATCGCGCTGAAACCGTTCCATACAAAACTGAGGCCGACCCCAATGAAGAAGATCGGAATCAGCCCTCCGCACAGGTAATCGGCAAATTCGAGGTTTTCGCGCGTTTGCGCCTGTTGCAGCAGGTAGGGGGTCAGCATGAATCCAAGCAAGAGCGAGGCTCCCCCCATGAGCATGGCGCTGATGGATTTTTCATTGTTCCGCGTGAGTTCTCCGTTAAGAAAAATCCCCCCGATGACAGTGGCGAAAAAAAGAACAGGCCCAATAAGCCCATACGTGATCTTCCCAACCCGGATGAGAAAGAACCAGTCGAACAGAATGGGCGTGATCCCCATGATTGCACCCCACACAAGAAGATGACCGCCTGTCTTTTCGGCTTTCATTTTGGCGCGAATGCCTCTGCCAAATGCCAGACCGCCGAGGATATGAAATATGCCAAATAACACCGTAAGAAATAACGGGTTGTCGAGACTCATCCTTCACCTCTTGGTTTTATGATTTGAATCAACAATGCGGCATTACGCCGCACTGCATCAAGGAACGATTTCTATTTTTTTTGGTCCTGATATTGCCTGAGCCACCAGGCTGCACCGGGCAGGTTGCTTTCCTTTACACGTTCGACCAAAGCATTAATGTCGAAATAAACCCGCCGCATATCCACATGCAGAGAATTATCCTCCTGCTCCAAAATGGCGTATTCTGCCCAGGGCAGCAGGTTCGGCGGGTTGCCCGGAGAGAACGCATAAACGAATGCATTGCCTACGCTTCCCGAATTGAGGATCAGTTTTTTTCCATAGCGCCGATGCATTTGAATGTGCGAATGTCCTCCAATAAAAATATATTCTGTTCGATCTGCAAAATAAGAATCCAGTACATCTGGCGCGGTGGTGGCCTGGATCAAATGCGTGGTGGAGAGCGGAGAGCCGTGAAAGGCAAGTATATCGACTCCGTTGGGAAATTGAACCTCATGGGTATTTTTGAAGGATCGCAGAAAATCAAAATCTTCCGGCGAGAGTTTTTCGCGTCCCCAATACAGGTCCGGGATCAAATGTTCAGTGATCTCATATTGCGCTGCTTTTTCAGGGTCGAGGATCGCAAGGTCGTGATTCCCCATAATGTTGACGGTCTTCCATTCACGGAGCGCGTTGAGGACTTTAAGAGGTTCAGGGCCAAGGCTGACAACATCCCCCAGGCAAATTAGCTGATCTACATTTTGTTTCTTAATATCTGCAAGAACTGCCTCGAGCGCTGTGAAGTTCCCATGAATGTCTGAAATAAAACCGATACGCATATGTTTCCTACATTTTACACGACAGGGTCGTGGATATATCCTTAATTAGGAAGTTTGGGTGATAAGTTCACGCTTCAAATCCGACCTTTGGCCTGCTCGAACAAATGCGGCTTTTATTTACGCCCAAGCTTGATCTCATCCAAATTCAACTCGACAGCAAGGGAATCGCCATATTAAATGTCCGGAATCTGTGCGGCGATGACCTCGATGAGGGATGCATCCTGAAAATGGTTTTTCTTCGTTTCCGGATGCGGATAATACACCCAGCCTGGGTATTCTTTCCGGTTGAATATGACTTTGCAACGGGAAAATGAGAATGTTTCCGGGGGATGCAGGTCGGTCCATTCCACCAGTTCAAAGGTAAATTCAGGCTGCACCATTTCGAACGTCAGCGGCGCGATGGAAATATTGAGCGTGCCGTTGAAATATTGATACAGGTCGAGGCCGAGGCGCTTGAAAAATGGTTTTTGCTTTTCGAGTGAACTGTATGGATAATCCTTTGAAGGACGCGAAGCCACCTGATGCCCACGGACAAGGGTTCCCTGAAGGATGCGTTTCATGGTGTGGCAAGTATATCAGGAGCGGAAAATTATCAGTGTGCATGAGGTCTGGGCGGGCTGGCAGGCCCGGGCTGGGATGAGGCGAAAATGTTGTGAGGAATGACAGTAGAAATTCCCCCTTAAATCGTGCTATCTTAAAGATGTCCGGTGTTTCCATCTGCACTGGATAGGAGTAGCAACATGGAAATCGAAGTTGGAAAAATCGAGCATTATTACAGCCATCTTAACGTGGCGGTGATGTCTCTGTTGGATGGGTTGAAGTTGGGGGATAGGATTCACATACGCGGGCATTCGACGGATTTCACTCAACGGGTTACTTCGATGGAGGTCGACCATCACAGTGTGTTGTGGGTCAAGCCGGGTGATAATGTCGCGATCAAGGTGCAACAGCCAGTTCATGTTCACGATATTGTCTATCGTATTGTGGAAGAAGAACTTGAACCGGCTGGTTAACTGATTTGGTCAGAATTTGCGATTTAATTTTACAGGGGCAGTTTTGCGTTTGCGTGTAGGCAATTTGTTGAAACAGCCCATGTTAAAAAGTGACATGGGCTGCTTTGACTCTTATTGAGCTTGACCAGAATCCGGATGAACGATGAGGCTGGAAGAATCTACAGCTTCAAAGTCACTGCCTTGAAGGACATCCAAAAGGTGAAGCATGTCATTGTCCCACCGTTCGTCCGGGGCGCCGCTGACATACCAATCTGAACCATTGTCAGCTATGATAATCCCATATGTTTTCATGGCTTGTAGGATAATTTGCATCTCAGGTGGGAATCCACTGATGTCATACGAAGCTTTCAGCCGGAAACGCGCACCCATGGGCGGTGTGGATGTGAGCACACCGGCTGTGCCGCTGGTAAGATGGCGTGCTGGCCAGATGTAGCTATTTGTCTCCCCAACTGTAAATCGCAATGCGTGATGGATGGCACCTGCTTCGATCTCATCATACCGTGCAAGACCAGGAAGAATAGGGAGGCCTGCTGCGTCTGCCGAAGTCCAATGATCTGGACGAAGGGCATTCGAGTTCAGATTCCAGATCGCCCCCCCTCCACCATACCATTGCCCGTCACTGTAACTTCCGTCGTAGATTTCATATAGATAACAATTGTCTGTGTCTATAACGAGGATATGATGGTCGGTCCCATCTTCCTGTTGTAAGTCATCCGGGATGGGATAAGGACCAGGGTCGGATTCACTTTCATAAAGGAATTCAAAGCTGTAGTGTGGGGTGGATATGCCAGAAACGATATTGTACGGCATGCCAATGGTGCCGCCCTCCCAAGTGCCTGAACCAAAATCCATATGAAAACCCTTGTCCGCGCCGATAGAGTTGATCCATTCTTCGGAACGAGCATGAACTGGCAGGGTATCAATTGGGGTATTCCAGATATTATCAACTGGAAACATGGGGCATCCACCAAGGCTTGGGGAACTAATGTCAATATCGGGCGGCTGGTAGGTGGAGCCATGAATAGCTTTGAGGATGAAAACCGCCATTTGGGCACGGGTCACATATTGCTCTGGGCAGTACTGTAGGGGAGATTGTGCACATCCACCAGTAATGCTTTCAGCGTAAAGTTGGTTGATCCATGCGCGTGCCCAGTGTGTATCTGGGACATCTGTGAAAGGATTGGTTGAGATGCCGGGCGTAAAGTTTGAACCATATAAGGCTTTTAGAATGAAGACAGACATTTGTGCACGGGTCACATACTGTTCCGGACAATATTGCAGGGGTGATTGAGCACATCCACCCGTGATGCCTTCCGTATAAAGTTGATTGATCCAGGCTGCAGCCCAGTAGGTGGTGGGTACATCAGCGAAAATAGTAGGAGATGTTGACGGGGTGTAAGCGGTGCCATGAATGGTCTTAAGAATAAAGACTGCCATTTGGGCACGAGTGACATAGTTTTCAGGGCAGTACCTTAGTGGTATCTGATTGCATCCACCTGTAACGCCTTCGGTGTAGAACTGGTTGATCCATGCGGCTGCCCAATGGTTATAAGGGACATCCAGAAATTGATTTGGTACTCTGCTTGGAACGGATGCAGGGCTGGCATGAGTTGTCCCTGAAAATGGAAATGCAATGGACACAAAATAAAAGAGGATAAAAATCAGACGAACCTTATTCTTGTATTGATCTTGAATTGTTTTCATACCACTATGGCCTTTCACTTGGCTGGATTTTACACTATATGCCAGTAATTAAAACATAGTTGATATTTTTAATCTGTATTTATTTGAGAGAAGTATATACAAAATTGAAAATAGGCGGTTAATCAGTTCTGATTGACCGCCTAAAATGGAAAATTTCTTTATTGGCTATCTGCCAACCCGCTGAAGGAACTTGTCGAACAACGTCCCGTAATTGGCCGTCGCAGTGACGAGAAAATCGGTGAAGGAGATGTTGGCGGAGTGGTCAGCTTTGTCGGACATGGCGCGCACGCAAAGGAACGGCACAGCGTTGATGTCACAGGCTTGTGCGATGGCGGCGGCTTCCATATCCACACACAGGGCCTGATGGGTTTGCCATAGCTGTCCGGCCTTTTCCACGCTGCTGATAAATTGATCCCCGCTGACGATCCTGCCGGTGAATACTTTCGGAGAGTGATCGCCAACGTTTTTCAGCTCGAGCGATTGCGCGATCTCAAAGGCAAGCTTGCTGAACTTTTCATAAGTAGGGAAGGTTTGCTTGGATGTAAATGTGATCTGCCCTGTATCTTCTGCGGTATGGACGTCGAAGATGATTTCGCCGGGTTTCAAGCCCCAGCCGGTAAGGTCGAAGTCATGCTGGATGGCTTCAGTGGCGACGACTAGGTCACCCACTTCAAGCTCAGGCGATAGCGCACCGGAGCTCCCCATGTTTAACACACAATCGGGGGTGAAAAAATCCATGAGCTGTTGGGCGGCGATGATGGCATTCGCTTTGCCGGGGTCGCAACGAGTCAGGTAGACCTGATGTCCGTGGATATCGCCATGCCAGAAGGTACGGTTTCCCTTTTGGATTTTTTCAAGATGGGATGCAAGCGCACGGATGGGAATCAGTTCCTCGTCCATTGCGCCGATAATGCCGATTTTCATGTAGGGTTCTCCTGTGAATTATGACCCGCTTGCGCGGCTTCTCATTTCAGCGGCTTTGACTTTGAGCGATTGGAAGTATTCCGACTCGACGATTTCATCGACATCGTGCTGGCGTTTTGACTGATCGATCTCGATTCTCAATTCTGCCAGTTGTTTTTGCAGGGCACGCACCCTGCGCTGCCCCAGGACGAAGCTGTAGAATACGGTAAAGACCACCACCGTAACGAAAGTCATCTGCGTGGTAGATTGGCGGACGAAATCGTTCGCGCCGCTCTTTTCCATGACGGCAGAGAGAGGGGTGGTCAGGCCGATCATCCACTTGATATTGTGCCTGTCATCAAGCACGGCTGGGGCCCATGCCCCGATCTCCACTCCTTTTTCTTCAAGCCAGATATATTCGCCAGTGCTTTCATGCCGAAGGAGCACATCCTGAAGCATTTGTTCATATTGGGTTGCGCCTCCCGCTTCAGCTTGAAGGGGAAGGAATTCATCGATGGTCATTCCGAAGTAGGGAAAGTCCACGCTTTGGTCGAAGACCATTTCATTGTTATACCCGATCACCCAGGCATCACCTTCTGCTACAAGCAATTGAATCGGGTCAATGTATTCTGTGAAGAATTGGGATTCGATGGCGCGGATTTGGTCGTTGGTGATGGTATCTTCGGTCAGGCCGAGGATGGTGAGTTGGTCGCTCCAATAGCTTTTGGCTGCCCGGGCTGTCGAGCGGACGATCTCAAGGGCAGATGCCTTGGTGGCAGTTTTCGTTGCATCGCGCAGACTCACATATTGCAAATACACGTTAACCCACCCGGCAATCACCAGTCCCAGGGTAAGGAAAAGGAGGAGATAAAAGGAAAATTTCGAATTGTCCTGGAAGTTGTTCTTTTTCTTCATTTTGGCCTCTTTATTGAGCTTGATTTCTCTTGGAATCAATGAGAATTTAAAAAAGTTAGTTGCAATAGCTTCTGAATTTGTGTTCCTAGATCAACATCATTTTATTGTTGATCTCCAGCGCCATGGCTTCCTGCTTCAACTCCTGTTTCATGCTTTCTATGTAGTCGATCACTTTGTTCAGGTGTTCATCGAGAAGTGCCGGGCTGCAAAAACTGCGCACAAGATGAATATCCTCCGCCACGATGCCCACTTCTTCGCTGTTCCAGACACCACGCACTTTTTCGTGTGTGGCACCTCCGAATATCTTGCCCATAAAGGCCAGCGTTCGTTCGATATAAATGGTTGTGTTTGCCTTCTGGTCGACGTCAATGGTGGTGGGGATATATATCCCGACCTGATTGGTGAAGCCCAACATATCCAGAATGCTAGAGGCTGTCTTTACAAGCGATTCAGGCAGGTTGCTTATTAGGCGGTCTGCTGGAGAAGGAAGCTCGCCCAGGAAGGGCATCTGAAAATCCACTTCGGCATCGGTTAGTGATTCGGGCAGGTCTGTGCCGATCTGGTTCAGGACCGTGAAGATGCGGGTTTTGTTCGTAAGGGTTTTCAGCTTCAGCGTAGGCAGAATGTTCGAAAACTGAACCAGAGATTCAGGGCGCAGAGGCGCGACCAGGACGATCTGCGAAGCGTTTCCGATCAAATAATCAATATGCTCGGCCAGGTCCCATGGAATACAGGCAACGATATTGTTGTATCGACTCGAAGCCTGGTCAAGCAATAGAGCGGCCTGTGCCGCCTGCGGCAGCTCTATGTTTGTCATCGGGTTGAGCACTTCGAACCCACCTGGGTGGGTGTAATGTTCCACTTCTGGAGAGAAATTGAAGACAGCCGAAAGTTCATGCTGCGGGAATTCCATATAAGCTGTGGTCTCTTCGCTGGAGGAGGCCATGGCGAGTGCCATGGCGATGGCAAGGGTGGTGGCCCCGGACATTTTCTCTGCGCTGATCACAAGCAGGAATTTTGACGCACCTCGTTGATTTGCGAGGCGTGCATTGGTGGCCGACAGCCGCCTGGCCAGCACACGCGAAAGTTCCACGGGAATGCTGCTCGTCATTGACAATAGTTTGTAAAAAGGTGTCTTGGGCAGAACCAATAGCTCAACCGGCGTAAAAGCTGTGATCGTGGCTGAAGAGGCCCGCTCCGTCAACAGACCGCCTTCGCCGAAGAAATCACCCTGCTCGAGATAGGTCAACAAATTGGAGGTGCCGTCGCTCAATACATTCGAAACTGCAACCACCCCACTCTTAATGATGAACAATGCCCGCGCCGGTTCGCCCTGCCAAAGAACCACGTCATTGCGCTCGAACCGTTCCAGCACCGCATTTTTGCGGATGAATTCCAGGTCGGCTTCCTGGCAGGTCTTGAACAGGGCCACATGTTTTAGGAAGGTGGCGTCATTCAGACGAATGGCATTCCACAATCCCTTTGGCAGGTTTGCCTTGGGGCCGGTAATATTTTCTACGAATTTGATAAGGTAGTAAATCTCACCATTTTGCAGAGCTGCCTTAATATAGCCTTTCTCTTTCAATGTGGCCAGAAGATTAAGCGCATCTTTCTGCGTAAGATTCAAAGCTTGCTGAAGATCCGCCAATCGGGCGCGGTTGAATCGAGAGAGATGATTGACCAGCCTCGCCTGGTCTTCTGGCAGGAACAGGATATCGCTGGGTTTCAATCCCTCAGGTTTGTTACGCGGGGAGGTTTTGCTGTTTGCGGCGTTTTTTGCCTGCCGGGTGGTTCCAAGCAGTTTGTCCAACTCGCTGGCGGAGCTTGAATTTTTATCGCCCAAGGAGGTCAGTCCTTATTACCGGATTTCCTGTTATTTTAATCCAACTGTCCCAATCTGGTTGGTTTTATAGACTTGTGCAATCCCAGTCTCGATATGCAAAAACCAGGCAATTTATTTTTGGAAACCAATATTCTTTCGACGCCCCTGCGGTTGCATTCCAGACCGCATCGAAGAACATATAACACAGGCAGACGCGGTAGTCATCAGATAAGGCGTCCCAGTCATATTGCATGCCTTTGTGCTGCAAAGCGGAAAGGTATTGGCGTAGTAAAGGCTCCTCGTATGGCTTACGCTGTTCCCGGGTCCAAAAAGAGGCGAACATGTAGACGAGGTCATAGGTCGGGAAGTTTACGCAGGCATCCTGAAAATCGATCAGATAAGATGAGCCCGATTCCGTCTGTGGCACAAGGAATTGGGAAAGATAACAGTCGCCCTGACTCATCGTCAAAGCCCGCATCGGACTCAGCCGGGGCTTGATCCTGTTTTCAAAAAGCCTCGGCAACGCCGCCAGCGCGGACTCTCCCACTGCAAGCCATTCCTGCGGAACATCTCTGCTGTACATCTCCTTGAACTTTACCCACTCACCAGCCCTGCGTTCCATATGCTTGCGATGGAATTCTTCATCGCGATACCACCAACGCATCTCGGTCGTATCAGGGATCGTCCCGAATGATGGATGCTCCCAAAATGCAGCGTGAAACTCTGCGACAGCATCCACACTGGATTTGAGGTGTGCCTGCGAAGGAACGCCATTCAAGATTTTCAATTGCTCGCGCGAGACAGGCGGGGTATGTGTCTCAGAAATATCTTCGAGCAGTAAATACGAAAGACCACTTTCCGAGTCATAGCCCATGCCCAGACGGCGCGGGATCATGGACAGTTGCATGCCTTCTGTAAAGCGATAGAACTGGATTTCGTTCTGTCCGTCGTGGTCCTTGTTGATTTTTACAAGCACCCGGTTGGGAAGCCCGCGCGGGTTGGACGAGTATTCCACCTCCAAATGCGCCACAGAGGAGTTGAATGCCAAATTTTCACGGCTGAAGAGTTTGGAAATCTGTGATCCTAAAACTTTACCAAGCCAATCGGCTGTCACTTCGCTTGCCGATTGTATGTATAAAGTATTCATTGCCCCTGCCATTTTTCAAGATGCACATACTCGGCGTCCGATTTGCGCCCGCGTTTCAGGGATGGCGAAGGCACGTCTGTGGCGCGATAGCCCACAGCGATGACTCCGACCGGGGTCACCTCAGCAGGCATGTTCAGGAGGGAGCGAAGCGCCTGTAAATCCTTCGACCCGGCAAAGGCACACACCAGCCCTTCGTCAACGGCGGCCAGCAGGGCGATCATCACCGAGCAACCAATATCCACGAACCAATAAGGCACGGGCCATTCGATCTCATGGCCCTCATCATCCACTTTATCCGCCTCTTGGTAGCGGCGGTGATAGGCCAGCTCGCTGGTGCAGGGAATTAATAACACAGGGGCCTTTGAAATGAACGGGTCAAACCCGCTGTTGACGTACTCTTGCTCCTCACAAGTATCTGCAATCGCCTTTTTCATCTCCGGCTTTGTGACGACGATGAAGGATTGTCCCTGTGTAAACCCGGCGCTGGGAGCATGGCGGGTCAGGTCAAGGATGCGCTCGATCACATGTGGATCAACGGGCTTATCGGCAAAATTACGAACCATTCGTCGTTTGAGGATCATGTCTTTAAGTTCCATGTTCATCTCCTGAATATGTTCGTGAGTATATCTTAATTGCATCGAAGGCCATCCATCGAAAGATGGATGCGGAAATCCATCGGCAGAGAGATGCCGTTTAAGGAATGAGGGCCTATACTCTCGCTATCCTTGACGGAGAATTGGAGTTTTCCATGGCCAAAATAAAAGTTGACCTTCTCACACTGATTGCCATATCCGCCTTTTCTTTTATGCTTGCCACCGCTGTTCATGAACATGCAGGCCACTCGCTCGCCTGCGCCCTGCTCGGCGGGGAGGTGAAAGAACTTGGGGCATTTTACGTGGATTGCGAAACTGCCTCCCTCTCAGACATGGGGAATCGGCTTGTATCCTTTGCGGGTCCGCTGGTAAGTTTGATTTTTGGGATTTTCGGAGTCGCCCTCTTTGACCGCGCTTTCAAGGCAAACTCTCAACTCAAGTTCTTCCTCTGGCATTTTGCTACGACCAATCTTATGGTCGCGGCGGGATATTCGCTCTTTTCCGGCGTGGCAGGCATTGGCGATCTTGGGACCGGGGAAAGTGGAGTCTTTTACAACCTCCAACCAGAGTGGGTCTATCGCGTTGGCCTGTCCATCCTTGGGCTTGCAAGCTATTACTGGGTCGTCCGCATATCCATTAAAAGAATGGACACCTTCATCGGCGGCGAAGGCAACGAACGAATTGGCCGCGCACAAATGATTTCGTTGATCGCATATCTGACCGGCGGCGTGATCGCAGTCTTGATCGGCTTGCTGAATCCCTACGGGCTCATCATCGTGCTGATCTCATCCTTTACCTCCAGCATGGGCGGCACTTCGGGCCTGGCCTGGATGATGCAATTGCTCGACCGTAAAAAGAACACTGGTGAAGCACCCTTTGTCCTGGTGCGAAGCTGGGCCTGGATCATGGCCAGTGTCATTTTCCTTGTCGCATATGCCGCGATCTTTGGCCGCACCCTGTATTTGTAAACCCATATTGACGTAATCCATTCGTGCGGCTAACCCGTGCGAAATACATATAGATCAAAAGGAGAATATTCATGAACACAAATAAGAAACTTATTGCGATCGGGCTTGGCGTCATTGGCATCTTCTTCTTCCTTGCCATTTCCTTCGATATCCTTGCAGAAAATATCGGCACATTTGTAGGCATTGCCTTCTTGATGCTTTCGGGGCTCACATGGGCATTCTGGCCGAACACAAAAAACGAGGGATAAGATAAAGATCTGCCGTGGACACTAGGGTTTCGAACCGATGTCCACGGCGGTATACTCCTGGGCATGATGAAAAATCGGGAACTTGCAAATTCTCACGTATGGGAAAAATGGGATTGGGTATTTCATGCCATTTCCTACAGCGTCTTGATCCTGCAATCGCTGCTTTTCCTGAGCAATGACCTGAAATATGCCGCCACTCCGGCCCTTATGTCATTGAGCGCCTTGCTGGCATTTTGGTATTTTCCCCTTATGTTTCGGCGCGACGAATTGTGGGTTATCCATCCGGCGCGCACACTGGCATATCAAATCATAGGTTGGGTTATTTGGGGTTTTCTTATCGCTTCGCACCCGGCAGCGTTGATGCTGGCCGCGATGTTCTACCCGATCCTCTTTGCGCGGATGCCGATCCGCTGGGCGATCTTCAGCGCATCGATCATGACTGTGGGTTTGCTTCTCAATTCATTTTTTTCCTTCGATATGGACCGCTCTGCAATACCTACATTCATCATTCTAGGGATTATGGGCCTTGGTACGGCTATTATCATCGGTTCCTTCATCAACTCGCTCATCATGCAGAGTCATGAACGTCAAAGGTTGATCGATGAGCTGTCACAAACCCGTGCAAATTTGCTGAAAGTGGAACGTGAAGCAGGCATCCTGGCAGAGCGGCAGCGCCTCGCGCGCGAAATTCACGATACGCTCGCGCAGGACTTTACCAGCATCATCATGCATCTGACCGCCGCGCGTTTAAATAATTCCGGCACATCCTACCTTCAACAAGCCGAACAAACTGCGCGCGAAGGACTCGAAGAAGCACGGCGCATTGTATGGGCTTTGCGTCCTGAACAATTGGAACATTCCACATTGGTCGAGTCCATCGAAGGCTTCGCGGCGCGCTGGTCCGCGGAGAATGGCGTCAGCGTGAACGCGGCCATTACCGGCATCGCCAGGCCACTCGGTCCGGAAAAGGATGCGGCGCTTTTGCGCGTCACCCAGGAGGCCATGAACAACATCAAAAAACATGCCAGGGCCAGCCGGGTGGACATCACCCTTTCCTATATGCCCGATCTCGTTGCCCTGGATATCGTGGATGACGGCATTGGTTTTGAGAAAGGCCATCATCAGGGATTTGGCTTGAAGACCATGCGCGAGCGTGTGGAGGAATTGCGCGGGGCGTTGGTCATCGAAAGCCAGCGCGAAAAAGGCACTGCCATTGCGATCTCTTTACCCATTCAAGAGGATGCATGACGATTCGACTTATCATTGCAGATGATCACCCCGTTGTGCGCAGCGGATTGAAAGCCATTCTCGCTTCACAACCAGACTTTGAGCTGGTCGCTGACGTGGAAAATGGAGAGGCCGCTGTAGCCGCTTCTGCAAAATTTAAACCAGACCTTATTCTGATGGACTTGCAAATGCCCGTCATGGATGGCGTGACCGCCACAGCCCAAATTCGCGCAAAGAATGTATCGGTTCATGTTCTGGTTCTCACCACCTATGATACCGATGCGGATATTTTGCGCGCACTCGAAGCAGGGGCGACTGGCTATCTGTTGAAAGATGCGCCGCCGGAGGAATTGTTTCGTTCGATTCGTTCTGCTGCCCGTGGCGAAGTGACCCTGTCCCCCAGCATCGCCGGAAAGTTAACGAAGCGATTGACTCACCCGCTCGAACGTTCGCTGAGCGGCCGTGAGATCGAAGTGCTCTCCATTGCCGCCCGTGGTGACTCGAACAAGGAGATCGCTGCAAAACTACACATCACCGAAGCGACAGTTAAATCGCATTTTGTGCATATCTTCGATAAACTGAACGTAACGGACCGCACCGCCGCCGTGACCCTGGCTTTGGAAAAGAAGATGATCCGCTTGGATTAATTCTACAAATGCCCGCCTGCCTCAGCCTGGTCGAGCACAGCCAGGATGGTGCGCACCAACTCCCGCGCCGCGGACTCGCTCAATTCCACTGCCACGCGTGCAGATGGGCCTTGTGATTCGTTCACGAAATCAATGTTCAAGGCATGTTCATAGGGGGCATTGAAGGGATGGTCGTAGGAGATATTGGCCTGCTGCAATGAAAACCAGCCCTGCGTTCCCTTGCCGCTGCCTTCGATCTTTACTTTTTCAACGATCATGGTACACATGAATTTCTCCTATGCCAAATGTTTTTCGAGGAAGGTGAAGACCTTCTGCCAGCCGTCCACGGCCTGTTCCTGGCGATAGTTCGGGCGGTGATAGTAGAAGAAACCATGCCCCGCATTCGGGTACATGTGAAATTCATAATTCTTGCCTTGCTTTTTGAGCTCCGCCTCGTGGATCTTCACCTGATCAGGAGTTGGGCTGGAATCCTCTTCGCCAAACAAACCCAAAATGGGGCAGGGCAGGTCACGGGTATGGTCAAGAGGCGAGACGGGCATTTTTGCCGTCAACTTTTCGGGAGCCATCACCACATTCCCACCCCAGCAATCCACAATGGCATCGAATCCTTTGGCGCGGCAGGCGGCCAGGTAAGCATGTCGTCCGCCGGAGCAGGTGCCAAAGATGCCGACCTTACCGTTGATGTAATCCAATTCGCGCAGGTGCTTCAGTGCGCCTTCAAGATCGCCGACCGCCTGGTCGTCTGAAACCCCGCCATCGGCCCGAACTTTCGCCGCCACATCTTCGGGCGTTCCATGCCCTGCTCGAAAATATAGATTGGGGGAGATGGTCACATATCCATGATGCGCAAACTTGTAAGTTGCCTCGCGATACCATTCATCCCAACCCGGCATGTGATGCGCCAATACCATGGCGGGAAATTTTCCTTCACCAAGCGGGCGCGCCATATAGGCGTTGATCGTTTCCCCGTTCGCTCCTGTCATCGTGACGGTCTCGGCCAGTACGCCTTCATACATATCGGTAGTGTACATATACAGCTCCTCAATCGATTATGGATACGGTAAAACGTAAAACAACATCACCAGGAACATGATCGCATTCCCGCCCAGCACACAAATGTGCCAGATCTCATGGTTTCCAAAATAAGGCGGGAAGGGATTGGGCTTTCCAAAGGCAAAGATCAATGCGCCCACGGTATAGAACAACCCGCCTATTACGAGCAGGATCATGGCTTGGAGTCCTAATTGATTGTAAATAGGACCGACCAAAAAGACGATGATCCATCCCATCAACAGAAAACTGATATTCGACAACATTACAGAGATCTTCGTGAAGAAGATGGATTTCAATGTAATGAAGAACACCGCCAGACTCCAGATGACCCCGAACAACACCCAGCCGGTCGCGCCGCTGAAGATGGTCAGGCAGAAGGGCGTGTACGTTCCGGCGATGAGAATGTAGATGGCGTTGTGGTCAAGAATGCCAAAGACCCGCAAATATTTTCCAAAGAGTAAAAAGAAATGCAACAAACAACTGAATAAAAAGGAGAGGAACAGACTCGTACCATAAATGGCGAAACCAACCACATGCGCGGGTTTTCCGGCAATGGCCGCCAGAGAAACAAGCACAGCCAGCGCAGAGATCGAAAGAATCGCGCCAATTAAATGGCTTATCGAGTTGAAATATTCGTTGCTATCCGGTGAAGAGATGAGCGGGTCGAGGGCGGGTTTGTTCAATCCGGATATACCTTCCAACCCAACTCTTCCAATTGCGACATATCCAATTGCTGGTCCGGCACATTGATATGCATGCCCGTCCCTTCGGCCAGCAGTTCGTCCGTTTCAGCATCATAGATTCCCGCCCATGCCTCAGCGATTCTGCCTTTGGTCTTGCCAACCTTGCCGACGATTTTCAACAACTTCCCAATGGGTACATTCTTACGATATTTCACTTCCAGCTTGCCAGTGAACATGAAGCGCGGGTTGTTTGGGTCACTGCCCATGTGCGCCCGCCCTGAGATCTCGTCGATCAGCGCCGCCACAATGCCGCCGTGCAAAACACCAGGATAGCCCTGAAAATGGTCCGGCGCGATATATTGTGTTTCAACCACCCCGGGTGCCGTTTCATAAATATGCAAATGCAAACCGACGGGATTTTCCAGTCCACAGATAAAGCAATGACGCGAGTTGGGTTGTTTTATTTTTGGCATGAGCCGGATTATACTCTGGACATGACTCCGCCCAAAATCCTCATCACCCGCCTCATCCCCGACCTTGGCCTGAATCTCGTCAAGGAGCATTTTCCCACCCTGGAAGTTTTTACCGCCGACCTGCCGCCGACCCGTGAGCAATTGCTCGAAAAAGTTCGCGGCGTGGATGGCTTGCTTTGCCTTCTCACCGAACGCATCGACACAGAGTTGATGGACGCCATCGGCCCGCAAGTGAAGGTCATCAGCAGCATGTCCGTTGGCGTGGATCATATTGACCTTGCTGAAGCCACCAAGCGCGGAATTCCCATCGGCAACACACCCGGCGTTTTGACAGATGCCACCGCCGACCAGGCTTTTGCCCTCCTGCTTGCCGCTGCGCGCCGCATCACGGAAGCGGAACGATTCCTGCGCGCGGGAAAATGGATCACATGGTGTCCCTCACTATTTCTTGGCGCAGACTTGCATGGCGCGACGTTGGGCATCGTCGGCTTCGGTCGCATTGGGCAGGCGGTTGCCAAACGTGCCCAGGGATTCGGACTGCGGGTCATCTATCACGACCCCACGGCCCAACCGGCTTTCGGCTCTCAGCCCGCCGAACTGGATGATTTATTGCGCGAGTCAGATTTTGTTTCCATTCATGTTCCTTTGACCCAAAAGACCAAGCATCTTGTCGATGCCGAATTTCTCTCGAAAATGAAATCCAACGCTGTCCTGGTCAATACGGCCCGCGGTGGGGTAGTGGATCAAACTGCCTTGTATGTTGCCCTGAAATCAAAACGCATCTTTGCCGCCGCCCTGGATGTGACCGACCCCGAACCCCTGCCCATGGATTCCCCGCTGCTCGAACTGGAAAACTGCATCATCGTCCCGCACCTCGGCTCTGCCAGTAAATGGACGCGCGACCAGATGTCTCTATTGGCGGCGCAAAACTTGATCGCTGGCTTGAATGGCGAGCGCTTGCCTCATTGTGCCAACCCGGATGTGTATCGTTAATAAGACATCATCGGTAATTAAGCCAAAACGTCCCGAAGGTTTGAGTAGATGACCAATTACTCACAACCTTCGGGACGTTATTTTTAAGTTGTTTCCGATAATGTCTAATAAAGCAACATATATCTCAACATAAATGTTACGGTATCTTTTTACTTCTCCCCCCAATGAATGGCAATCGTCCCGAACATCAACCGTTTGAAATTTACGCGTCTAAAACCGACAGCCACCATGCGGACAGAAAGTTCCTCTGCAGTTAAGAATCCCTCGGTGCTGTCTGGTAAATAGGTGTAGGCGTCGCGCATCCCGGAGAGTACCCCGCCGATTGTGGGGATGATGACATGCATATGAAACTTAATGAAAGGGGAAAGGATATTTTTCTTCGGGCGTGTGGTATCGAGGATAACAATCCGCCCGCCGGGTTTGATCACCCGATGCTGTTCCTTCAGCGCCTGCTGAACGTCGGTCACATTACGCATCAAAAAACCGGAGACCACAGCATCGAACGTTTTTTCTTTGAACGGCAAATTCAACGCATCAGCAGATGAAAAATTAAGATCGCCATTTTTCTTTCCAACGCGCATCATCTCAAGGGTAAAATCGGCCGCGGTCACGCGGGCTTTGGGGTACTGTGTCAGCGCCTCGCGGGCCAGGTCGCCGGTGCCCGTTCCCAGGTCCAGTAAAGAGGCGTGCGGACGCAGCCGTGTCAGCCGGACAACTTCCCTTCTCCAGCGCACATCCTGCCCGCCGGTCATGAGTCGATTCATCAGATCATAGCGATGCGCGATCTTGGTGAACATGGATTGAACATAATGGGCGCGTTCCCGCCCGGTTAGTTGGGTCATCAATTCTCCTGAAAGCGTGATTATACCCATGTTATACTGCGGCCCTTATGAGCGAAAAACCAAACCTGTTTCAAATTTGGTGGCTGGCCATTCGTCCGCGGACATTACCAGCAGCGGCTTCGGGCGTGGCGATGGGCAGCGCACTGGCATGGCATGATGGCTCGTTCCAATTATTGCCCGCATTGGCGGCCCTGTTCGTTGCCTTATTGCTTCAAATTGGCAGCAACGTGGCCAACGATGTTTTTGACTTCGAGCGCGGCGCTGATACAGAGGGTAGGCTTGGCCCTGTACGTGTGACCCAGGCCGGATTGTTGACTCCGGCACAGGTCAAGCGCGGGATGTTCTTCATCTTTGCGCTGGCGGTCTTGCTTGGTTTGTATCTCGCGGCGCTTCGCGGCTGGACCGTGATCTGGCTCGGCGCTGCGGCCATTCTCGCCGCTGTGGCTTATACGGGCGGACCGTTTCCATTGGGTTATCATGGCCTGGGTGATGTTTTCGTTTTTATTTTCTTCGGTCTCGCGGCTGTAGCCGGGACGTATTTCGTGCAGGTCGGTTCGGTCAGCTTCGCGGCATGGTGGATGGCTGTTCCTGTGGGTTTGATCGTGACTGCGATCCTGGTTGTGAACAATCTGCGCGATCTCGAAAGCGACCACAAGGCAGGCAAACGCACTCTTGCGGTTCGGTTGGGCGCGCAAGGCGCAAAAACCGAGTATGTCCTTTTGATGGGAGCAGCCTATTTGCTTGTGCCTGTTTTTGTAATGATGAATATTATTCCAATCGGCGGGATGTTGGCTTGGCTCTCATTGCCTGTTGCAGTTCGTACCTTGAGGACGGTCTTTACGCAACAAGGACATCCGCTCAACGCTGCCCTCGCTGGCACAGGGCAGACCGCGTTTTTGTTCAGTTTATTTTTTTGGCTTGGGCTGCTATTTTGACGATGGACAACCATTTATTGTCTAACCAACAAACTTCCACCTGCACCACTTTCTCTCCAACCAATCCACCGTGAAATACATGCCAAGTCCCAGCAGGCTCATGGCGATGACCCCTGCATACATGGATGGATAATCCAGCAACGTGCTGCCTTTATAGTAGATGTAATAGCCAAGCCCGTATTTGGTGGCGGAAAGTTCGGTGATATACAATACAGCTACTGCTGTGCCAATGGATTGTCTCAATGCGGTGAGGATGGCAGGCAAACTTGCGGGCAGATAGATAAACCGAAAAAGCGCGCGCCTGCCTGCGCCGAGACTTTGCAGGCTTTGAATGAGTTGCGGTGCAATTCCACTAGCCTGGTCGCGGACGAGGACAATGATCTGAAAGAACAGGATCAGAAACATGATTGAGATCTTTGCCGTGTCGCCGATCCCCAGGAACAGGATGATCACCGGCACAAAGACCACTTTCGGAATTGGATACAGCAAATAAATAATCGGGGAAAATAGCCGGTTCAATCGTTTCGAGCCGCCAATGACCAGCCCTGCTGGGGCGGCCACTAAAACAGAGAGAAGCATCCCGGCAGTGACGCGCCACAGGCTGACTGCAAAATGTGTGAACAATCCATGTTGCAATTCCTTGAAGAAGACCGTAAACACTACAAACGGTGTTGGCAGAATAGGCATGGAGACCACCATGGCCAGGATTTGCCAGAGGACGATCAGCGCCAGGGCAGCCAAAATGACATCGCGCCGTTTCATGCGAGGACATTCCTTTTTTGCATTTCAGCCCATAGCCGTTCGCAAATAGCATGAAATTTCACACTGGTGCGGTATCCGCTGGAGCCTGCATTTGGATTATCGAAAATATTCGCGCTTCGATTTGGCGGTGTATCGAGCAGGAGGATCTTTTGTCCAAGCGCAGCAGCTTCCTCAATGGCGTGGGTGACGATGACCAGTGTGATATTTTGCTCGTCACACAAAGAAAGGGTCAGGTTTTGCAAGTCTTCACGGGTGATGGCATCCAGTGAGGAGAATGGCTCGTCCATCAAGAGCAGGTCCGGTTCGAGGGCGAGAGTCCGTGCAATGGCGGTACGTTGACGCTGCCCGCCGGAGAGTTGGCCGGGAAATTTATCAGCCACTTCGCTCAGGCCGAGGCGGTTGATCCAGCCTTCGATATTATCTTTTGGGAGGAAGTTTCTTGGCGTGTGCTTGCCATCTGGCCCATAAAGATTGCGGACATTGATTCCCAGTTCCACGTTCTCGCGCACGGTGGACCAGGGCAACAGGCCGTAGTCTTGGAGGATCAATCCACTATGCGGGCGAGGGCGAAGGATCGGCTCATCATTGATCTTCACCTCGCCGGAGATTGGATGTTTCAGCCCAGCCAGCAGATATAGCAGGGTGGTCTTGCCGCAGCCGGATGGGCCGAGAATGGCGCAGGTCTCGCCGCGGGAAATAGTCCAGTTGAAATCCTGGAAGAGCGGCAAGTGATTGGCGTATTGAAAAACGAGCGACTGGATGGATATCATTGGGGTGTAAAGTGAAAGCCACCGCTGAGGTGACAGTCACTTTTTAACCGAAGCAGTTACCGGCTAGGGAAGAAGCGAACCGTTGACTGAATCTGTGTAATT
Source organism: Anaerolineales bacterium (assembly GCA_016789225.1). Taxonomy (GTDB): domain Bacteria; phylum Chloroflexota; class Anaerolineae; order Anaerolineales; family Villigracilaceae; genus Villigracilis. Next base: position 21,962 of record JAEURI010000002.1, read on the forward strand.
CACATCCGCAGGTAGCATTCCCTTTTCTCTTGCCCATTTCAGCGCATCGTTCCATTCTTCTTCAGTAGGAATGCCATTCGCAGGGAATGGAGGTACTTTGAAGGTTTCCAGCAACGGCGGCGGGACAAGACCCTTGTCGCTTAATAGCGAGGTGTATTTGGCGGGGTCGGCGTTGATGTGGGCGGTCGCTTCGTCAATGGCGGCGAGAAAGGCCTGGACGGATTCAGCATTCGAGACGTTCACATCCTTGAGGAAGGAATAGACGCTGAAGCCGTATTCCGGATGCTTGGAATCATCGAGTACTTTTACCGCGCCCTGGCTGATGGCAAGCGATGCAAGCGGGTCAGGTAATACACCGGCGGCGAGTTCGCCGGAGCCGAGCAATGCCATGCGGTCCGGAATCTTGGGCACGGCAATGGTCTTGATCTCATCGGCGGTCAGACCTTCGGCTTGCAGCAAACGCTCGGTGACGTATTCAATGACCGTTCCCTGTGACACCCCGATCTCAACGCCTTTGAGGCCTTGTGCATTGGTGATGCCGCTCTTGCCTGAAGCAAGGATGAAAAAATGTCCATAGCCTTCGGTGGGGCGAAGTGCATAGCGCACGGCTTGCATATGTACGGTATCTTTATTAAACAGCATGACGGAAAGGGTTTCGTTGATCGTCCCGTCCACTTCACCTGCGGCCAGCAATTGATCGCGTTCGGGGGCAGAGGCAACGGGAATCAGTTCGACCGTCAGGCCGCGTTTATAGAATAAGCCTTCCGCCTCGGCGACATACATGGGCAGTGTGTCGATAATGGGAAGGACTGCGATGCGGAGTGTGCCGACATTTACACTTGGTGTATCAAACTGAATCACAGGGGCGGCTTCTGTTGCGGGAGCCAACGGGGCGCAGGCAGCAAGAAAAATGGGAATTAATATCAAGAGGGCAATGCTCTTTGTTGTTAATGATTTCATTGGGTATCTCCTTGGCAGGTATCTTACATTCAGTATGTGTATATAGCAAGCGAAGAGCCGCGTCAAGATGACACGGCTCATACATATCAGGTGCAAAATGTCAGGATTTAGTTCTGTGCAAACGTGTCAATGAGTAGCTTGAAGTTCCCGCCAACCGGGTAGAGGATCGGGCAGGTACAGCCGCGTTTCTTGTATTCCTCCACCTTGGCGATCGCTTCGGAGGGCGTGCCGGAGGCGGTGATCTTGTGAACGAGTTCATCCGGCACAAGGTCCTTTGCCTTCATCACCTGTTCCTTGGTGGCGGGCCAGCCAAGAATGGATTGGATACTCTTTACGACATCGTCCGATACATTCGAGGCTTTTGCGATGTGCGGCTGTTGGGCAATGTACTGACACAGAAGCATCTTGCTATAATTGATGGCCTTGTCGTGATCTTCATCCACAGAGCAGACGATCAACTGCGGGCGGTCGAAGTCTTCCATTTTCCTCCCGGATTTCTTCAGGCCTTTTTCGAGCAGTTCCATGGCCTTGTCGTTGTATTCGGGGGCAACGCAGTAGTTCAGCACTGCGCCATCCGCCACTTCACCGGTGAGCTCCATCATCTGGTCGCCGGTTGCGCCGATCATGATGGGCACATTGCGCGGTTCGCGTCGGCCATAGACCACATCCAATTCAATGCCATTGACATGGATGAATTCGCCGTCAAAGGTCACACGTTCCATGTTGAGTAATTTCTTCATCACCATGACCGTTTCCCGCATGGCTGTGAGGGGTTTCTTGCGGTCGATGCCCACATTCTTGGCTAGCGGATCCCACCATGCGCCAAGGCCACAGATGACTCGATTCGGGGCAAGGTCATCGAGTGTCAGGAAAGTGGCCGCCAGCAGCCCGATGTTGCGCGTCCAGTTGTTGATCACGCCGGAGCCGACTTTGATCTTGTTCGTCACAGCGGCATACCCCGCCATTGGAACAATCGCATCGCGTACCAGGCGGCTTTCTGCCTGCCATACGGCTTCGAAGCCTTTCTCTTCCGCGTACTTTGCGTACTCCAATCCGTCACGTAGGTCGTGCGAGTCTTGCAGGTAAAGAGCAACGCGCTGTTTGGTCATGACATTCTCCTTGAATGTGAGATGATATGGTTATATGCGCCACTTCCCAAAAACTTCTAAGCGATTGAAGACACCCAGTCAATTCATAATAAAAATTTTGCCACAGGTTTCGTAAACTTCATAGGGTTTACTTTCCTGTGGCAATTTGAATGTCTATACTTTTGTTGCTTCCATTTTTCGGATGAGCTCCAGGTCTTCGGGGTCATCGAGGTCAAGACCCAGCGATGGAAGTTCAACGACTTCGAGCCTGGCTCCTGATTGAAGAGCCCGTTCGCAATGTCTTTGGAAGGAGCCTTCGCCGAAATCATATTCGATCTGCCCGGCAGGAACCATCAATAGGGCATTAGTGCCTTTGTGATGTCTGTCCGGCGCAATGACCACCACTGGCGGTTTTGCTGCCCGGTCGATCAAAGCGAGCACATCATCAGAAGTGAGTAAGGGCAGGTCGACCGGCAAAACCAATACTCCCTGCGTGGCATGCACCTGTGCGATCACCGAGGCTCGGGCAAGGGCAGTATTCAAATGCGGCTGACCATCCTCCTGCACCGTTTTCGCGCCGAGATTGCGAGCAATCGTCAGCGCCTGAGAGTCACGGCTCACGACCAGCACCTTATCTAATTCCTTCAGGGAGGTCAATGTCCTGAGAGTTCGTTCCAATAATTCCTGATTTAGTATTGCGCGCTCATCTTCGGTCAGCGCTCCGGCAAGGCGGGACTTCCCGCGTCGTAATGGTTTAACAGGCACAATTGCCCAAAGTGACATGTCTTAGTAACTCCCGATAAAGTGTAGCACATCGGTCGCCAGCCGTGCGCGATCTGTAAGTTGATTCATAAGTGTATCTGTGACCAGGGTTTTTACCTGTAATGCCTTTATTTCTTCTTCATACTTCAAGTCTGCATTGTCTAACACGAAACCTGTCAGGATGGTGCGATAATGCATCGCCACTGCCAACGCAGACGGCTCGATGCCTAATTCAGTATACATCTTTGCGGCCGGTCCTTTAACAGTCTTTCCTCCGATGATCGGAGAAACCGCCACGACCGGCTTGTTGATCTTTTTGACAACCCGAAGGATCGGGTCGATGCTCACCCACGGATTGGACGGACAGAAAACGATTGCATCCGCAGATTCAAGCGCCTCACGCACACCGGGAGCTGGTTCAGCGGCCTCGGCCCCATCGAACCTGAAACCTTTGACTATCGGCTCACAGCGCCTGTGAACAAAATATTCCTGAAACGCCAGTTCCCCTTCATCTGTGTCCACCATCGTCCGCACGGGCGAGTCACACATGGGGAGGACAGTATGGCGGACATCCCAGGCCCTACAAAAATCCCTGATGACCTGCGATAAGGGCTGTCCTTCTTTAAGTCGCCTCGTCCTTTCAAGATGGGTTGCAATATCCTGATCACCAAGCCTGAACCATGCTGGTCCACCGAGTTTTTCGACATTGGCAATGGTATTCCAGCTTTCCCCAACACGACCCCAACCGGTTTCGGGGTTGGCAAGGCCAGCGAGTGTATAACAAACCGTATCGAGATCCGGGCAGATATACAACCCCAGGTGTTCGAAATCATCGCCAGTGTTGACGATTACGGTTAGTTCTTCCGGTGGCAGGATCTGGGCAAGTCCGTGGGCGAGTTTCGCGCCACCGACCCCGCCCGCGAGGGCGACAATTTTCAAGTTCGGTTACCTTTGTTCGTCGAAGAATATCGAGATTTCATCCAGTGATTTTCTTTCTCTGCTACCGGCTGGAGCCTCCACCGGATACCCAAGCAGGAACATGGCTTGCGGCTCCCATGCTTTTGAAATGTTCAAGGCATTTTGCACCGTTTCCTGTGCAAACACAGGGCTGCATACCCAAACCCCGCCCAGTTCCTCGGCGTGTGCGGCGAGCAGAAGCTGCATGCCTGCATTTGCAGCGGATTGAGTGGCGATCAGATATTCTGCTTGTTTACGGCGCGCGTCGGGGTAATTATCCATTTCGGTCATATCTACACACAAGAGAATGACGACCGGGGCATTGCTAATTCTTTCGCGGGAGCGGTTTAGCCGTTTTTGGATCTCATCCACGGCGAGGTTGTCCCTTTCGAGATCGCGTTGGAATTCTTTTGCCATCGAGTCTGCGAAGCGGGATTTGGTGATGGGATTTGTCAGCACAATAAAACGCCAGGGTTGGCGGTTATGTGCGGAGGGGGCAAAGGTGGCAGTGTGGAGAATATCTCGAATGACCGAATCAGGAACCGGGTCGGGTTTGAAGCGGCGGATCGAACGGCGGGTACGCAGAAAATCGCGCAGGTTAGTGTTGGTCAAAGGAAGTCGGCTGGATTTTGAAAATGATCCGCTTTTGCCCCTCGCGGTATGTCCATGGTCTGCCGTAGTAGCGCAAGGAGAGCATGTTGATGTGTTCATCGGCACCTTCGGTGGTGTGGGAGATGACCTTTCCCTGCATGCCGAGATAGCGATAAGGGTCATTGGGGTCTTGAATGACCATGGCCACATCCGCATTTTTCTTCATGTTGCGGTCCTTGATACGGCCTTCATTTGTGTTCACAAGAATGTATTCGCCGTCTGTGTCGAGCCAGATGGGCGTGACTTGCGGAAGTCCTTTGGAATTCACGGTGGCGAGAAATAAAAAAGCTTTGGTTTCAGGTTTGATGAGGTCGAGAAATTTTTCAGGGAAGGGCATGGTTCCTCCGGGAATGTTGTTGCGCGCCCTTTATATCAGGGACGCATAAGATTCCCGTTAGCGTTTATCGTCCTTGGGAGATTTAACGGAACATGTCCATATCTTTGGGACGAATCAGTTCCTTGAGCGAGCCTTCGCCAAGCGGATAAGGAAAACCACGCACGTGAACGACGGGCGTTCCCTCGGCAGCCTGACCCATCACAAGCGAAGCCGCTGCTGCAAGTTCGTCCGCGACGCCGACGATGGTGGCTTTGAGGGTATAGCCAAAGAGGTCATGCCAGCCGCGTTCGTCGATAAGGGCGGGAATCCCGCTCAGGCCGATGCAAATGCCGACGGTGCCGTTCCGCCAGGCGCGCCCATGCGAGTCGATGATCATCACTCCAACGTTTTTGCCCGTTTTTTGTTTGATGTCTTCGCGGAGTTTTTTTGCAGAGGCATCCGGGTCTTCGGGCAGGAGCAGGACGTATTCTTCGTTCGAGTTGCCTTCACCCATGACGTTGGAATGGTCGATGCCTGCATTCGCGCAGACAAAACCAAGTTTGTGTTCCACAACGATGACGCCCTTACGCACGCGCATCACTTCATTGCTTTCCTGCAGGATCAATTCGATCAGCCTTGCATCCTTATCGACCTGCGGCGCAAGGTCGATGGCGCGCGGCGACGGTGTGACATCTGCAAGGTTGACCATACGGCCTTCGGTCTTGCTGACGATCTTTTGTGCCAGTACGAGGATGTCGTTGTCCTGGAGGGTCAGATTGGTTTGCGTCAGAGAGTTAAGAAGAATATCCGCCAGGGAATCGCCTTGGCGGATGAAGGGAATATTTTTTAGCGAGATGAGAGTGAGAGACATGTATGTATTACGTAATGCGTACTACGTAATCACTTACGCATTACGCCTTGCCGATTACCTTGAAATTCCTGTGATCTTAATACCTGCATGAGTCGAGCCATATTTTTTGTTGATGCCGATCAACACACTGGTCAGGCCTTCGACCACAACCGAATTCTCGATCGGGCCTGCGTCCCAGCCTTTCAACCCGGCTGCCTCAACCAGCTTAATAACCTCGGCGCGTGCTTCCTTGCTTGTACCGGTTACCAGCACATCACATTCCACACTTTCCTCTCCCAGCAGGTGTTCATGGGAAATATTTTGAAATGCAGCGCAAACTTCGATCCCATCACCGACGATCTGCCGGGCTTCCTGTGCAGCCGAACCGGCGGCGGGCATTTGCACTGTGGAAACCTTGGGCGGGGCCAGCGGAACAGTCACATCCACAAGGATCTTTCCCTTTAGTTCATCCTTGACCGATTCCAACGTATCGCGATGCGCGGCATAGGGCACGGTCAACACGACGATATTCGCCTCTTTCGCCGCCCTGGGGTTGTCCATCCCCATGACAGCGGATACATCGCCGATCATTTCTCCGATCTCCCTTGCAGCAGCCACAGCCTTTTCCTCAGACCGTGAGCCGATAAGAACATGATAACCAGCGCGTGCCCAGCGGTAGGCCAGGCCCTTTCCTTCTTTTCCAGTTCCCCCCAAAACAGCAATGGATACAAGAATATGATCTTCCTTCATGGAATCTCCGTCTTTAGGATAATGCGCATGTCGGGTCGTGGACCTGGCATGGTATTTTTATAAAAAAGCGAATTACATTACCTTGGCAACTTCTTCTTCGTACTTCTTCCAAATACGCGGCGCAATTTCCCTTGCGCGTGCGGCAATCTCGGCTTCATCGAGCGTGAGCAGTTCCCGATCCTTCATCAGGAACTTTCCGGCGACCATGGTGCTGGTGACCATGCTTTGCTGGAAGCCAAAGATGATATGCCAGGGAAGATTTCCTTCTGTGAGCGGAGTAAAGGGATGATAGTCCACAAAGACCAGGTCTGCTGTTGCGCCAGGGATGAGCTGCCCGATGGAAGTTTCCGGGAAGAAAACTTGTGCCAGCGCCGAATTGTTGTAGATCGCCATCTGCTGTACGTCATATCCGCCCATGCGGCGCGGGTCGCGGTGTTCGACCTTATGGAGAAGGTAGGCTGTCTTCCATTCATCCCACATCGAGTTGGTGAAACCGTCATTACCAAGACAGACTTTGATGCCCATGCGCATCATGGATTCGATCTGTGCCACGCCGACGCCGTTGTTCATGTTGGAGCGGGGTTGATGGCTGAGCCATGAACCTGTTTCCTTGAGGATTTCCATTTCGCGCGCATCGAAATGAACGCCGTGAGCGGTGATGGTGTGAGGGCCGAGGATGCCATGCTTATGCAGCCGGTCGATCACCCGCATTTCCGATTTTCGCAGGCTGTCATATTCGTCAGATTCATGTTCCGCGGTGTGGATGTGGAATCCTGTTCCTTCGGGAACTGCGGCTGCACAGGCTTGCAGGGTCGCGCCAGAAAGGGTCAGGCTGGCATGCAGACCGAAGGTTCCGGCCAGGCGCGGGTGGGGATTCGAGGCGAGGCGTTTGAGAAAACGCACATTCTCATTGATGCCTGCATTCGCCTTTTCGACCCCGTCACGGTCGGTGACTTCGTAACATAACACGCCACGCAGGCCGCTTTTATCCACGGCATCGGCGATGATATCCAGGGAGCCGTCAATGGAATTGGGGGAGGCGTGATGGTCGATGAGAGTTGTGGTTCCATGCTTGATCGCATCCACAAGACAAACAAGAGCCGAATAGCGCACACTCTCAGCGTCGAGGGAACGGTCGAGTGGCCACCATAATTTTTTAAGGATCTCTGGGAAGTCCTTTGGGGCAGTACCCGGGATCGCCATTCCGCGCGCGAATGCGCCGTAAAAATGGGTATGCGCGCAAATGCCGCCGGGCATCACATATTGCCCGCCGGCATCTGTCGGTTTAGTTTTGGGATGTTTTGCAGTCAGCGATTTGGTCGTCCCGATCTCCTTGATCTGGCTGCCTTCGATGTAGATCGCGTGGTTGGGAAGGACGCGGTTGGGTGTTTCCCATGTAATGAGGTTTGCGTTTGTGATGAGCATGTTATACGAATCCATCTTGACTGGGGTGGGGGAGTTTGACACCGGAGGTACCGATCTCCCAGATGGCGTTGTACGAAGCTTCCCGCAGTTCGGGGTCATCTTTGTACATGGCCTGGTAGATCTGCTGGAGCACCACATCCTGCGGGGTGGACTTCAGAAACTGAAGAGCAGACAGGCGAATCTCAGGATTATCGTCCTTGAATGCCAGAATGAGAATATCTGTGGCTGGAACGCCAGGGGAGATGCCAAGTCCCTTTTTGGCGGCAAACTCGATGAGCCAGGGGGTTTCTGAAGGTGGCTTGATGGTACGCGGAGCCAGCGCGGCGATCTTCGATTTTGAATCCAAGACTTCTGTAGCGGCGTTGCGCACTACCCACTGGTCGTCTTCGATTTGGATCTTCTTGAGCAGATCAAGCGCCCAGGATTCCTTGACTCGTCCCAGCCCATAAATAACCGAGCGCCGCAGAAGAATATCGTTAATGGTAACCCCGTCGCGCAGCATGGAATGACCTTCGCCCGGATCGTTTGCCAGCGCTTCACCGGCGGCACGGCGAATATCCTCTTCGCCGCCGAGCAGGGCCTGTGCGACGATTTCCAGGGATTCGTTTGTTCCGATGGCGGTCAACGCCATGCAAGCCGCGCGTTTTACCGGGAGGCTGGGAGCCTGCAAGGCATGTTCGAGGATCTTGATCGATTTCGAATCACGGATCGCACCGGCGCCCAAAATGGCGAGATGAATCAATTCAAAGGAATTCGATGCGATAAACTGCCTGAACAATGCGGCCGCGCTTGGGTCGTTGCTGTATACAAAGGCGGCCATGGCCTGTCCGCGCACGCCAAGCGGAATGCCTTCGCTTTGCAGGATGGCTGCAAGTGTGGCGAACATCTTCCCGCGCCATGGAGCGTTGCGCGGGGCGTCTCGCAGCCAGCGGGCCGCCGCAAACAAAGGACGATGGACCGGCAGACGGGAGAATTCCATCATGGATTGAACGAGGCGGCTGGCATCGCCGTGAGCGGCGACATAACGCATGGCCAGATATTTTCCAGACCAGTCGGGTTGGTTGATGAGCGATTCATCCATGTTGTAATTGGTCAGTGCCTGCCCGGCGAGATATCCGGCAAGAATCGGATGCACGAATCGCATGCGGTTATTGGGATGGACGATCAACAATCCGCTTGCCGCCATCAACCCGAGAAGACCTGTGTTGGGCGTGGATACTTTCTCGACCTTCTTTCCCTTTCGGGATTTCGTATCTTCCTTCGTTCCAGCTTCCGGCTCTTCACTGACTGTTTCCTGTGGTGTTTCTTCAGCCACTTCAAACGACTTTACCCAATCACGCGCCTTGCGTGGGTCGAAGATCGGCTTTGCGCTGATCATCACCTGCATGGCGAGCGTTTCGAGGGCGGCCAGCGGAGTATCTGACGGTGCAATGCGCCGGACGTGAGTGGAAATCACCTCAAGGATGTGCGCTCCGAGGCTGTCTCCTGCATACGCGCCCCAGGTTTTCAGAGTCAACTCAAAGGGAGATAAATTCGATATATCGGAACCAAGCCACGAGTTGATAAGAAGCGGGTCAACCTGTTCAGGCCCGGTCTGCGCCCAGGCTTCCATTGCCACTGTGTTGGACCAAAGTCCGCCCCATTGCTCGATGAATTCCCGGTTGCGTTGGCTCGACCAACTACAAAGGGAAAGTGGAACGAAACCTAAGGTGATGAGGCCATTTAAATATTCTGGCGCGCCCGTGGTAACGATGCGGACTTCGGGATAGGTTTGAGTAAGAAGCTTGAAAAAACCTGCCACCAAATGTTGCTCGTCTTGTGTGACTTCGTCGTAACCATCCACGAGCAGAAGCACACTGCCGCTCTTAAAGGCAGATTGGACAAAAGCGGGGATTCTTCCGAGGTCGAACATTGGGGCGTGAGTGGATGATGCTTCGATGATGGGATTAAGAATATTCTTGGGGTCTTGTACCGGCAGGTTCAGGTCTGCCACATGGAAATGAAAGGGGACGGCGTCCTGCAATGTTCCGAGCTTTTCGCTTCGATTCGCGGCCAGGCTTGCGAGGTGTGCCAGGGCCACGGTCTTCCCGATTCCGGGTTGACCGATGATGACGACATTTGCATTTCCCGTCAGCACCTCGGGGAGGGTCAGGGTTTGAGGTTGGTAAACGGCCGCGAGCTCGGGCCAGGTGGGCAGATAAGGAAGGGTCTGTGTAACGACATCTGTGAAATTTCCTGATGCACCTGGTTCCTGAATTTGAGGTGGAGCCAGCACAAGCGGCTCCTGTAGGATTTCATCAAGGGCGAACAAGGGCGATGCGAGATGCATTCCCTGGGCGCGGCGCAGGGTGATGCGGCGATGGTTTTCTTCCACCGAGCTGGCCTTGCGGGTTTGTGCAACTTCACGCCGTTCCTTCATTCCTTCGCGCAATTCCGCAAGAAGCGGGCGGGCACGCGCGATGACGAACCACATCACGGTCGCTGTGATGAAGCCGACAAAGAAGGAGAAGGGTTCAATGGCGAATTGGAACATGATGGTTAACTATTTGGCGAAAAGAATACGCCCGCAGGACGGGCATTGAACCAGTTGTTTTTGCGAGCGCGCATTCTGCTGGAGCGATGCATTGAGGGTTGTGCCGCAGGACGCGCAGGCATCATCTTCAATCTCAGAGATCGCCACGCCGCGTTTTTGCTTTCGGAGGTCTTCATACACGGCAAACTGGTCGGCTGCGATGGGGGCACGTGCGGCTTCACGTTCTTGAGCAAGGCTTTCCAACTGCTTCAGAAGGGTTCCCTGTTCATCGATCAAATTTTTATGTTCGTTTCCAAGCCTGGCCTGAATGACTTCAAGCTCGGCCTGGGATTTTTGTAATTCGATCCCCGCCGTCTCAGCGGATATCATGGCTTCCAACTCGCGTTCTTCGAGAGTCGAAAGATGTTTTTTGAGCGAGACGATTTCCTTTTGCAGGTCTTGCAGTTCTTTGGGATTCTTAACGTTGCCGCTGTAAAGGCTGGATTCGACCTGTTCGATCTTTATCTTCTGCGCTGCCACTTCTGCTTCGGCATTCTTCATGGCTGTTCCGGCCTGTTGGTCACCGGACTGTGCATTTTGAAAGCGGGTCAATGCCGATTGAAGTTCAACGTCGTTTGCAAGCGCCTTGCGGATGGATTCCAATCTCGCCCGAACGCGGTCGATTTGGCTGTCCACTTGTTGCAGGCGGTAAAGTCCAAAGGAGGCGCTCATGGGTCAAATTATATACGAAGAGTGAAAAAATAACCCGTTTTCAGAGGAAAACGGGTCGAGAGGTTATTGAACCGAAATGTTGAAGTAATTATAAACGGCCTTGGTCAGGTCAACGAAAAGGGGATTGGTGATATCCCAGATGTTCTGAACTGGGTGGTAGGTGTATATGGATAGAACGAAATCCCCGCCGGGCGAATAGACAATGCCGACATCGCTTGTGTCGTGCATGATGCCATCTCTGGAAAGAACATATCCGTGTTTGTGAGGGACGAGCGTTCCATCGGGTACGCCGCCTTGAATTAGCGATCCCAATTTATCCTGGGCCATGAAGTCGATGAGCAATTGGCAGGTGGCCGGGGAGATCTTATCTGGAAAGGCAGCCACAAGCGCTCCGCCGCTGTTCTTCGCGCATTGGTAAATATCTGCCAGAAGAATGCCCATTTCAGCAGGTGTGGTTTGTGAATAGGGATCGGGGTCGGAGAATACATCGGGTCGCGAATTACCAGGCGTGATTCGGCCAGGCAGTAAATTCGGCGCGCCGAGGAAGAACATACCGCCGAGGAAGGTACTGTTCAAACCGAGCGCTTCCATGTTTTGCGTCACAATGATCGGGCCGTTGGTGGTATCGATGCGTTCGAGCACCAGGTCTGTGGCGGAGTTGTCCGATTTGCCGAGTACACGGGAAATGATATCGGCAGTTGTGGTATCGAGATTGCTGCCACGATTGATAAGGTAAGACGCAACAATGGGAACCTTGATGGTGCTGGAGGCCGTGAAGGCAATATCTGGCTCTGTGCTGATCTCCTGTTTGTTGTTGATCGCAAAATGGATCTCCTGCCCGGTTTGCAGGTCCATCATATAAAAGCCGATCAGGCCGTCGAAATTGGAGGTGAGGACGATCTGCTTAAGCAGGATCTCCAGATTTTCAATCGTAGGTCTGGCGGCCGTGGTCTGGTTGAAGGTAAGAGTCACGGAACGATTGCTTGGGGAGCGCAGGGCATTGGTGAGGATGAGAACTGCCCGGTCCAGATCGAGAGTCTGTCCGGGTGCGCCGGGCAGGAAGGAGGTCCCGCCGGGGATCGGCTGGGCAGGAGCAGGCGGCTGATCGTAGCGCGAGGCAATCTCATTCCCTAAAAATTCCCGCAGGCGTTCCTCTGACACTGTAGCACTTAGGGGAATTTGAGATTCAGGTGGGGTACGGTTCCAAAGAAAATCCCAAAAGCCGCCCCAGAAAGAACCGCCAGTGCGGGTGAGATCCGCGGCGGCGAGCATGGTCTCAATATCCACCTGAAAACCAACGGCGCCCGGGTCGATGTGAAAGACTGCGCCATTATATTCCGCTTCAATGGGAGAGGTATACACTTCAAGCAGGCGTTGAGATGCTTCTGCCGGGGAGAGGCCATCCACGGGCACGCCACCGATCGTCATACCGGCCGGGTAGCTATTTCGTTGTCGGCTGAAGGTAATCAGGGATACGACGGTTAGAATGAATGCGCCCAATAAAAAAAGGATGGAAACACCCCGAAGAATGGTGTTCGTATTGCGGTTTCTCACTCAACCTCCAAATTCAGGATACGGAATGCTTTTGTCATGTTGTATGACAAATATCACGGAAAAAGTATAACACACCGAAAAAGGGAGCCTGTGCTAGAATATATTGTCCATTGAGACACATTCCGCCTTCAAAGGATGGATATGCTTCGTTCATTCCTCATCTACCTTTCCAAAGCCGCCTGGGCGCAGAAATTGATCACAAGTTGGGGATTCGCCTGGCGCACTGCATCCCGTTTCGTCGCAGGGACAACCCTGGCAGACGCCCTGCGCGCGGTGCGTGAATTGAATGCAAAAGGGATCAACGCCACGCTCGACCATCTCGGAGAACATACCAGTACACCCGAAGAAGCTCAACAGGCCGCCGATGATATCTTTGCGACTCTGGATGCGATTGGAGCCGAGCCGGGCTTGCGCGCCAATATCTCCATCAAGTTGACACAGATCGGTCTGGGCCTCGACGAGAGCCTGTGTGCCGAGACCCTGGAGCGGATCCTCGCCCGGGCCAAAAGTGCAAAGACCTTCCTGCGTGTGGATATGGAAGATACTCCCTATACCGACAAAACCATCAACCTGCATTACGCCATGCGCGAAAAGGGCTATGAGAATCACGGCATGGTTATTCAAGCCTATCTCTTCCGCACTGAAGCGGATGTGCGACGCATGGTGCAAGATGGAGTGCGCATCCGTAACGTCAAAGGGGCATATAACGAACCGCCAGACAAGGCCTTCCCCAAAAAAGCGGACGTGGATGCAAATTTCGACCTCATCACTAAGATTCTGCTGGATGCCGCCCTTGCACAGGAATCCACTCTCAGCGAAGACGGGCGCATTCCGCCCATCCCTGCCATTGCCACACATGACGATAAGCGCATTGCCTTTGCCAAAAGCTATGCTGAAAAGATCGGCCTGCCCAAAAGCGGACTTGAATTTCAGATGCTCTACGGCATTCGGCGTGATTTGCAGGAATCATTGGCAAAGGATGGTTACCCGGTGCGCGTTTATGTCCCCTTCGGGACGCATTGGTATCCCTACTTCATGCGCCGACTTGCAGAGCGGCCTGCGAATATCTGGTTCTTTATTTCGAATCTGTTCAGAGGCTAAGGGCTTGTACTGACGGGTATTAAATTCTTTGTTGAAAAAACACCCTGGTTTTTGGGATGCCAGGGTGTTTTCATTTCTCCATTCAGCTTTTTGATTGCATTACGATATAGGCGATCAGCCCGATGACGGTCAAGGCGATGCCTGTGATTCCCAACAAGCCGGGCAGGGCTCCGTTGAGCAATAAAATTTCACCTGCAAGTGAAAAGACTACTTCCATGGATTGGGTCGCATCCACAGCGGCGATCTCGTAGGCATGTTTGCTTAGGTGTCGTGCGTACAGGAATAAAGTAGTTGCGACCACGCCGGAGAGTAGGGCGACTAACGCAGTGCTGAGCAACTGTCCCGAAGAGGGAGGCAGGGGATTTGTCACGAAGAGCAGAATGATCCAGAAAGGAATCGAGCCGAGAGTCAGAAGCAGCACCCGGGCGAATCCATTTTCCAAGATGGGATGTTGAATGTGCGGGATGCGTTTTCGCTCGCCGAGGCGCGCCTCCCAAACGAGTTGATTGCCGATGGGGTAGGCAATGGCAGCGAGGAGAACGGGCGCAGCGCTGAGCAAAACTGTCTGGAGGCTGGTGGCCGTGGCTTGTTCGATGTTGACGAGGACGATGCCTGCAAAGATCAGGATGGTAAGTAGAATACCCTTGACGGGCACTCGCCTGCCGAAGAGCATCAACACGATGGGTGTGGCGAGGATGGTGGTCTGCCATGTGGTGGCTATGACCCAGCCTGCCGCATAGGTGGCGCTAAAAGTAATAGCTGCATAAAAGATGCCAAAACCGACCCCGCCTGCAAGCACCCAGAATACAATGTGTTGACGAAAGACTTCCCAAACTTGCGTGAGCGCTTTCCATCCCTGCGTGACTAAAAGCAGGAACACCAGAAAAACAATCATGTAGCCAAAACGCAGGCTGGAGGTCCATGCCCAATGCCCGCCTGCCAGGCTCATACCACGATTAAGGACGAATGTACTGCTGAAGAATAATGAGGCGAGGACGCCGATGGCGATGAGACGAGACAAGAGAGACTCCTAAAGATGCGTTGTACAACTACTTATAGAGATGCAATGTCGTGCGATTATAGCCGTGACTTGAAAGAAAGTAGTAAGTGGCTCTCGCTTGATAGGGCTGCTTCTTGGGTTACTTACTCAATAGATCTTTATAAGTTTTCTCGTACACTTGCTGATGCGCGGGAGAGAGTCCGGCGATGGACAAGGTCAACCCGGCGGCTGACCGTTCGACGTTAAATTGAGAGGCGGGCATCAGCATGGCTTGGATTTCGATGTAACCATCGATGGCATCTGCCATCTCTTGTGTATCGGGCACGGTCACGCTGAAGTGCGCGCCGTCCAGGTGAGCAGATAAGGCAGCATCGTGAATCGACTTGCCAAATTGTTCGAGGCGGAAAAACATGCTGTCGTCATGACCTGCAATATTCTCCAGAAAAGGAAAATCCTCCGGGCGGATGGATAACTTCGCGATCGGCTTTACCGGTTGCTGGCTTGTCCATTCATTCGAAAAGCTTTCAGGGGTAAGGCGCTGGCGTTCAAAGGCGCCGCGCGGGAGAAAATAGAGCGCGCCTTCGATCCATGGCTTTTCCGGGAGTTGGTCGGCGGAGATCGAAAAATTATAGACCGCCAGTTGTTCACCCTGTTGATTATGAAAGTACATGACCCCGTTGCGAATGGTGCCTTTTAATTGTGTGCGATTTACCACAGAAAAGAACATCGACCAAAACGCGTCGTGGGTACCGTAAACAGCCTGCAAATTGCCGCTGCCTGCCTTATCGTACAGTTCAACCGAAGTGCGGACTGGCTCAAAAGTTTCGATCTCGCGGTTGTTGGAGCCGTGAAAGATAAGAATATCTTTGTCCATCACATATTGAACGAATTCATGTTTTGGATAGGGCAGTTCATATTCGACCCAGGTCCCGTTCGGGTTGGCAAGAATGGCATCCAACAGCCCTTGAAATGCTGAAAGTTTTTCTGGAGTTGGGATAAATTCCGGCGCGAGCAGAACGCCGCTCAAAGGAAGTGACTTTGCCTTTTCTGTTGGAACTTTTGTGAAATCAAAATTTCCCACCTTCAATACCGTCACTTCGCCGTCTTCATTTTTTATAAATTGAACCGAGGAACCATCCGCCGGTCCGCCCTTCATTCGAAATGCATGTTCCTCTCCGAGAGATTCCAGTTGAATTTCATACCCAGCCGGGACGCCCGGCATCGCCGCAACAAGCCTTCCGTCCATTTCCTGCACATCGAGCATCATACCCATCATGTAGTAGGAGCCAAAGTAGTTGGAATTTTTCATAACCGTAATTCTCCTCTTCGATTATTAAAAAAGATTATGAGATAGGCACGATAAGAAATTCATCTCCCTTGCAAATTGATTTTACTCTGGAAACAAAACCGACCAACTGACTTCATTCCCTGCCAGCAGACCCAACCCGCCTCGTGACGGTCTTTGGCAGGGTTCTGCCTCGAAGAACCTTGCCAACGCTGAGGCCGACGGCGAGAAATATGCAATGACCTCACAATGCAGTCGACCTTCCGATTCGTGCCGCGTGAAGACTGCCATATCTGCAGGTTCGCCCGCAGATTTGTACACCGCCTGAAACGCCGCGCGGATTTCCTCGGATGGTTCCGCCGCCATCATACCGTCACCGAGAGGGAGGGAATGCCAAATGTTTGTCATATCGAAATCTGAGATTATTGATTAAGGCGAATGAGATAAAATTCAGCAAGTCCATTATACTCTTCGCATAATTCCTATGACCACACCCGCCCTCGCCCTCATAACCGGTTCCGCGCACCGACTCGGCAAAGCCTTTGCCTTGTCCCTTGCCCGCATGGGCTATGCCATTGCACTGCATCATCGCGGCTCGGTGATGGAAGCCGAGCGCACCGCCGAAGAGATTCGCGCCCTCGGCGTGGACTGCCTGCCCATCCGCGCAGACTTGACCGTGCCGGAAAAAATTGATTTTCTATTCTCGCTGGTCGATGAAATCAAAGCGCCGTTGAAGATCGTGGTTAACTCGGCGGCGATCATGCCCGTAGGTAAGGCGCGCGAGTTGGAATTAAAAGATTGGGACTCCGCGCTCGACCTAAACTTGCGTGCGCCCTTTCTGATTGCCCAACATGCCGCCAAACGCATGAACGATGGCGGGCTGATCGTCAACATCTCTGATATTGGCGCACAAAAAGCCTGGAGCCGTTATCCCTCTTACACGGTTAGTAAAGCCGGGTTGGATTCACTGACCAAAATGCTGGCGCGCGCCTTGGCACCGTCCATTCGCGTCAACGCGATTGCTCCGGGCCTTATCCTGCCGTCAGACGTGGTCACGGAAGAACAGTGGCAACGTCTTGTCGAAAGACTTCCGCTTAAACGCGCCGCCAAACTTGAAGAACTTACAACCACTCTCGAATTTCTCATCAAAAACGAGTATATTACGGGGCAGACCATTGTTGTTGATGGCGGTTATTCTTTGATATGAAAGTGACGAGTAAGGCTCATAGCTCGTACCTTATTACTCATTCCTCATTTTTCTCACTCATGACCTCTAAAAAACTCCTCCCCGACATTCTCATCTCATTCCTCTTACTTCTTTCAACCCTCTATTACGCTTTCAACTTCATAGACTTTTCCATTCCACCTTTTGAAGATGCAGCCATGATCATGCGTTATGCTCAACATATGGCGGGTGGGCATGGCATTGTTTGGAATATCGGTGAAGCCCCTGTTGACGGCGCAACCGATTTCTTATTTATGGTGGCATCTGCCGGGTTCATCAAACTTGGCTTCACAGTGGGGCAATCGGTGCGCGGCATTGGTTTTGCATCGCACTTGCTGACCGTCCTTATTATCTACTGGACCAATCGACGCATCCATAACGGTAATATTCTTTTCTCTTTTTTAAGCGGACTTTATCTTGCCGTTGGAACGGGACTCTCCTACGTATCCGCTTACTTCGGGACGCCTTTCTTTGCCCTCGCCGCCGCTTCCACCTGGAGCCTGGGCTTGCTCCTGATGAAAGAAGAGAATCCACGCTGGTGGCTTTCGCTCGCCTTCGCCCTCAGCGGACTCGTCACCGGGCTCATCCGTCCTGAAGGCGTCATCCTTGCTTCATTGATGCTGCTTGCCATCATCCTCATGCGCGGAGTGAAGCAATCCGTTTCCATAATCGTTATTTTCGGTTTGGTCTTTTTATTATTAGGCGGGGCATACTTTTTATGGCGCTGGGATTATTTCCAATATCCGCTTCCCAATCCGTTTTACAAGAAAGGTGAAGGCGGCTGGAGTTGGGATACGGCGAATAAATCCATGTTGAATGCCTTGCGTTTGTGTTTGCCAATGATCTTTGCATTCATCCTCGGCTTTCGCTCTAATGACACTCTTAAGCGGACGATTGCATATCTCATTCCCATCCTTGGGTTTGCGGCGGCGTTTGGTTTAGTCTCAGACGAGATGAATTATGGTGCGCGTTTTCAATATGCGATTGTGCCGATTGCACTCATGTCATGGATTCCGCTGGTTGGGAATCTAAAATTTGAAGCGCTGAATCAACTTTCAGTTAAAGAAAGAAGCGCGTATCTGGTTGCGGGAGTCGCGCTGTTTGCGAGTCTGGTCTATTACTCGTGGTTCCAAAATTGCTTCCTCGCTTTGTATCAACAATCTTGTGACCGACCCTATGAACGTGATGGTCGCCTGGAAATGGCGCAGATGCTGGCGGATTATCGCGGCAAGGGCTATGTGATGGCAGTGACCGAGGCGGGCTTGTTGCCGTATTATTCTGGTTGGGATGCGATCGATACCTGGGGCTTGAATGACCAATTCATTGCGCACAATGGTCAGATCACGGTGGAGTATTTGGATAAATACAAGCCTGAGATTATCATGTTCCATGATTATTATTCGCCGCTCGTGCCGCCCAAGTTGACCGAAGCCAACCTTGCGCAGCGTTGGTTCAGTATGACGATCTTGTTGAAGACCTATGCAGAAAATAATGGATACGTGCTTGCTGCTGTGTTTGGGGATAGCCCGTATGATACACATTATTTTTATGTGCGCACAGATTTTGAAGACAGCGAACATCTGATCGAACGCATCTCTGGATTCCGCGATTATTTTTATCCGACGACCGGCAAACGTTCGATCAATTATGCGGGTTTTCCCGAGCCGTAACTATTGAACCGCGAAGAGTGCTAAGGTCACCAAGATAAAGTAGATTTTCTTGGCGTTCTTCGTGAGCATAGCGGTTAATCATTTTGAGGAGAAGATCATGACTGAGACTGCTGAACTTGCTGAGAAGCTTAAAACCGAAGGCGAACGCATGCTTGCGTTTTTCGCTCAACTGACCGATGACCAGTGGGTGGGGGAAGTTTATACCGAAGGTGAAACATGGACGATCCGTAATGTGCTTGCGCATTACGTCACCTCGGAGCGTGGATTGGTGCGACTCTTCGAGCGCATCCGCACCACAGGCGAAGGCGCGGCAGACGATTTCTCGATTGACCGTTACAACACTGCCCAGCAAGAAAAGACCAAAGACCTGACGCCTGCTGAATTGCTGGAGCAATATAAACAAGTCCGTGCTGAGTCCGTGCAGTGGGTCAGCAGCTTGAAGGATGAAGAACTGGATATTAAGGGACGTCATCCCTTTCTTGGCGAGACAGTTATTCGCGAGATGGTGAAGATGCTGTATCTGCACAATCAATTGCATTATCGTGATGTGAAGCGGGCTTTGAAATAACATATCATCCTGAGCGATAGCGAAGGATCTCTACGACCAAATTGAGAAGCCCCTCGGTCACGAAGAACGCTCCCCAGAGTGCCACAACATCTTAAGGTGACTTGTATCCTTACTTTTTATTGAAAACCGGAACTGTCCATGCAACTCTCTCCTTTCAAACTCGAACGCTTCTTTGCCAAATACGAATTCAACACCGAATATCTGCTTTGTTCCTCAGACTGTGAATCCATGTCCATTGTGGAATTGCTTGCCCTTGAAGAAGATGCGACGGAACGCTTTCACAATCAATGGCTCGGTTATACCGAATCCCTGGGCAGCCCGTCTTTACGGAAAGAGATTGCGGGCATGTATTCCACGACTCAACCCGAGGATGTGCTGGTCTTCTCCGGTGCGAACGAAGCGATCTGTCTTTTCATGATGGCGGCATTGAACAAGAATGATCATGTCATTGTGCATACGCCTCATTATCAATCCTTGAGTGAAGTAGCCAACGCGATTGGGTGTGAAACGTGTGCCTGGCAGGCGCGAGAAGAAAATGGCTGGTCATTAAACTTGGACGACCTGAAATCGTTGATTCAATTGAATACAAAAGCCATTATTGTCAACCTGCCGCATAACCCCACAGGTTATCTCATGCCCCGCGCGGACTTTGATGCGCTTAACCGTTTTGCTCAGGAAAATAATCTCCTCCTGTTTTCCGATGAGGTCTATCGCGAATCTGAATATGACCCTGCGGACCGTCTTCCCGCCGCTGTGGACTATGGCTCTCATGCCGTCTCACTTGGCGTCACCTCAAAGACGTACGGCTTGGCAGGTCTGCGCATTGGCTGGCTTGCCACAAAGAACCGCGATTTATACAATAAGATCGCTTCGCTGAAAGACTACACCACCATCTGTAACTCTGCGCCGAGCGAATTCCTCGCCGAACTTGCGATACGGAATCGCACTAAACTTGCCGAACGAAATTTAAAAATTATCAAACACAACCTTACCATTATCGACGACCTTTTCTCTCGTTACTCGTCCCTCTTCTCCTGGCATCGCCCCAAGGCAGGCTCCATGGGCTTCCCGAAACTCCTTGAAGGTGATGTCGAATCTTTCTGCGACGACCTCGTCAAAAAAGCGGGCGTGCTCCTGCTCCCCGGCTCGATGTACGACGACACACGCAACCACTTCCGTTTGGGGTTGGGGCGCAAGAACCTGCCGCAAGCAGTGGAGCGTTTGGAACACTATATATCCAATCGTAAATCGTAAATACCAAATCTGATTTATCTCTCATCTCCACTTTTAAATTACCAGTTACCATTCCCCCATGCTCCGTCTCTCCCGTCCCCTCCACCTTCTCCTCGCCGCGCTGACCTATCTTCTTGGCGCGAGCATCCCTGCCTATTTGGGCAAGCCCTTTCAACTGACTCCATTCATCCTCGGCTTTGCAGGTGTACTGCTTGCACAAGCCAGCATGGCATTCCTGCGTGAGGTCTTTCGTCCGCACAATGAACCGCTCATCGAAGGCCAGACTCCCAAACAAAAAGAGACTCTGCGCAATAACCTGCTTTACATCTCCATCGGCATGACCGGCACTACCGCCGTCATCGCCTTCATCGTCCATCTCAACTACACCCTAACCCTTCCTTCCTTCCTCTTTCTTTTTTCATCCATCATCCTCGTCCTGGCCTACTCCATTCCGCCATTTCACCTCGTCAATCACGGTTTCGGCGAACTCATCCTTGCCCTGCACATCGCTTACGTCATTCCATCCATTGGTTTCCTTTTTCAAGCTGGAGAGAACTCGCGCCTGCTGACCATTCTTCTCATTCCGCTAATTGTTCTTGCCCTTGCATACTTTCTTATCATCAACTTCATCACCTTCCCTGAGGACGAAAAATACGAACGCGGCACTTTGCTTCGCCGCCTCACCTGGGAACGTGCTGTTCCATTGCATCACAGCCTCATCGCCTTTGCCTATCTGATGTTCGCCTTCATTCCGCTTTTCGGATACTCATTCAACCTCATTGCTCCTGCCTTTCTGACCCTGCCCTTCGCCATCTTCCAGATATACCAACTTCGTGCCATTGCCAACGGCATCCCGCCCAACTGGAGGTTGCTCACTTCCACTGCTCTCGCCGTTTTCGGATTGACCACTTACTTTCTGACGTTGACATTTTGGCTGAGATGATATGCCTGAATTTTTAACTCTCCTGCCGCCGGATGAAGCGCGTGAAAAACTCCTTACGCATCTTTCCGCACCGAGGCTTGATTCTGAATCTCTGGCCGTAGATTCTGCCTTGGGCAGAGTCACCGCTGAAGCTGTTGTCGCGCCGCACCCTTTGCCTGAATTTCCCCGTACCACCGTGGATGGCTACGCTGTCCGCGCACAAGACACCTTTGGCGCAACTGACTCCCTGCCGACATATCTCCACCTCATCGGCGAGGTCCCAATGGGGGACGAGCCGTCTTTTGAAATTGCTTCCGGTCAGTGTGCCCTGATCCATACCGGTGGTATGCTCCCCAAAGGCGCGGATGCGGTTGTGATGTTGGAATACACCCAATCGGTAGGGACGGGCTCTCTCCTCCCGGAAATTGAGATTTTCAAATCCCTTGCCGAAGGCGAGAACGTCATCCGCATCGGTGAGGATGTGGCAAAAGACCAAGTTGTAATTCCAAAAGGGACAATATTGCGTCCTGCCGAGATTGGCGGGCTAATGGCTTTGGGAGTTACCTTTTTGCGCGTAGCCGAAAAGCCGAGGGTAGGTTTGATCTCAACAGGCGATGAAGTTATTGAACCCCATCAACATCCGCGGCCAGGGCAAGTGCGCGATATCAACTCGTACACCCTGAGCGCACTGATCGAAAAAAGCGGCGGTGTAGCAGTCCGGTATGGGATTATCGGCGATCAGTTTGAGGCGTTGAAAGAGGCGGCGGCGAAGGCGTTGGCCGAATGTGATGTGGTCATCATCACCGCCGGGTCATCCGCATCCACTCGTGATATGACTGCTGAAGTTATTCGTCAGTTGGGGAAGCCAGGCGTGCTTGTGCATGGCATCAATACCAGGCCTGGCAAACCGACGATCTTGGGTGTGTGTGAGGGCAAGGCCGTCATCGGCTTGCCGGGGAATCCTGTCAGCGCTTTGGTGAACGGATATTTGTTCGTCGTTCCGGTCGTCGAGAAATTATTGGGTGCATTGCCCAAACCGAAAGCAACTGTGCAAGCTGTTCTGACGGTCAACCTCGCATCCCAGGCCGGGCGCGAAGATTGGTGGGCGGTCAAACTGATTGCCGATCATCAATCGAAAATCGTAAATTATCTGGCTGAGCCGATCTTTGGAAAATCCAACCTCATCTTCACCCTCGCTGTCGCAGATGGACTGTTGAAGATTCATCCCGATGCCACCGGCTTGAGCGCCGGCGAGACGGTGGAAGTGTTCTTGATTTAATGGCCAACCAACGTATTCTCATTGTTGAAGATGACCCTGCCATTGGCCAAAGTCTGTTGGATGGATTCGGCACACATGGATTTGAACCGCATCTTTGTACTACCGGCGGAAGTGGTCTGGAGTATGCGAAGAAACATGCGCCGCATCTGGTTCTGTTGGATATTCGTCTGCCAGACAGCTCCGGTTTTGATGTTTGCCGCCAAATGCGACAGGCAGGCATCAAGCAACCGATCATCATGCTCACAGCCCAGCACGATGAAATGGATAAAGTGCTTGGCTTGGAAATGGGTGCGGATGATTATGTCACCAAGCCGTTCAGCCTGCGTGAGTTGATCTCGCGTGTCCGTGCTCAATTGCGCCGGGCGTATGGGGATTACGCGTCAGCGGACTCATCGTCGCTGGTGGTGGCCGATTTGGTGTTGGACCAGTCAACAGGTCAGGTGCGACGCGATGAGATTGTGATCACATTGACGCCCATCGAATTCCGCCTGTTCAGTTATCTCGCCCGTCATCGTGGACAAGCCCTATCTCGCGCGCAAATTGTGGAATCTGTGTGGGGATATGCACCCGATTTGGAAAGCGAAAAATCTGTCAACGTCCACATTCGCCGCCTGCGTGAAAAGATCGAGATCAAACCCGAAGCACCTGTAATTATCCTGACCGTCCCCGGCATCGGTTATCGTTTGGTCGGCTAGACTCTTCTTCTTCAAAAATTGACGGATTTCGAGAGGGGCATTACAAAATCTTAATCGAATCTCAATCTCATTGAAACCCGGCGCTACTAGACTTACAGACAAGGCAACCCCTTGTCTGTATTTATTTTGAGCGCAGGAGCCTGCTCCTGCAAATGGAGTTCATTGTGGATAAACGCGCCGTCATCGTTTTCGTCATCGTTGGGATCTTGATCGTTTCCGCCGCCGGGTATTTTGGATTTTCAACCACACAGGAACCCGAGCCAACACCCACGCCTCAAACCGTGACTGTGAACCGCTGCGACGTGGGCCAAACCGTAACTGCGCCCGGAAATTTGGTCAATGTCGGCCTTGAGAATGTGAACATGCCGACGACGGGAAAGTTATCCGAGGTGTATATCCGCGCCGGGGATGTGGTCAAAGAAGGGCAGGTGCTTGCCGAATTGGATGAAGTGACCAAATCGGAAGCGCAATTAAAGTTGGTCGAAGCGAGGGAGAAACTGGAGAAGGAGCAAAAAGAACGAACCTCTTTGGATTATCCGCGCGCCAGCGAGGACTATATCAAACAGCAAAAGAACAAGGTCAAACTGCTCAAGCAGAAAATATCGTTTCAAGTGGATGCATATAACGAGGCGGAAGATGCCGCTGCCAAAGAAATGCTTTTGAATCAGCTCACTGCCACACAAACCGAGCTTCAGGAAGAGGAAGCGGAATTGAAATGGATCATGAGCAAGCCCAGCGACGCGGATTTTGACGAGGCTGATTCGGAACTGTCACTGGCGCAGGCGAATTACGACGCAGTAAAAGCCTTATTAGACAGCCTGTCCATCGTTGCGCCGTATGATGGTGTTGTCCTCGAAGCGAAAGCACAGACCGGCATATCCATTTCTGCCGATACGACCCTCTTCAAGGTCGGCGACCCAAAGGCTCTCGAAGTAAAAGCGAATATAACCGAGGAGGATTTCCCAATCGTGGCAGTAGGCCAGGAAGTGGAGTTGTTTTTCGATGCCCGCTCTGACTTGAGTGTGCAAGGCTTTGTAGATCGCATTATTCCTATTCGCATCGAAGGGGATACCCCACGTTATCAGATTTTCATCGTACTGCATGAAGTGCCGGATGGGCTTGCCGATGGAATGACAGCAGATGCATCCATTACCATCACCAAACGTGAGAATGTCCTTTGCCTGCCGCGTTCGGTCGTGCGTGCTTCCGGCGTGGATGAGGTCGTGCTGAAGGTATGGGTCGATCAAGCCATTGAAACGCGCATAGTGACCATCGGTCTGCGCGGCGATTCGGATGTGGAGATCATATCTGGCCTGAGCGAAGGCGATCAGGTGGTGATCCAATGAGTGAATCGGCGAAGACCATCATTCGGACGGTCGGTTTGACGCGTGATTATCAAATGGGGAATGTGATATTGAAGGCATTGCGCGGCGTTGAGTTGACCGTTCGAGAAGGCGATTTCATTGCCTTGATGGGCGCCTCCGGAAGCGGAAAATCCACTTTGTTGAGTCTGCTCGGCTTGTTGGACCGCGCCACCTCCGGGGAATATTTTTTGGAAGATGTCGAAGTCTCTTCCCTCACCCGCAATGAACTGGCTGCGATTCGCGGCAGGCGCATCGGGTTTGTCTTTCAGAATTTCAACCTCCTGCCGCGTTTTTCCGCCTGGGAGAATGTGGCCCTGCCGCTGACGTATCGCAAAGGTGAATTCGGTGTGGAGGAACAACGCAAACGCGCACTGGAATCATTAACCCGCGTCGGTCTGGACCGTCGAGCGGGTCATCAACCGATGGAGTTATCTGGCGGGGAGAGGCAACGCGTCGCCATCGCCCGTGCCCTGGTCACACAACCCGCAGTCATCCTTGCCGATGAACCGACCGGCAATTTGGACAGTATTACCGGCAGGGAGATTATGAGCCTGCTCGACGGATTGCATGCGGAGGGAAAGACCATTGTGATCGTCACCCATGATGCATCCATTGCGCAACATGCCAGCCGAATCTGCACGATGCGGGATGGAATCCTTACAGAAGGCGGAATGACCCATGTCTCTGCCTGACCTTTTCCGCACGTCGTGGCGCGGGGCATCTGCCAACAAATTACGGGCAGTCCTGACGATGTTGGGGATCATCATTGGCGTGGCGTCTGTCATTGCCATGCTGGCTCTAGGGAATGGCGCGCGTGCCGCAGTGGAGTCGCGTTTTCGTTCGCTGGGCGCGAATCAGGTCCAGATCAGCGAGGCGATGTCATTCGTGGATGGGAAGATCGAGCAGGCAGGCGAGATCCTGAGTTATGAAGATGGGCTGCTGATGCCGGACCATGTCGAATTGGTCAACCGCGTTGGCATGTCTGTTGGCAGCAGCGGAAAGCTCCGCTATGGGCGTGCAACGTTGGACATGTCATTTCAAGGGGTAACGGCAAGCGCACTCGAGAGCATTGTCAGCAGCGGACAAGTCCAGCCTGTTAACTGGATAGAAGGTGAAAGCTTTACCATCTCTGACCTGATCGTGGATGGACGTTTCTTCACCGCGTCGGAAGTACTGGAAAATGCCCCGGTCTGTGTGATTGGATATCAGACTTCGACCGATCTGTTCGGTGGTGATAATCCGGTTGGGCAGACCATCTGGGTGAACCGCAGCCGCTGTGAGGTCATCGGAGTGATGGTCGAACTGGAATCTGTGGATGAATCTCTGCGTTATCAGGTCAACCCAAATTTGACCTTGTTCATGCCCATCAGCACTGCCATTGACTTGTTATATGAAGAGGAACCATCCGTTGCCATCACTGCCTTCGTCAGCGATGAGACCCGTATGGATGAAGCCAAGGTTCAGATCAAAGAATACCTGCGTGAACGCCACAAGATCGAACCGGATGTGGATGGCGAATACCTGGATGATTTCAACCTGACAACCCGCAAAGATATATTAGGCGCGCAGCAGGAAGCCGCAAATACTTTTGCATTGCTGCTTGCTGCGATGGCGGTCGTATCTCTCATTGTCGGAGGCATCGGCATCATGAACGTCATGCTGGTCAGCGTCACCGAGCGGACTCGGGAGGTGGGCGTCCGCATGGCGGTAGGAGCAAGGCCGCTGGATATCATCCTGCAATTTCTGCTGGAAGCCATTCTCATCAGTGTGGGTGGCGGTGTGCTGGGTGTTGTCGTCGGCATCTTATCCATCCCTCTCGCGGCATCCTTGAATCAGGGATTGGCGTTGCTGGAGCCCGCCAGTATTCCGCTGGCATTGATTGTCGCCGTTGTGGTCGGTGTTCTGTTTGGGATCTATCCTGCCATGCGTGCAGCGCGGCTCGACCCCATCGAAGCGCTTCGGTATGAATAAGTGGTGATCGTCGGCAATGTGCATTGCCGTAAATTAGAAAAGGAGAAAACAATATGGAAACTCAACAACAGGAACCCATTCAGGAAGCACCCGCACCCAGGAAGTCACGCCTGCCGTATTTCATCGGCACAGGGCTCATCGTTCTGCTTGCGCTTGCGGCGTTCATCGCCATGCGTTATTTTTCCCAGAAGGAAGAGGCTCGTCCGGTCTCCTTGATGGGCGGGGATGAGTTCACATTTCAAGGAGCTGATGGCGCCCAGCAATCCTTTCAGCTTGATATTACCCCGGCTGAGGAACTGCCGAAGACCCAGCCTGAAGCGATGGGACTCTTTGTTGAAAGAAAGGATAACAGCATCATCATTGGAACGGGTGAAGTCAATGTTCTCGTATCCATGGATGAAGCGGGAGGTGAACCGAGCTTTGATTCCAGCTTTAGCGGTGACGAAGTCGAAGTGGTCGTTTCCAACGATACCGTCATCTATCGCGAGACTACCGAGATCGATCCTGACAAAATAGAAGAAACCATTCAACAGACAGTGGAACTGAGTACAATTGACGATATCACCCCCCAGAGTTCCATTACCGTCTGGGGCAGAAAAGCCGGTGACCGTATCATCGCAGATGTGATCTTGTTCTCATCGCCTTTTGCGGTCAGGTTTGAAGGAGCGCCTTAAATGAAATTGAGTTCGATCCGCTGGCGGCTGGCCTTTAGTTATGCCGCCATTGCCTTGCTTGCCGCATTTTCACTTGGCTTTGTGCTTCGCACCATCCTGCGCAGCTATTACGACACACAGGAAGCGCGATATTTACAAGAGCGCGCCATGCGGATCGGACTCGTCACTGCCCAATTGATCGATGCGCAAGTCCCGGCGCAGTTGCTTCAAGACCAGTCTGCAAGCTGGTCTTTTTTCCTTCAGGCGCGCGTACGCATCGAAGATGATTCTGGAAACCTGATAGCTGATTCTGGCATTCCAGATAATCGAAATGCCGTTTTCTTTACGAGCGCAATGCCATTCCAGGTCCCGGTGGATAGCTCGCTTGCTGTCCCTGCCATGGGAACAGAATCGTTCGAAGTTCAGATCATTCAAGGCGAGGCGGCCAGCACCATGGGGCAGCAGGGCGACTTCGTCATCTTTAGCCCGGATTCGGTTGGGGTTGTGATGCCGGCGGATGAGTCCATGTATGGCTTGTTCAACTACAGCGAAGGCACGCTTGCGCGGCGTTCGTCTCAGGCGGTCAGACAGCCGATCATGGATGAAGATGGCACTCTGCTCGGGTGGTTGATCCTTTCCGATGGCCCGGCTTATGGCGATGAGATCTTGAACAATGTAATGAACGGCTGGGTCATTTCAAGTATTGTCGCCATTCTGTTGGCTGCACTGGCAGGTTGGTTTTTCAGCAACCGCATTACCACGCCCATTACTGCACTGACTCAGACCACCGCGCGCATGGCGGCTGGAGATTTATCTGCGCGTGCAAATGTGGCAAGCAACGACGAAATGGGCAGGCTCGGTCATTCATTCAATGAAATGGCTTCACAGGTGGAAGAGATGGTCGGAACCCTGCGTTCCTTTGTATCGGATGCCGCGCATGAACTGCATACTCCGCTGACAGCCTTGCAGACCAACCTTGAATTGGCGCGTGACGAGAAAAACGCCTCAGCGCGGACCCGCTACCTGGTCCGCGCCCAGGAACAGGGTCAAAGGCTGGAGGCGATGGTGTCGAATCTGCTCGACCTTTCGCGAATCGAATCCACAGAAGGCAGAGCCGGTTTCTTGCCTGTCAATCTTTCCATGTTGCTTGGTGAAATCGCTGAGCACTACGCTTCTCGTGCAGAGCAGTCCAATCGTCCCCTGGCCCTTGACCTACCCGATGAACCCATAGTGGTGTTGGGAAATGAGGCGCAGTTGAATCAGGTCTTTATCAACCTTCTGGAGAATGCCCTAAAATTCACCCGCGAACATGATTCAATTTATATATCTGCTGCGGCGAGCGAGAAGAGGGTAGTAATGGAAGTAACCGATACTGGAATTGGCATCCCCGTCGATGACCTGCCAAACATCTTCAAACGTTTTCATCGTGGTCGCAATGTTTCAGAGATTGCAGGCAATGGCCTGGGTCTTGCCATTGTCCGGGCGGTGGTGGAACAGCACGGTGGAAGCGTGACGGTGGCAAGCGAAGGAGTGGGCAGAGGCAGCAAATTCACCATCATCCTACCTGCTCGTTTATAATGGGGCAACCTCGTATGACGAGGAAATCCATATAACCTTGCAATGTTGGCGGAATTTTTTGAATGCAAAATAATGAAATGTCCACTGCCAACTTGAGTGAATGCCCATGAATTTTGAATACTCTCCCTACATATTGCCGCTGGTTGCCGCCGCGGCGATTTCTATTTTTGTTGCCATTTATGCCTGGCGGCACCTTTCTTCTGCCGGGGCACCAGCTTTGGCGGTTCTGGCGATCGCGATTGGGGAATGGGGTGTCGGTTATGCATTGGAGATTTCAAGTACAGGCCTGAACACCATGTATGTCTGGGCGGCCAGTCAGTACCTGGGAATTGCCTTTGCTCCCTATGCCTGGTTCATCTTTGCCATGGATTTTAGCGGGTATTCAAAAACCCTGACGCGGCGTTTTCTTCTGCTCATGGCTGTTGTCCCATTCCTCACCGTGCTTCTTGCATGGACAACCAAATGGCATGGTTTGATCTGGACGGGCTACCAAATTAGCCCTGCAGATGGATTTTCCGCGCTTAGCACCGAAAAGGGGATTTGGTTCTGGGTTCACACAGCCTATTCCTATCTCATGCTTCTGACTGGCACCGTATTGTTGCTGCGCATCCTTTGGCGCAGACAGGGTCTCTATCGCGGACAGGTAGCGGCCATGTTGATCGCTGTGCTTGCGCCCTGGGTCGGGAACGTTCTGTATCTTTCAGGTAACAGCCCCATCCCTTATCTGGATATTACTCCGTTTGCATTTACCATCACGGTCGCCGCCCTGGCCTGGGCTGTCTTTGGGTTTCATCTTGTGGATGTTACCCCGATCGCGCGCGACCTTGTGGTGGATTCGCTTCTGGAGGGTGTCCTCGTCCTGGATGCGCGCGGCAGGGTTGCGGATGTTAACTCGTCAGCTGCTCGAATCTTTGGAGTGGAAATTTCCCAGGTGATTGGCAATCCGGCAGAGGAGATGCTCCTGCCCTGGCCTCAGCTGTCGGAACGGATTCGCGATCTAACGGACTGGGTGGAACAAATCACCATAGGGTCCGGGCAGGCCCAACGTCGTTATGAGGCGGCCATATCGCGTATCAATGATTCTCAGGGCCGTATGGCAGGCCGGGTGATGATCGTGCGTGACCTGGGCAATGAGTCGATCCGGAGAATTCGCCCTGCAAGGACGGTTGGTACCGTACCCGTTGATTCTTTTGAATCAAAGACCAGTGACTCTGCGGAACAGACCGGCATATACCGTTTCCCCTTTATCCGTTGGATCGTTGATTATTTTGTCGCACCTATCCAACATGATCTGCCGGTTCCTCCCAACATTAGCCCGGTTTGGTATCGGGTGCGCGAACGCTCGTTTACGATTATCCTGCGTATTGGTGCTTTGGTGGGGACGGTCGCGTATGTATTTACGCTGCCCATCCTGCGTGAGGAATCAAGATTCACCTTTACGAACTTCATCTTCGGCGTTGTTCTTGTAGTGCTTTGGGTCCTTGGCTTTGCGCGACAATACAGTTTTCGATCCCGTGCGAATGTTTTTCTTTTACTGATCTACATCATGGCACTTAATGAAACGGTCAGTTATGGATTTTCAGTTGAGTGCTTCCTGTTTTTTACCTCATTCGTGATCATTGCAACCCTTCTGACCGGGCGGTCAGGCGTAAGGGTTTCATCCGGTGCCAGCTTTTTAACTCTTGGCATATTTGTCTGGCTGATCGGCAGCGGCTCCTTCATTCCATTCAATGTACAGGCAGGCCCGGTGATGCCCCCAACACTTACGGTGGGACTCACCAATGTGTTTGTCTTTCTCGCAACATCGCTGGCCATGGCGAATGCGACCGTTGTCCTGATGGAAAATTTGAATTCCGCCTGGCAGAAGGAAACACAGGCCTTGAACCTTCTGCAACAGGAACGCGACCTGCTCGAACAGCGCGTGGAGGAACGCACACAAGATCTGAGTGAAACAGAGACCAAATTTAGAACTCTGGTGGAACAATTACCGGCTGTCTTATACCGCGACGATGCAAACGATTTGGGGGTGAATAATTATTTCAGCCCGCAGGTCGAGAAGATGTTTGGATATCCGATGTCGAATTGGGAGCAGGACTCGATGCACTGGCAGGGGATTCTACATCCCGACGACCGGGAGCATGCCATTGCAACCATCACTGAAACGATCGCGACCGGGCACTCCACATCGGAATATCGTATTTTCGATATTGATGGCCGGGTGGTGTGGGTGCGCGATGAAGCTCTGTTGGTGCGCGATGCAAGAGGAAACCCTCAATTCGTGCAAGGCATTATGCAGGATATTACGGAGATCAAGCAGGCAGAGGAACAGATCCGCAAGCTTTCTCGAGCGGTGGAGCAAAGCGGAAATTCCATCGTCATCACCGATACAAAAGGCGATATTGAATATGTCAACCCGAAATTCGAGGAAGTAACGGGCTACTCCTTTGAAGAGGTGAAGGGGCAGAATCCGCGTATCTTGAAAGCTGGCCGACAGCGGCCTGAGTTCTACGTTAAATTATGGAAGACGATCACGAGCGGCCAGGTTTGGCATGGCGTTTTTAATAACAAACGCAAGGATGGTTCGCTTTACTGGGAAACTGCCACGATTGCCCCAGTACTTGACCAGAACGGCAGGATCACCAATTACGTAGCGATCAAGGAGGATATCACCGCTCGCAGAGAAGCTGAGGAGCAACTGCGCAAATTGTCGCAGGCGGTCGAACAAAGCGCCAACACTGTGATCATCATGGATCGGGAGGGAAACATCGAGTATGTCAACCCAACCTTTACAGCCATCACTGGTTATTCCCCAGCCGAAGCGATTGGAAACCCTCCGCGCAAACTCATGAATCCAGGGACTGGTGATTTCCGTGAAGCTGAATGGTGGAAAACGGTCACCAACGGCAAGATTTGGCATGGCGAATTTCAGAATCATCGCAAGGATGGCACCGCATTTTGGGAATCTGCCAGCATTGCGCCTGTGCTCGATGTGGATGGCATGGTCACCAATTTCATTGAGATCAAACAGGATGTGACCGAACAAAAATTATTGCAGGAACAATTGCAGAAAAAAAATGAGTATCTTTCGGTCTTGCATCAGATCACCTTGGATATGCTTAACCGCCGCGACCTGGATGATCTTTTGCAGGTGATCGTCGACCGTTCCGCCATTCTATTGGATGCGCCTTTTAGTGAATTAATGCTGGAAGAGGATGGCTTTTTGGTGGTCAAAGCTTTTACTACGAATCAGCCCAGCCTCAAAGGGGATCAGGTTGCGCGAGGCCAGGCAAAACTTTCCTGGCAGGCTTTCGATACACACGAGCCTGTTGTTCTGGACGATTATGCAACCTGGGAGTTCCGCCGCGAGATCTACGACAGCCAGACCTTGCATGCCACAGCCGATTTTCCGGTTATGGGAGGTGATCGTTGTCTGGGCGTTCTTGCTTTGGGACGCAACACACCCGGGTAGACATTTACGCCTGAACAGGTGCAGACGGGGATTTTGTTTGCCCGTCTCGTGGCATTGGTGTTGGATAATGTCAGCTTGTATGCTTCCGCAGTGCGCGAGATCGCTGAACGCGAACGTGCTCAGGCATTGCTGCAGGAGAGCGAGGTTCGTTTCAGGCAGATTGTGGAAAATGCCAGCGATATCATTTATCGTACCGACATAAAAGGTAGATTTACATACGCCAACCCGGCTGCATTGAATATGATGGGTTTCAAAAGCGAAGAGGAAGTGCTGGGCAAGAGTTATCTCGACCTGACCACACCTGAAGCGCGGCACAAGCTGAAACGAACTTATGACCGGCAGGCCCTGGGCAGGATCAAAAACACATATTATGAATTCCCCGCTGTCACCATGAACGGTGAGATCATCTGGGTCGGGCAGAATGTTCAACTTATTATGGAAGGTGACAGGATCATTGGCTTCCAGGCGTTGGCCCGTAACATTACCCAGTTACGACAGGCGCAGGAGGCCCTTTTGCTTGCCCGCGATCAGGCTTTGGAAGCCAGCCGTTTCAAGAGTCAGCTTGTGTCGCGGGTCAGTCACGAACTGCGAACGCCGCTCGGGGGCATCCTGGGCTTTGCCGAACTTCTTCAACACGAGACCTTTGGTCCGCTCACCGAACGTCAGAACGACGCCATCACCAATATCGTCGAAAGCGCGAATTATCTGACCGATACCGTCAATGACCTGCTCGACCAGGCACAGGTCGAATCCAAATCCATCAGCCTGCACAACGCGTACTTCGACCTGTCTGACTTGATTGAAAAAATATCGACCAACATGTCGGTATTGGCAGACAAAAAGGGATTGGAATTTCATACGGAGATCGACTCAAATCTGCCTGCCGAATTGTACGGTGATGAGAACCGCCTGCAACAGATCATCGTCAACCTGGCGGGGAATGCGATCAAATTTACCCGTCAGGGTAGTGTACGGGTTCGCATCGCGGCATCTGCTCCGGCTCGCTGGTCGCTGGAAGTAAGGGACACTGGGGTTGGAATCCCCGAGGAGGAACGGATAAATATTTTCGAGCCATTCCGTCAATTAAGCAATTCGATTACACGCGAGAACCGCGGCTCAGGGCTGGGGCTCGCCATCGTCAAACAATTGGTGGAGTTGATGGGTGGAGAAATCTCTCTGCAAAGTGAAGTAGGGCAGGGAAGCACCTTCACCGTCACGCTGCCGTTAATCCATGCACCCGGAGAATGACCCATGTCTGAAAAACCCTATGCCATCATCGTAGAAGACGACCCAAAACTAAGCACTGTATTTCAAATGACCCTGCAGCAGGCTGGATATGATACCGCCCTTGACTTGAACGGCGATAAATACCGCTCGCTTCTAGACTCCGCCGAGCCTGCTCTTGTCATCCTCGACCTTCACCTACCCTATGCCTTTGGCGGCGACATCCTTGATGATATCCGCGCCCGCTACCCGAGGACGGTCATTGCCGTTGTCACCGCCGATATTGTCAAGGCAAAGAACCTGACAGAGAAGGCTGACCATATTCTCATGAAACCTGTCAGTGTGACCACATTGTTACAACTCGCCGAATCTGTGAAGCGCACTCTATGACCAAACCGCTTGCCCTCATCGTCGAAGATGATCCCCATCTTAATCAGATATTCGCTCTTACCCTCGAAACATCATTCGAGATCGAAACGGTTACCGATGGTTCCCATGCGCTTAAGCGGATATCGGAAGTGGTTCCCCGCTTGATCGTCCTGGATATAAACCTGCCCGGGGCATCTGGAGCAGAGGTGCTCGATGCCATCCGGGCGGATTCACGTCTTAATGCCACCCGGGTCATTTTGGCCACTGCCAACCCGCAGGAGGCGGCTATTCTTCGCGATAAAGCGGATATCGTCCTGCTAAAACCCATCAGCCCCACCCAGTTGCGGGAGTTGGCTGAACGTATGAAGGTCTGATCGAATCGGGTCTATAGCTCGATCTGAATCCCGGCATTTTCTGTGATGGCCTTTCGATATACCAAATTTGCGGCAACCAGGTCCTCCATGGCATGCCCCATGGATTTATAGATCGTCGTTTCAGTTTCAGACCTTCGGCCCGGTTTTTGTTTTAAGAGCATCTCGCCAAGTTCCGTTCCAAAATCTGAATTCAATCCTTGTACCTCGGCGCTCCCGGCAGGCGGCGGTTCGAAGGCGCGTTTTGATTCGACAAACAGGTGACTGGCTTCGATCACATCGCGCGGCAATTCGCCGCCAGGCGGGCGGTATCCCACCGACGTAATGTGAACTCCTTCTTTGAGCCATTCTTTCTTGATGACTGGCTCAGGCGATGAAGTACACAGACAAACAATATCAGCGTCCGAAACGGCTTGAGGGATAGAGTCCGCTGCGAGGGCGTTGGAGGCGTGGGAGGCTAAGGTCGAGGCGGCGGAACGGTCTCTCGAAGCGATCCAAACCCTTTCGATGCCGACCAGAGTCCCGATCATCTTCAAATGAGATTCGCTTTGTACGCCCGCGCCGACAATGGCTGCGGTCTTTGCGTTCTGACGGGCAAGATGTTTGATCGAGAGTAATGAGGCGGCGGCGGTGCGCATGGCGGTGATGTGTTCGCCATCCATCAGGGCGATGGGCGCGCCGGTCTCCGAGTCGAAGAGGGTGATGACGGCCTGATGCGACGGCATGCTCTCGTGAAAGATGCTGACGAGTTTGACCGAGAACGGCTTGCCGGGCATGAAGGCATACATGCCGAGTAAAGCGCCCTTCGGCGCGCTGACCTGGTTACGCGAGGGGACTTCGAGTTGACCGGCACTCAGGGCTTTAAAGCCTTCTTCAAGTGCGGGGATGAGCTCGTGGGGATCGAGTAATTCTTGAACGTCTTTACGAGCGAGGATGAGCATTATGATTCTCCGCCTGCGAATTGATTTACTTTGCGTTCCAAAGCAGAATGCCTTGCCAAATACTTATGATCATTCCCAGCAACATGGCCAGGCCTTCATTTCCTGGAAAAAGATAGACGAAAAGTGAAACCACGCCTCCTGCAAAATACAAGAGATTGAGAGGGCGTGGCAGTTGACGAGACGTCCAACCTGCAGAGCCAATCAGTATTTGTACCCATCCCAGAAAGTGCCAGCCCACAGAAGTTACACCTGTTACAAGTGTGGCCCACACAACGAGAACGGTTATCGAGTTTTCCAGGTTGAGTTCAGGGTGCATGATATGGTACTGACGATTGGAAGAGCGGATAAGGGCAACCGCCACCATTGCTCCGGCGGCGAGGAAGGCAGCTAACAAAGCCAATGACATGCGCCGCGGCGCATACTCGCTGAGTTGTTCTCGAAGCACAAAAATCACCGTGATGAGGCATGCAGACCAAACGGGTCCGTATAGGAAATCAGCCAGGTTATAGGCGATCGGACCGATGGCGGTTTGCAAATTGCCAACAAGGTAGATCGATCCTGGAACGAAAAATGAGACTGCCAATAAAAAGGATGCCAGTCCGCCCCATTTTTTTATTTTTAAATCTATCTTCGATTGTTCCATCGTTCCTCCTGCTAGTGATAGACGATTTTCCATGGTCAATCGTCCGTTTACCAAATATCTCCAACTGTGAAACCATTCGGAAATGGGTCGCTGGGTTCAACTACGAATTGATTGATGCATGTGATCCATGCCGTGCCGCCAATGGTGGGGACAACGGCTTTGTACGGACCGACCTGCGTCTCTTCGACGAGCCGACCGGTGAACAACGTGCCGAGAATCCCTTCGTGGATGAAGTCCTGATTCACTCCAAGTTGACCGCGGGCATACAAGGTAGACATTTTGGCGCATGTGCCTGTGCCGCAGGGCGAGCGGTCGATGACGCCTGTCCATGTGGAGGGTTTGTTCCAGTCAATTTTGCCCGTTGAAACGGTGACGACATTTTTGCGATGTGCTTGCGGGTTCACTGGCGGCGCGGAGAGCTGACCGATAGTGGGACCGGTAATTTCAGGATTGTCGGGATGCGCGACCGGATATTGTTCTGCTGTTGCGGTTTTGACCATCTCAGTGATGCGCGTGATGTCCTTGCCTTCGTCAGGTGTGAGGCGCAGGCCGAATTGTGAGGCATCGGCAATGGCATAGAACATGCCGCCCCAAGCCACATCCACGTGGGCCGTGCCAAGGGTTGGGACTTCAACCTTCACATCAAGATGTACAGCAAACGCAGGGACATTTTTGAACGTGACTTGGGTGACCTTGCCGTCCTTGCATTCCGCGCGGATTCCCACCAGCCCGGCGGGCGCCTCAAGAATGAATTCGGTGATGGGTTCGGTCATGGGAATCATGCCGGTTTCAAGTAGTGTTGTCGCCACGCAAATAGTATTCGTGCCAGACATGGGCGGATACTCAGTCTGCTCCATGATGATGAAACCTGCAGCAGCTTCCCGTTGAGTGGGCGGCATGATAATGTTGGCGCACAGAGCCGGGTAGCCGCGCGGCTCACGTAACATGCGCAGACGCAGGTCGTCGAGATTCTTCTCGATGTATTTCATTTTCTCGAACATGGTTTTGCCGGGCACATCAAGTACGCCGCCGGTGATGACTCGTCCCGGTTCACCGCAGGCATGCAGGTCAACAGCGGTGATCATGTTGGTGAGGCGCATGGGAGGTCTCCGTAGAAAGTGATAGATGATGAAAGAAGGTGATACCAAGTTTACCTTATTTGATTTCTGACTGATAAAATATTTGCATGGAATATAAACGAGACCCCTTTTTTATTTCAGACGATCCTGCACGCCTGGACATGGATGCCATTTGCGATTTTCTCTCCCGCGCCTACTGGGCGGAGACGCGTCCGCGCGATGTGATCGAAAAGTCCATTCAATACTCGTTGAATTTTGGCGTGTACGACGGCAAGAGGCAAATCGGCTTTGCCCGCGTCGTAACCGACCGCGCCATCTTTGCCTATCTGTGTGATGTTTTCATTCATGAAGAGTATCGCGGGCATTCCCTCGGCAAATGGATGATGGAATGTGTAATGGCTCACCCCGATCTGCAAGGCCTGAAACGCTGGTGCCTGCTCACCCGAGATGCGCACGGACTGTATCACCAATTTGGCTTTACTGAACTTGCAGATCCATCTCGTTGGATGGAAAGGTTCGACGCCTCAAAATAAACCGATCACTGGATACTGACTTATGACTTTTCTAACCACTCTTTCCCAACCCCACAGACTCATCCTTGATGGCGCCACCGGCACTGAACTCAATCGTCGCGGCGTGGATACGGGTTTGCCGCTTTGGTCAGCGAATGCTTTGATGAACGCAGGCGATACGAACATTCTCCAGCAGATCCATGAGGATTATCTTCGCGCCGGGGCAGACATCATCACCACCAATACTTTTCGGACGCATCATCGCGCCCTGGCCCCAAGCGGAAACGCCCAACGCGCGCTTGAGCTGACCCGCCGGGCGGTGGACACGGCTCGGGCCGCACTGACAACTGTCCCTGCAGATCGGAGGCGTTTTGTCGCCGGTTCCATTTCCACGCTGGAGGATTGTTATCGCCCCGACCTGGTGCCACCCGACGACTCACTTCGCGCCGAACATTCCGAGCGGATTCATCATCTCGTCGAATGCGGCGTGGATTTGATTCTGATTGAGACCATCAACACGATCCGCGAGGCCGTCATCATGGCGAAGCTGGCCGTCATCACCGGCACGCCTGTGGTTGTGAGTTTCGTCTGCGGCGCGGATGGGAAGCTGCTCTCTGGCGAAACGCTGACTGAGGCCGCGCATGAAGTGTTGCCTTTGGGGGTTTCCGCCATCGGCGTTAATTGTGGGCCGACGCCCACACTGCGCAACCCGCTCGAAGAATTACGCGCCGCCTGTGGAGCGGATTTCCCGCTCATTGCCTATGGCAACATTGGCTACGCCGATGAGAAAGTGGGATGGGTCAATACCGATGCTGAAAACCCGGCGGCTTATTGTGCTCATGCGGCGCATTGGGATGCAAAGATCGTCGGCGGCTGCTGCGGCACGACCCCGGATCATATCGCTGCACTGCATAGCCAATTGAGTTAAGTCAATTTACGTAGTGTCGTTCTGAGCGGAGCGAAGAACCTCTACGATTGTCCCAGAGACCCTTCGCTATCGCTCACATCGTCCCGATGTCCTTCGGGAGGGTGACACGATTAGGTGCGTGACAGCTGAGTTAAGTTTATTTAAGATAAATATCGAAGAACTCGATGGTGGTTCTCATGGCGGGATAGAAATTGGTTGCAATGTTGTGATTATCGCCTTCATACGTATAGAGGTCGGCGATCTTCCCGGCTTGCCGCGCCAGTTCGGCGAGCCGGATGGAAAAGGCAACAGGCACATCCTCGTCATTGGTCCCGTGATGCAGTTGTAAAGGTCCGGAAAGATCGCTGAGATAGGATGTAGCGGAGACCGAATCCCAAAAGACAGGAT
This sequence comes from Anaerolineales bacterium, assembly GCA_016789225.1. GTDB lineage: Bacteria > Chloroflexota > Anaerolineae > Anaerolineales > Villigracilaceae > Villigracilis. Next base: position 60,986 of record JAEURI010000002.1, read on the forward strand.
TCTCCTCTGGTGTGCCGTATTGCTCGATCCAACTTCCGCGCCAGCCTCTGCCGGTTGAACTTGGTGACGGCGTGAATGCGCCCGTTCGCCGCCAGTTATATAACAGGTCTGGGTAGGAGGCGACCACGCCCGCCCAGATCACACCGGCTTTGATGTCATTGGAGACGACCATGGCGCGCAAAGTCAGATAGCCGCCCATGGAATGTCCCCACATGCCGATTTTTTCGGGGTTAACTTCCGGCAGGGTTTTGATCGATGAAACGGCATTCAATACATCGGCCTGATAACCGGGGCTGCCATAAGCACCCGAGGCATCGCCTTCGGATTGGTCATGCCCGCGATAATCGATGCGGAAGACGACATAACCGGCCTTGGCGATCTCATCCACATAATGGACATATCGTTCCGTGGTGCGATATACGTCTGGGGGAATATAGCCGTGGTTGAATACAATGGCGGGAAACCCACCCTCAGGCGGCTCACCATTCGGAATGGTAAGGAGGGCATAGATTTTCAACCCCTCGGATAGATAATAGGCATAATAGCGCCGGTAATTGATGCCTTTGTCCAATTCTCTTTCGATCGTGATCTCACTGCCGGGATATTCAGTATTTCGTAGAGCAACGATGCTCATCGGGTGCGGGACAGGTGTAGCTGTGGGAGTGATGGTAGAGGTTGAGGTTGGTTCGGGGGTGGAACTGGCTGTAGGCGTGAAGGCCTTTGGCGGAACGGTTTGGGTGGGGATGGCTACTGGAGCGGCTGGGGAGCATCCTGAAACGAACACCAATAAAGCCATCAGGATGAGCAGATACTTTTTCATAGGTACTCCTTTAGTGTTAAGAGCACCAGTCAAGCTGAACCCTTACTCCCCGCCCTGGTGACCGTTTTGGCCGCTCCGGGACTTTTATTTTGGGGGAACGTTGAAAGATTTACAGTTGAAGGGATATAATAAAAACGTCAGGGCGGTTAATAGGGAAGGCTGGATGGTTCGTATATTTGAATATGGCTGCTTGTGAGCTTTAAAAAACGGTTGACAAGGAGGTTCCTTGAGATAAAAAAGAATCGTACGATATGTTGAAGAGAAGACACGATCCATCTTATTTCAATCTCTTGAGGAGAGAATCATGAAACGTAACATAAGCCTGATTTTGTCGCTGCTGGTGATGGCAACCATGTTATTGGCGGCCTGCGGTGGTGGAAGCCCAACAGAAGCGGAGGCACCCGCAGCCGAGGGGACAGAATCAACCTCATCTGGCAGCACGGATGCGCCCGCAGCAGAGAAGAAAGTCGCCACCTTCATCTGGGTGCAGGAATTCACCACTCTTAATCCGTTGTATTCAACGGGCTGGTTCACCAGCATTACCCGTCAATTTTGGAATTGCTGGGCCTGGCAATATGATGAGAATAACGAAGCCTACCCCTACCTCGTGACCGAGATCCCCAGTTTTGAAAATGGCGGGATTAGCGAGGATGGCCTGGCCATCACCCTGCACTTGCGCGATGACATCAAATGGTCCGATGGTGAGCCGATCACGTCCGAAGATTTCAGGTTTACCTGGGCCATGACGATCGACCCCAGCAATGTAGTCAGCTCGACCTATCCTTACGATAATGTGATCGATATCGAAACGCCGGACCCACAGACCGTAGTGATGAAATTCGAAAGTCCATTTGCGCCCTGGCAATCCTTGTGGCAGGGGCTCATCCCGGCTCACATCCTTCAACCGGTGTACGATGCGGATGGGACACTCGATAGCGCCGAATGGAATAACAATCCCACTGTGGGATGCGGCCCGTATAATTTTGCCGAATGGGAATCTGGCAGTTATGCGCGCTTCGTCCGCAATGATAACTTCTACAACGAACCTGCCAAGATCGACGAGATCTTCATCCGCTTTGTGCCGGATGATGCTTCACAGACCGCCGCCATTGTGGCTGGCGATGCCCTGCTCGGCGCATTCATTCCGTACAGCGAAGTTCCGAAGTTGAAGGAAGCGGGCATCAACATCATGACCCAGCCTTCCGGCTTCAATGAAGGCTTGTTCTTCCAGGTCAGTGAGGAGCACTCACACCCGGCCATGCTGGACGTGAACGTCCGCAAGGCGATTGTGATGGCGATTGATTTTGCCTCTTTCAATGAGGATGTCAACCTGGGCCTGGTCAAGACCCCCGGCAGTTTCTGGGATTCGCTTCCCTTCTACAACGACCCGGCAGTGGAACCCTATCCATACGACCCCGACGGTGCGAAGGCTCTGCTCGATGCCGCAGGCTGGGTGGACTCCAACGGTGACGGCACCCGTGATAAGGACGGCGTTGAATTCGTCATCCAGCATGGGACGACCACCCGTGATGTCCGTCAGGAATTTCAGGCGGTAGCCCAACAACAGCTTGCCGAAGTGGGCATCAAACTCGAGATCCTGAACTTTGACTCGGATATCTTCTGGGGCACCTTTGCCGATAACGGCCCGACCTACACCGGCGAACTGGACCTACAGGAATGGTCCGATTCTCCTTACGGCTTCCCCGACCCCGACCTGTACTATTGGTTGTGCAGCGAAATCCCCAATGCCGATTACCCCAGCGGCTCGAACAGCTTCTTCCTTTGCGATGAGGAACTGGATGCACTGATTCAGTTGCAGTCCACGCAGATGGACCCGGCGGAGCGCCAGAAGACCATCTCCCAGATCAATCAGATCTTCCACGATAAGGTCTACTGGGCGGGCATCTGGCAGGACCCGGACGTGTGGGCCGTCAGCCCGCGCCTGACCGGTGTGAAGTTCTCCGGTGTTACGCCGTTCTTCAACATCACCGAATGGGATATCACCGAATAAGTGTTTTTGTATGACGTTGTGGCAGGCGGCAAACAAGCCCGCCTGCCACAACTGCTATCTACGGATTCACCGGGAGCCTTCCATGTTTCGTTACATACTAAAACGCTTGTTGCAGGGAATTCCCCTGCTGTTCATCATCAGCCTGGTACTTTTCCTGTTGATGATGAATGTGGGTGACCCGATTGCCACGATGGGCGGCCGTACCATCACCCGCCCCGAAGATCGCGAACGCCTAAAACGACAATTGGGGTTGGACAAACCCATTGCTGTTCAGTATCTATACTGGCTTGTTGGCAACGACTGGACGAAGGTGGACGTTGATGGCGATGGGATCGCGGACAAGCCAGGCACGCGTAAGGGCATCCTGCGCGGAGATTTCGGTAAATCCCTGGTCACCAAAAAACCGGTCACCGAACTTGTGGGCGAGCGCATTCCAAATACATTGCTTCTGATGGTCGCTGCGGAAGTGGTCACCATCTTTTTTGCATTATTGCTGGGCATTTATTCGGCCCTGCGCCAGTATTCGACCATGGATAATATTATGACGGCGCTGCTCTTCATCGCCTACTCCATGCCAATCTTCTTCGTCTCGCTGGCATCCATGTACGTGTTTGCGATTCTCTTCAAACGCTGGGGACTGCCGTATCTGCCCACCGTGGGCATGTTCGACCCGGAGGTGGGCAAGACACCTGCTCAGGTTCTCTCGCATATGGTGCTGCCGGTCTTCACGCTTTCGGTTCCATATTTTGCGGCCTACAGTCGTTACATCCGCGGCACCATGCTGGAGGTGATGAGTCAGGATTATGTGCGCACAGCCAGGGCCAAGGGATTGCCACGCCGTCAGGTCGTATACATTCATGCCTTGAAGAATGCCGCCATGCCGATTGTGACCGTCATTGGGTTAGATCTGCCCTTCCTGTTGGGAGGTGCTGTGGTGACGGAACGCATCTTTGCCTGGCCGGGAATGGGCCGGCTTTTCTTCGACCATGTCTCCCGCTCGGACCTTCCTGTTGTGATGGGCATCCTGATGCTTGTGGCGGCAGCAGTGGTCATCTTCCAGATCATCACCGATATTGTGTATGCGTGGCTCGATCCGCGCATTCGTTATAACTGAGGCGATATGACGACTCATACCCCCTCCATTCCCCAGCTTGCGGAAGACCTTGCCACTCCGCCACTGACTCTCTCTCAACTTGGCTGGTTGAGATTCCGGCGCCATAAAATGGCCCTGGTAGGCGTGGTTATCATTATATTTTTATTCCTGTTCGCATTTGGCGGAGCGCTGATCTACTCGGAGCAATACGCAAACTATACCGATACCTCTTTGCGCCTTCTGCCTCCCTCTGCAGAACACCCCTTTGGCACGGATACCATTGGTCGGGACATTCTCGCTCGAACCATTTACGGCGGGCAAATCTCGCTCTTCATCGGCATCGTGGCTGTCATCATCGAAACCCTGCTTGGAATTTTGGTCGGCGCATTGGCCGGATATTATGGCGGCTGGGTCGATTCACTGCTCATGCGCATCACCGAAGCGTTATTGAACATTCCCACCATTTTTCTGTTGCTCGTGATGGCGAAGTTCTTCGGCGGGCAGGTGCCTGAGATCGATATCGGCGGGCGTGTCTTCAGCGGAAGCGTGATCGTCATCGTGGTCATCATCGGCGCGACGAGCTGGATGTATTTGGCCCGAATCGTCCGCGCGGAATTTTTATCGCTTAAGGAAAATGAATTTGTGCTGGCGGCCCGCGCAACCGGCACCTCGAACGCACAAATCATCTTTTTGCACATTCTTCCGAATACCTTTGCGCCCATTATCGTTTCTTCGACTCTGAGTGTGGCGAATGCCATCCTTTCGGAGGCATATATCAGTTTTCTAGGCTTGGGCGTTCAGGCGCCAACTGCCACCTGGGGCAATATGCTGGATAGTTCTGCCAATTATCTCGACTCGGCTCCGTGGTTATGGTTCTTCCCCGGCATGTTGATTCTGTTGACGGTACTAAGTATCAATTTCCTCGGCGATGGTCTGCGCGATGCGCTCGACCCGCGCAGCCGGACGGTATAGGAGCCGCTTGTGACCAAAACACTTTTGAAAGTGTCTGATCTAAAAACACGTTTTCACACACCAGAGGGCGTCATCCATGCGGTGAATGGAGTCTCGTTCGAGGTAAAGGAAGGGGAAACAGTGGCAGTTGTCGGCGAGAGCGGATGCGGAAAATCCGTCAGCATGATGTCGATGTTGAAGTTGATCCCCACTCCGCCCGGCGATATCTACTCCGGGGAAGTCCTCTATCGCGGCAATGACTTGTTGAAAAAATCCGAGCAGGAAATGGAAGATGTGCGCGGCAAAGAGATCGCAATGATCTTTCAGGACCCGATGACCTCGCTCAACCCGGTGTTGACCGTACGCAGGCAGTTGACCGAATCCTTGCGCGAACATTTGAACTTCACTGCCGAACAGGCTGAAAAACGCGCTGTCGAATTGCTCGAACAAGTGGGCATCCCCGATGCGGCGCGGCGCGTGCAGGATTATCCCCATCAATTTTCCGGCGGCATGCGCCAGCGGGTGATGATCGCCATGGCGTTATCCTGTGCGCCAAGTTTGTTGATCGCAGACGAACCCACCACCGCATTGGACGTGACCATTCAGGCGCAGATCGTGGAACTGGTGACGCGCCTGCGTGAGTCGTTGCGCATGGCAGTGATTTGGATCACGCATGATTTGGGTGTGGTGGCGGGCATGGCCGACCGCGTGATTGTGATGTATGCGGGCTTTATCGTGGAACAGGCCAGCGTGGAGGACTTGTACGACTCTCCGAGCCATCCCTACACCCTGTCTTTGATTGCTGCCCTGCCACGCGTCGACCGCCGCCGCGACCAGCGTCTCAAATCGATACCAGGTTCGCCGCCGAATCTTTTGGTGGAGCCGAAAGGCTGTCCCTTTGCGCCGCGCTGTGAATTCGTTATGGAAAAATGCAGGCAGGAGAATCCCATGCTTGCAGAGATCGGTTCGGACCATTTCGCCGCCTGCTGGGTGGATGTCAAAACAGGAGCGCCGCGATGAGCGATAAACCCCTGGTCGAAGTGCAGGACATGAAAAAACATTTCCCGGTTTCAAGTGGACTGATCATTCAACGCAACGTCGGCCTGGTGCGAGCCGTGGATGGTGTTTCCTTTTCCATTGCAAAGGGCGAGACGCTTGGCATGGTCGGCGAAAGCGGCTGTGGCAAGACGACCGTGGGCCGCACCATGCTGGGCTTGTACCCCGCCACGAGTGGAAGCGTTACCATCGACGGCGACGACATCCTGCACCTGAAAGGGAGAGACCAATTGCGTGTGCGCCGCAAGGCGCAGATCATTTTTCAAGACCCGTATGCTTCTCTCAACCCGCGCTGGACGGTGAGCGCCATCATCAGCGAGCCGATGCGCGTACACAAATTATTTGCGACCGAAAAAGAAAGAACGGAACGCGCCAGGGAATTGATGAACCTGGTCGGCCTCAACCCGCGTTTGCTGAATCGTTTCCCGCATGAATTTTCCGGCGGTCAACGTCAGCGTATTGGCATTGCGCGCGCCCTGGCTTCGGACCCGCTCTTCATCGTCTGCGACGAGCCTATCTCTGCGCTGGATGTTTCCATTCAAGCGCAGGTGGTGGACCTGCTGGAAGAGTTGCAGGACCGTCTCGGCCTGACCTATCTCTTCATCGCCCATGACCTGAGCATGGTGCGCCATATCTGTGACCGTGTGCTGGTGCTGTATCTGGGTGTGATGGTGGAACTCGCCGACCGCGATGAACTCTACGAAAACCCCTTGCATCCCTACACCAAGGCGCTGCTCTCCGCCGTCCCCATCCCGGACCCGCGCAAGGACCGCGCCCGCAAACGCACCATCCTCACCGGCGATGTGCCCAGCCCGCTCAACCCGCCGGGCGGCTGCCGCTTCCATACCCGCTGCCCCATTGCGATGGATGTGTGCAAAAAAGAAGTGCCCGAATGGCGTGAAGCTGTGCCGAGTCATTTCGTGGCGTGTCATGCAGTAGAAACGGGGAAAACTGAATGAGGACTGGATCAAGTAAAGATTCTTCCATACTCCAAAAGCCAAAGATTCAACGTTTACCCCTTTGGCTTAAGCACATTATTTTGTTTATCTATGAGTTAAGTTTATTTCGTGTTGGAGCAGTTTTTCTTGTCCTTCTTTTTATTGCTTCCAGGGGAGATTTGTTTTCGTATGATGGGCTTGTCTCATCGATCTTTATAGGTATATTTTTGATATTGTTTGTTCTGCAATGGTGGATTAAAAGAGAGGATGAATCTTAATGGACTACCTTGTGTCATGCTGAGCGAAGCGAAGCATCTCTACGATTATCCTAGGGACCCTTCGCTGTCGCTCAGGGTGACACGTTAGAAGATAGCTTAGTTTTATTGAATAGTTCAAAATGCTCTCTTGCAAGGCAAACATAATTATCGTCGATGCAAAAAAGCATCCCATACTTTCCCGCTTCCAACCCATCTGATTCAAAAATGAACCTGCCCTGAATAGCCGCATTCGTGTGCAGGTAACGTAGGGGCTTCTCCGCGAACGGGTCCTGCCCGAATTGATAAATCCCCAGCCAGTCCCAACGATTGCCGGGCGCATTCTCCAAATTAACAATGATGGGTTCGCCTTTGGCGTAGGCCTGCCTGTCCAGGCTCAACTTTACGCCCTCTCCCGCCTCCTTCACCCAAAGCCGATAATGCGAGAGCACGCTCGATCTTTCATCCAATAACACAAGCTCATATGCGCCTGATGGTATTCCCTTTGTGGAAAACGACAGTTCGGAAATTCTCCCACGAACCGACTGACTCAATGTGGGCGTTAATTCTCCCCTTCGAATTAACTCGCATCGTTCCCCGCCCTGGCCTGATCCATTTACCCAAACATGGATCAACTCCCCGGCCTCCACCAGCCGTTTGTCCGTAGTGACCATGGCAGGCATGTCCGCTGGCGTCACCGCAAACGTGGACATCACCGCGCGATGATCGGACGGAAATGGGGATACCGTTTCTTCTCCGATCACAATACTTTCCAACGTTACACTCGACCCCGCCGCATAGATAAAGTCAATGCGGTCTTGCGGGTCATCCGGGTTGGGATTCCAGCCGTTCACTTGCGGACGATTTGCCCACCATGTCAGTCCCGGCTCGGTCTTGGGATCTGGGTGAGCCTCCCGAAATGAGTCGCGGAAGCCTGCATCCATCACAGCCTTGGAGACAGTCCACTCCATTGCATATTTGATCTGCTTGCGCACACCGACCATATCTTCTGTCCAATCGAGATGCGACGGGGCGTTGAAATCTCCTGCAAGAAAAACAGGCATCCCGTTGGAAGCGAGGCGCGGCAATACATCCAAATGCGGCTGGATATAGGGCAGTCGCGCCTTCTTCTCCAGTTCGACGATCTGCTCCGCCGTCGCGCCTTTCAGCACAGCAAAAGAACCCTCCGGGTCGTTAGGCAAATGCACATTGCTGACTGCGACGATCTTTCCCGGTGCGATTTGAACAAAGGTGTAAATGCCTTCGCCATCGGGCGGGTCGAGCAGGGGCAATTGCGAGACGATCTGCAAACGCGTATCGTAATACTTCCAGCCCAATTCATCTGCAAGGCGTGGAATGTGCCCGAAGGCCTCCTCAATGGCAACGGTATGTGGATCCGTTTTTTGAATAACCTCCACCACCTTGCTGAAATCGACATTCGTCCCGCCATATTCGATGTTGAAGGTCATTAATTTGAATTCGAATGAGATGACGTCCATGCTTGTTCCTTTTGTGTTACCCTCCCGAAGGACATCGGGACGATGTGAGCGTTAGCGAAGGGTCTCTAGGACAATCGTAGAGATGCTCACCGCACTGGCGCGCGGCGCATGTGTCACTTCGCTCAGCATGACATAAGCATAAAGCGGGTAATAAGGAAACTCCGGGCATTGAACCCGGAGTCGTGATCTTATTTTGCGGCGGCAGCCGCTTCTGCCTCGCGTAATTTCTCCGTCGCGCGGAAGTATTTTAGATATCGCATTGAGTTCGCATCCTTGCCGAGCAGCAAGTCTGTAGCACGGATGGCGCTGCCGAGTCGAATCGGATCGGTGATGGAGCAGGTCGCCCCGGCCTGCATCGCGAGAGAAAGCATCGCCGCATTGACCGAGTGCCGGTCCGGCAGACCGAAGGAAACATTGCTTGCGCCTAGGCTGATATTTACGCCAAATTCGTTGCGAATTAGTTCGATGGATTTGAGTGTGACCGTTGCCGCCTGACTGTTGTGACCGACTGTCATCACCAGCGGGTCGAGGATAATGTCCTCGATGGGAATGCCTATCTTTGCGGCTCGTTCGATGATCTTTGCCGCCGCGGCGAGGCGCCCTTCTGGCGTGGGCGGAATGCCTTCATCGGCAATGGTCAACCCGATGACTGCCGCGCCTCTTGCCTTGACGATGGGCAGTACCGTCGAAAGCTGCTTTTCCTCCCCGTTGACGGAGTTGACCAATGGCTTGCCGCCCTTGATGGCGTTCAAACCGGCTTCGAGAATCTTCGGCTCATTCGAGTCAATGCATAGCGGCACATCCACCACCGATTGCACCGCTTCCACCACCAACGGCATGACTTCCGCTTCTTCAATTTGCGGGTGGCCGACGTTCACATCCAGCACATCGGCGCCCCAATCCACCTGGCGTTTGGCGAGGTATTTGACATAATCCATGTTGCGTTCCACCAACGCCTGCCCGAGTTTCTTGATGCCGGTCGGGTTCAATTTTTCGCCGATGATGACGAAAGGTTTATCAATGCCGACCGTGACTTCCTTTTTTTCTGACTTAAGAATGGTATGCATGTGCCCTCCGAAATTTTCAGTACCGCAAAATTCATTTTGCACCTTGCAGATAAATCTTGCGGTACGTTACTACGACTTCAAAAACCTCAACGCCGTCTCTGCCAATACCGCCGTTCCCACCGGCAGGGCACGTTCATCCAGGTCGAACTTGGGGTGGTGCAATTCGTACAATGGGCGTCCTTCGATCTTCACGCCGAGCATGTACATTGCTCCCGGCGCATCTTTCAGGAATTCGGGGAAGTCTTCCGCACCCAGGGATTTGTGCAATGGGTGGACGCTCCCTTCACCGAGCAGGTCCTTGCCGACCTGCGCAATCGTATCGGAGACCAGTTTGTCGTTTATGATCGGCATTCCGCCAAAGAGGAAATTCACTTGATAATCGCCGCCCAGGGTTTTGACGATCTCAAACACGCGGGTCAGCTCGTCGCGGATTTGTTTCTCCACCTCCAGCGATGTGAAACGGATCGTGCCTTTCAGTTCCACTTTATCCGGAATGACGTTCTCGGTGAAGCCGCCGTTGACCGCACCGATGCTGATGACCGCTGGTTCAAAGGGATTGAGTCTGCGCGAGACAATCGTGTTGATGCCCATGATGACATGCGCCAGCAATACGAACGGGTCATTCGAAACATGCGGATATGCGCCGTGCCCGCCCTTACCAAAAATGACGGCCTGCCAGGAGGTCACGCCGCCGCCACTTGGGCCTTCGTTGATGGAAATGGTTCCCACCGGGCTGGTCGGGTCGACGTGCTGGGCAATAACGTAATCCACGCCTTCCACGGCACCTTCGTCATACATGCGTTGTGCGCCGCTCTTACCTTCATCGTCTGCGGTTTCTTCGCAGGGTTGGAAGAGAAAGCGCACGCGCCCGTTGAACTTTTCCTTTGCAAGCAGTTGCGCCGCACCCAATGCCATGGCCGTATGTGAATCATGTCCGCAGGCGTGCATTTTGCCTTCGTTTTGTGAGACGTAATCCGTTTCATTCAACTCGAAGATGGGCAGCGCATCCATATCCGCGCGGATAGCGACCAGCTTGCCGCCTTCGCCTATTTCCGCCACGACGCCTGTTTTGCCCACCCCGCGCTTGACTTTATACCCCATCTTTTCCAGCTCATCAGCCACAATCCCTGCCGTGCGATGGACATCAAAGCCCGTCTCCGGGTGCATGTGAAAATCTCGCCGCCATTCGATCAATTCTTCCGAAATTGCATTTGCCTGTTTAATCATAGGTTCTCCTTTATTACTTGTTTCTTTTACTTCATTACTGGTTACCAGTAAATGATTTATTTCTTCTTCACGGTTTCCCGTTCTGCCGCCGCAAGGATTTTATCCAGCTCGGCTTCCTGTGCCGGTTCCAACGGCGGGACGACATGCTCGCGCAGAATGCGTTCGGCCTCGTCGGTGGCATGGTCTGCCATTTGTTTGCGTCCCATTTTCTCCTCCCAGGTATCCCAGGAGTTTCGTTCGGCAAGTTTGGTCAATGCCATTTCACCCGCGCGTAAATGTTTGAGCGTGTGTTTACTCGCGAGATAATTGCGATTCGAATCCATCACATTGCCGATGATCTCCACAGCCAGATGTTCCGCATCTGCCGACATGCCCTGACGCTGGCGATGCACGCTTTTTGCCAGTTCATTATCCAATACCATTTGCGCGAAGGAGCCCATCACACCGGCCTCCATTTCACCAATGCCCGAGAGTTCATCGGCCCCGGCCAGAGCGGGGAGGGAGGCGTTGAGTCCGCGTTCAAAAGCATTTTGAGCATCAAGCGTGTGCGCGTTCGTCGAAAATCCATACACATTGACGGCAAATCCGTAATAATGCCCAAGCTGCACCGTCGCCGCAGACGACATGCCAAGCTCCACGCCGCCCCAAATGAGACCCGTGCGCGGTTCGAGCAATCCCAAACGCCCGCAGTAGACAACGCCACTGCCGGGATTCATGATCTGAGCGAGGACGAGCGGCGCGAGCGTTTCAGCACTTTGCTGGACGAGACTCCCGGTAATGGTCATCGGGGATGTGGCGCCGCCGGTCGGCGCGGGCAGGTTGGCATGAATGACGCCTGCATTTGCCATATCCATGATGGCCTGCGCGGCGACATCGTGCATGGTCAGCGGGCTGACCGGCGAAAGAGACAAAGTGATCTCATGAGGTTGGATGCCGAGCACCGCTGCCATTTCCACGGCATATTTGACCTCATGCCCAAATTGAATGCCAGGCCCCTGCACGGGCTTGGTGGTATGCGACAGCGTGTGTCGGAACATATACAGCGCCATCATTTCATTTGCCACATCCGGCGGTGTAAAGAACGGCGTGACGTTGTTGCAGTTTGGCAGCGCGTCCAGTACGCGTGTGGCGTTGATGCAGTCTTCGTGTGTGGCGGCGTGATGCGTACCCGTGCGCGCATCGAAGACATCGCGCGCACCGCCGAGGTTGTGGAAGAATAAATTCCCGCCGCCCAATTCGTTCACGGTGCCATTGCGCCCGCGGATCTTTGGACGTTTGTTTGCCTTGGCAACCGAATCCATTACCAGGTCGGGCGGGATCAAAACACGATTATCCTTCATCGAGCAGCCTGCTTGAAGCAGAATATCCAAACTCGGCTTGTGCGTCCAGATGATACCAACCTCGCTCATTATTTTCAGCGTGGCTTCGTGCATCGCTTTCACTTCATCGTCCGATAAAAACTTCAATGGCTCCATGGGCTCTCCTCGTTAAAATTAGACCACCAACAATCGACTATTGTCCATCCTTGCATCCATTGTTTGCGGTCTATCGTCCGTCGTCAAGAATTCTCTTTAGAAATTCCATGCGTTTTACTTCTGCATCGATCACATTTTCGATCTTCAAGAACGAATGGCCTTCGCCCTTGTATAAAAGCAATTCCACTTCCTTGCCCAACTCCACCAGCTTATCCCGCGCATCGATCGACTCTGAGGCCGGGCAGCGCGGGTCGTTTTCCCCACAGATCATTTGCACGGGCGCATTCACACGATCCAAAAAGAAATAAGGAGAACGCGCGATCCACAACTCTTTGTTCTCTTCCGGGTCGCCCATATTCTCGATGTTCCAATGTTGCAGGTCTTCACGCGATTCATAATGCGATTTGATCCAATTCAAGAACGGAACCCCTGCCGAGCCGCCCACGAATAGATCAGGATATGAAGTCAGACAGGTCATCGTCAAATAACCGCCATGGCTTCGTCCCGTTACCGCGATTTTTTTGGCAAACCCATTTCCCAATAAATATTTTGCGCCTGCTGCGCAATCGTCATTATCTACACCGCCCATATCGTAGCGACTGGCATTCTGCCAAGTTTTGCCATACCCGGTCGAGCCGCGATAATTTGGCGCAAGCACCGTCCAACCCTGCAGCATCATTAAGCTGACAATCGGATTCCATGAAAACTGCAAATGCCAATTCGGCCCGCCGTGAATATCAAGCACCGCGCATTCACTTCCATTTGCGCGATATAACAAGGCGGGCACCTGGACGCCGTCTATGCCAGGGTACCAAACCTCTTCCGGCTTGGGAAAATTCAACTCCTCATCCAGCGATCTGGTCAATTGAACCGCCTGTCCGCTGTCGAAGTTTATTTTCCACAAATCCGACGGATGATTCACATCTTCGTAAACGATGATGACTCCATCGGCCATGATCTGCGGGTGGGCATGGACTCCCTCACCGACCTTGACCTCCCGAATGGCATCGCCTCCCTGCTTAAACTGGAAGCTGGTTCGCGCTCCCTCGCTGTGTACCCAGCCGATAGTGTCTCCGCTCCGCGACCATGCAGGCTGTGTATCATCGCCGATGGAATCGGTCACCCAACGGATTTTCCTTGTTTCAATATCATAGATCCCAATGTTGAACCATTCGCTGTTCTCACATGAAAACGCCAGCGATTTTGAATCTGGCGACCAGACGGGGTGCTGTGCATTCAGCGGCTTGCCGCCTATTTCCAGTTGCACCGTACTGACTTTGGGACCCTTCCTTCGTCCCATGGGTACGATGTGAAGCATACGGTCACTCGCTGTTGATTCAGACTCCACAGCAAGCCACATTCCATCGGGTGACCAGGCCACATCCCAACTGGGGTGGAAGAAATTTCTGATCATGCGGGTGGGGCTGCCATCCAGGGGCAGCAGGTACAGGGCAAAGGTCCCTTTTGCATCGGATAACACGGCGAGAGTTTTCCCATCTGCAGACCAGGCAATATTGGGTTGATGTGCGAATAAAACATCCGGCGTCAGGTCGGTGGTGCTGTTGTCGCTAAAGTCATGGATGGCGATGTGATACGACTCGCTCCCGTCGATGTCCAACGCAAAAGCGATCTTCGTTCCATCTGGCGAGAATCTTGGAGAAGATTTCGCCCCCGCAAGACCGATCTCCAATTCTCTATTCTCTGATCCTCTACTCTCCCATAATTCCCACGTTCCAGATTTATTCCATGAAAAGACGATGCGCTTCTCATCTGGCGAGAGGGCGTATTTCAAACCAGCGTCAACATAAGGGACGCGGAGGAGTTGTTCAAGGTTGGGCATTATTCATACCTGTTAAAGGAGCAATGGATCAATTTTTCTTCTCCATGTCAATCACGCGAGGTTGGATATCGTTCACATCTTTTCCAAATAGCATTATACGGGCTGAAACTCCTTCAACTCCGGCAATCTTTCCATGCCTGCTTGTTTGGCGAGATTCAAAACGTAATCGCGAAGAACAGCTTCATGGTCTGGAGCAAGCTCAGGTCGAGAGTAGGAGGCGAGGATTTCTTTCACACGATTTCTTGCGCGGGTGAACGTATCCAGCGAACCGGATTCTCTCCAGCCGCGCATCGAGTCGCGGTCGATGACTTTGCCGGGCATGTGTTGTTCTTCGCGGAAAAGTTTCATCGTAATCTTTTGTTTGAGGAAGTCGCCGCCTTTGAAGTTGACGCCTTCATAAAAGCCTGTGGCAAGCGTCTCGGTGTGGACCTTCATGCCGTCCACCATGCGCTTTGCCATCGCGATGCCTTCCGCGTCGGTGACAAGTTTCTCCGGGCTTTGGCAGAGGAGTGAATCCAACATGCCGGAGCCGGAGATCATGTTGATGCCGCTCAACGCGCCGACGAGCGCGCCCATGCCGCTTTCCAACCCGGCTTGCGTATCGAGAACTTTTGCTTCCGTTGCGCCAAGATAAGCATGTGTGGGCAGACCCAGCGACTTGCCGACTTGTGCATACGATGAATCGATCATCGCAGTTTCGATGGCGCCGAACGGCGTGCCGCCTTTGCGCATATCGAAGATGGCGGGTGCGCCGCCCCAGACGATGGGCGAGCCGGCCTGCGCAAGTTGATGAATGGTGATGCCTGAAAGACATTCCGCCGCGTGTTGTGTGACTGCGCCGAGCAAGGTCACAGGGGCGGCAGCACCGGCCAATGGCATTGAGACGATCTCTGCGGGCATGCCTGCACGTGCCAATGCGATCAACTGCCCCGCGCCGAAGTTTGACCAGATCAGCGGCGGTGACGGGCAGACATCAAAAATGGCGCGCGGTTTCCTACGTGAATTTTCATGCCCGCCCGCAAGGATGGCGAGCATGTCCATCATCTGATGCACAGTCTTGTTCGTGAACGCGCCCGTGACGATGGGTTTCTTGGAATAGAGCAAAACCAGATATAAACGATACAGGTCGTGCAGGTCTTTGGGCACATCATGGCAGACGATGGCTGTCGATTGCGCATCATATTGCGGCAGGCTTTCCGCCACTTTGATGATGCGGATCAGGTCTTCGCTTTCCGCAGTCTTATGCTCCAATGTTTCAGGAATCAGGATGGAGATTCCCGAGGAGCCGGGGTCGAACTGGATCGCATCGCCTCCATACCGGACCTTGGGATTGCCCTCGTAGTCGTAGAGTTGGAACTCGCCGGGAACGGTTTCCAGCGCGCGATGGACGATCTGCTCCGGGATGCGGACGATCATGGTCGCTTCGTCCACTTGTGCGCCTGCTTCTGCAAGCAATTGCCGCGCTTCGGCGTTTTGCACTTTGATGCCGGGGTCGAGCAGCAGTTGATAGGCTTCTTCGAGGATGCGGGCGATCAATGCCTCGTCTAGCAGGGATAATTTGGGTTGCATGTGAGCCTCCTGGGATTTTGAGAGATTAGTAATAAGTGATGAGAAATGAGTGACGAGGAAACCTCGTTTCTCATTTCTCGTTACTTCACAAACCCAGGAGGAGTGAACTATGCGATCTGTGTTTCTTCCAGCCCGGGTAATTCTTCGATACCGGCTTTTTTGGCGAGCTCAAGCATAAAGGCGTTGATACGCTCTTTTTTGTCTGGGGCAATTTCAGGTTGAGAATAAGAGGCGAGCAATTCCTTCACGCGCAGTTTGGCTCTGCCGAAGGCATCCAGCGAGCCTGCTTCCTTCCATACGCGGGTCGAGTCGCGGTCAATAATGCTGCTTGGAAGGTGCTGTTCCTCGCGGAAAAGTTTCATGGTGATCTTTTGCTTGAGGAAGTCGCCGCCTTTGAAGTTGATCTTTTCATCGTAGAAGCCGGTAGCGAGGGTGTCGGTGTGTTGCTGCACGCCCTTGACCATGCGCTTTGCCATGGCGATCCCTTCGGCATCGATGACCAGTTTCTCGGCGCTGTGGCAGGCGAGGAAGTCCAACATGCCGGAGCCGGAGATCATGTTGATGCCACTCAACGCGCCGACCATGGCGGAGATGCCGCTTTCAAGCCCGGCTTGCGCATCGACAAGTTTTGAATCGGTTGCGCCAAGATAAGTGTGAGTGGGCATGTTGAGGGTCTTGGCGACCTGCGCATAGGAGCAGTCCAGCATGGCGGTTTCAACGGCGCCCATGGGCGTTGCACCCTTGCGCATGTCGAAGATCGCTGCCGCGCCGCCCCAGACGATGGGGGAGCCGGGATTCGCAAGTTGATGGATGACGATACCCGCGAAACACTCTGCCGTGTGCTGTGTGACCGTGCCGAGCATGGTCACCGGGGCTGCCGCGCCTGAGAGCGGAACGGATACGATCTCCGCCGGGATGCCAGCTTTGGCGAGCGCGATCAGATTGCCTGCACCGAAGTTGCTCCAAATGAGTGGTGGGGCGGGGCACACATCGAAGATTGCTCGTGGTTTTTCGCGCGCGGCTTCAGGGCTGCCCGCGAAGAGTGAAAGCATGTCGATCATTTCCTGCACGGTCTTATTCGTGAACGCACCGGTGACGATGGGTTTCTTCGAGTAAAGCAGGGCGAGGTATAGGCGATAGGAGTCTTGAATATCTTTGGGGACATCGTGACAAATCACCGCCGTGGATTGCGCGTCATATTGTGGAATTTGTTCCGCCACTTTGATGAGGCGCAGGAGATGCTCGGTTTCGGTGGTGTCGTGTTCGAGCGTTTCCGGGTTGAGCATGGCGATGCCGGAGGAACCCGGGTCGAAGTGAACCGAGTCGCCGCCGTAATGCACAACGGGATTGCCGTCGTAATCGTACAGATAAAATTCCCGCGGTACGCTTTCCAATGCCTTATGGACGAGCGCAGCAGGAATGCCTACGACATTGTTATCAGGATACATGATCGCGCCCGCCGAAGCGAGCAGGTCGCGCGCTTCAGGGTTTTGTACCTTGACACCGGGACAGCGCAGAAGTTCGTAGGCTTCTTCCAATATTCGGGCGATGATTTCATCGCTGAGCAGAGTGAGCTTTGGTCTCATGAGACACCTCTAAGTGGAGATTGGTAATTGGTAATTGGAAATTAGATATTGGTTTTTTAACATGGAGAGCGGGTAATGAATAACGAGAGATAAGAAATGAGTTTTCTCATTCCTTGTTACTCATCACTCATTTCTCATTACTTCTTTTCAACTAACTTGATAATTCTTTCAAACTCTTTACTAATCTTTTCATCCAGCGGATCGGGCTGGTGTTCTTTCAAAATCTTTCTGGCTTTGTTCAATGCCCAATCGCGGGCGTCGTCACCTTTTTCTTCCCATTGGGTGTAGGGGCGGCGATC
This sequence comes from Anaerolineales bacterium, assembly GCA_016789225.1. GTDB lineage: Bacteria > Chloroflexota > Anaerolineae > Anaerolineales > Villigracilaceae > Villigracilis. Next base: position 78,671 of record JAEURI010000002.1, read on the forward strand.
CAAAAACTGCGGCATGAACAATTCGCGCATGTGATTGCGGGTGTGTTTCTGGGCGAGATAATGCCCGCCTGGGCCGACGGCCGCAATCGCGTCGAGTGCGAGTGTTTCCTCGTCCACGACGATGCCTTGCATCATTTTGTGAATGATGGAGAATATTTCGCAGTCCATCATCATCTCGGCGTAGGACCAGATGCGGCTGCCGTGCAGAAATCCGCATCCCAAGAGCATGTCAGACATGACCACGCTTGCCATGAAGGTGGAGAGGCTTCCTTCCAGCCCGGCCTGCCAATTCGGTTCCTTTGCGCCAGTGGCAAACGAGCCCATCGAAAGCGGGATGTTGTAGAAATCCGAAAGCACATTGGTTGCTGCGCCGAAGAGGAAATCTTCCGGGCCGCCGCCGGTGTATGCACCCGTGCGCGGGTCGGAGGAGGTTTGTGCGGCGGCGTAGAAGACGGGTGCGCCAGGATAGGCCAGTTGTAAAAGGGCGGTGGCAGCGATTACTTCTGCGTTGCCGACGGTGAGAGTGCCTGCAAGGGTTGCCGGGCCGGTGGTGAGGCAGGCGGACATGGTCATAAAGCCCGTGGGAATTCCGGCTTCAGCGGCGATCAAGGCTGCATCGAGGGAGCCGCCGTCGTGGCCGAGTGGAGGCGCAGTACACTGCATCATGGATATGACAGGACGTTCGCGCAAGTTATCCTTGCCGCCCGCCAATATCTCCGCCATCTCTACTGCAGCTTTCGCTTCATGTACGTTGTAGATGGACTCGGTCTGCACATGTTTGGTGGAGTTCTCCCAAACGGCCTTGATCTCGTGCAGTCCGCGCGCCTCGGTGGGTGTGTCTTGAGCGGATACTGGAACCCAGTGAAATGCAACTTCATTGGTGGCATCTGCCACCCTTGCAATATCGCGCACATCCTGCAAAACTGACGTGCGCTTTTCCTTTGTTTCGATGTCGATGACTTCGACGCCGCATCCATCTGTGCCGAGGCAGACGTGATTGCCATCCAGCGGCAGGTCCTGCTGAGGGTCTCGCGCTGCAAGCACGTACTTCGGCGGGCAGGTTTTCAACGCATCTTCGATAAGCTGCGGTTTCGCGCGGATGATCTTCTTTTCGTAATTTACGTCTGCACCATGAGCTTCCCAAATTTCCAGCGCGCGCTTCGATGGAAACCGTATGCCGGTCGTTTGGATGATGTGCAGAGTGGCTTCGTGGATCTTTTGAACTTCTTCCTTCGTCAGTACCTCAAGTTTCAACTTGGGGTCGCTGATGGTCTTTATCGTTTTATGAGACATAGAGCCCTCCCGAGGCTATGTCTCTCACTCTCTCTGGTGGTTAAAACATTTCAACGTTCAACCGATGAACGTTGAAATGTGAATTACGCATCTCCCTTGCCAACCAGGTCCTTGGCAAGTTTCACTGCGCCGACTGCATCTTCAGAGTAACCATCTGCTTTGATCTTGGTTGCCCATTCGCGGGTGATGGGAGCGCCGCCGACCATGACCTTGATCTTTGGGCGCAGACCTTCCTTGTCCATTTCCTCGATCACTTCGCGCTGGCGAACCATTGTGGTGGTAAGCAATGCGCTCATGCCGACGATGCTGGCACCGATCTCAATGGCTTTGCCGATGATCTTGTCTGCGGGCTGGTCCACACCCAGGTCGGTCACTTCGAACCCTGAGGCGCTTAACATTGTGCCGACGAGGGTCTTGCCGATCTCATGGATGTCGCCTTCGACCGTGGCGAGGACAACTTTCCCCATCGTTTCGCGGGCCTCACCAAGCTTGAGCAATTCAGGCTCGAGCGTGGCAACCGCAGCTTTCATGGCTTCACCGGCCATCACCAATTCCGGCAAAAAGGCTTCGCCCAACCCAAATTGGTCACCGATGTAGTTCACACCCACCACGAATCCTTTCGTAATGGCGTCCAATGGGGGGATGTTCATTTCGATAGACTTTTGAGCGAGCTCCACTGAGATATCCGAATCCCCATCGATGATGCTCTGCGCCATCTGCTTGAACAAGGTCTCCAATTCTTCCGACATAATGCCTCTCCTTATTTACTTTGATTTTTTTATCAAGTGCGTAACTTGTTTTTCTTGTTCTCGTAATAACTTGCCGGGGATGTTCAGATGTGTCTCAAGCCATCGGCCTGATTCCATCACATGTTCAAGCGACACCTTTACCGCCCGGTCTGCATCCTGTTTTCGGAGCGCATCTAAAATGGCAGTGTGTTCGTCGTGAGTCTGGCTGACGCTCCCGGCTACAAGCTCGGGCATGCGAAACAACGCTTCATACAGGAGCCAATCTGGGAAGGCGTTCGATACGATCGTGTATAACTGGATCAGCAGGGCATTGCCCGAAGCCTCTGCGATGGAGGAGTGAAATTCGCGGCTGAGCTGTCTTTCCTGCGGCATTTCACTCAACTCAACATGCCGGTCCATCTCGGCCATGATCGCTTCGAGTTTTGTGATCTGCTCGGGCGTAATATTCTGCGCGGCTTCACGGGCAATGATGGCTTCCAGCATGAGGCGCAGGCCGTAGGCCTCCACCACCTCTTTGGCAGACATCTCGCGAACACGCACGCCCCGATATGGAACGCGCTCGGCAATGCCTTTCGCGACCAGCAGGTCAAGCGCCTCGCGTACAGGCGTCATGCTGACGCCCATCTGGCTGGCAATCTCCTCCTGTCGGAGCCATTCGCCAGTGGCATATTTGCCTGCAATGATCTGGCGATGGAGCGCATCGTAAATTTCCTCTTTAAGAGGCTTGTGGGTGAGTTCTTTTTCCGCTATTGACGCCATGATTATACATTATATATAATCTCCCCTGATTTCGGAAGTGCCTCATGTCATGAAAATGGCATTGGGATTATACTAATCTATCGGAGTGTACATGTCGGAAATAGACCTCGTCCCATTACAACCAGCCATCGAAAGATACATTCCCCTGGGCCGTTCAGGGCTTCTGCCAGCCTTGCATGCGGCCCAGAAAATTTACGGATGGCTTCCGGAAACGGTTGCATCCGAAATCGCAAAACGCCTGCGAGTTCCGCTTGCCGACGTGCATGGCGTGATTGAGTTCTATTCCATGTTTTACAACAAACCGGTGGGGAAAAAGATCATTCGAGTCTGTACGGACCAGGCCTGTGCTCTGAAAAATGCAGATGGATTGCTGAATCATCTGTGTGCCCATCATGGGATCGAACCGGGTCAGACGACCGGTGACCTGTCTCTAACCATCGAAGCGAGTCCATGCCTTGGGCTTTGTGAACAGGCTCCCGTCGCTCTGGTGGATGAAGCAGCTGAAACGAATATTTCTCCAAACTTCAAAAATTATGAGTTGGGAATTCCCCGCTCCATCACCTATGGGCCGCTGAGAATTCTGACCGCCAACTGCGGGCATGGCACGACCAGCCTGAAGACATATGGCGAATATGCTGGCTTGAAAAAAGCTAAAACCCTGAACTGCATCGAGGTCATCGAAGAAGTAAAAGCCTCCGGCCTGATCGGACGCGGTGGCGCAGCCTTCCCGACCGGCATAAAAGGCGAAGGCGCAGAGCGGGCCATTGGTAATCAAAAATATGTCGTCTGCAATGCAGATGAATCTGAACCGGGCACGTTCAAGGACCGCGTATTACTGAACGACGACCCTCATCGGGTCATTGAGGGAATGTGTATTACCGCTTACGCCGTGGGAGCCACAAAGGGATACATCTACATCCGCGGGGAATATCCCTATATTGTGCCTGTGCTTGAGAATGCATTGCAGGAGGCTCGGGACGCAGGTCACTTGGGCGGGCATTTTGACATTGAAATTCGAGTCGGCGCTGGTGCCTACATTTGTGGCGAGGAGACCGCGCTGTTTGAATCGATCGAAGGGAAGCGCGGTTTCCCGCGAGTGAAACCGCCCTTCCCAACGACGTATGGCTTGTTTGGCGAGCCGACGGTGATCAATAATGTGGAAACCTTGTGCAACCTTCCGCTTATCCTTACGGAAGGCGCACAGGGATACCGCAAATACGGTACTGAAAAATCCCCTGGGCCAAAGCTGTTCTGTGTTTCCGGTGATGTTGCCAGGCCGGGCTTGTACGAAGTCTCCTTTGGCGTGACGATGAGGGAGTTGATCGACCTTGCTGGCGGTGTTGCAAACGGGAAAAAACTCCAGGCTGTCCTCTTGGGCGGCGCGGCGGGAGCCTTTGCCACGGGCGACCACCTTGACATCAAACTGACATTCGAGGATCTACGCGGTGCCGGGCTTCCTCTTGGCTCTGGCGTAGTGCTTGTCTACGACGAGACCCGCGATATGCGTGATGCCCTGCAGCGGATCGGTCATTTCTTTGCGCACGAGTCCTGCGGCAAATGCTATCCCTGCCAGATAGGCACGCGGCGTCAGATGGAAATTTTGGATCGTGTGGCCGACCGCAGGGTGGATTCAGGCGATTTCATCCGCCTGCAGGATATTGGCTGGACGATGACCGACGCCAGCATTTGTGGGCTTGGTCAGACCGCGGCGAGTGCAGTCTTATCTGCCATGAAATTGTGGCCTGAATTGTTTATGGAATCCAACGACATACCGATGGAGAATAAAGAAGGAAAAGGAAAGAAAACGACAAAACCTTCAAAGAAGGTTGCTGAAAAAGTATCTGCAAAGAAACCTGTAAAAGCAAAAACGGTTAAGAAAACTACGGGAAAGAAAACAACAAAGAAGGTCGTGAAGACGACCAAGCCAAAGGCCAAGAAAAGCACGACGAAAAAATCCACTGCGCGCAAGACGGCGAAGAAACGCTAAAGGTTGAGAGATGACTGAGACAATTACCCTAACCATTGATGGACAGGAAGTAACGACCGAAGCTGGCAAGACCATTCTTGAAGTGGCGCGTGAGATGGGCAAGGATGTGCCGACCATCTGCTACCACGAAGCGACAACCTCCAATGCTGTTTGCAGACTATGCGTGGTGGAAGTGGAGGGGCAGAGAGTGCTCCAGCCAGGGTGCATTGTCAAGGCAGGGGCAGGCATGAAAGTCCAGACGAGAAGCGAAAGAGTCACCCGGTCGAGGCGGACGATTCTTGAAATGTTATCCTCCACCATGGACTTGTCCGAAGCTGGTGATATCCAAAGCATGATGTACGATTATGGTGCATCCTCCAGCCGCTTCCCCGATGCCCAACGCCGTGAGTCGGATGTCAAAGATGACAACCCAATGTACATCCGCGATTATTCGAAGTGTCTGTTGTGCTGGCGCTGCGTGCAAGTCTGCGCAGAGGATGCGCAATATACCTTTGCGATCAACTTTGAAGGACGCGGCTTTGAAACCCAGATCGCTACATTCTTCGATAAGCCCATTCCTGAAACGACCTGCGTGATGTGCGGTCAATGCGTAGGCGTCTGCCCGACCGGCGCATTAAAGCCCAAGCGTGAATTTTTATTGGAATCAGGAAAATCGCCTGCTGAGATTAGCGTGATGAACACAGGCAAAAAACAGAGGAAGCCGCGATGATCAAATCAGACCGAGTGACCACAACGACTTGTCCGTATTGTGGCGTGGGCTGTACATTGCAGTTGCACGTCAAGGATGATTTTATTTACAAGGTGACCAGTCCGTTCGACTCGCCTGTCAATCACGGAAATTTATGTGTGAAGGGACGTTTCGGTTACGACTTTGTCTATCATCCCAAGCGCGTTACCACTCCGCTTGTCCGCCGTTATTTGCTGGAAGGCAAACCGAAACCCGAAGGACGCGAGCAAGTCTTTGCCGTAAGCGTGGATGGAAAACCGATTCCCGATTCCCAGATCTCGAACGATTGGGATTGGCTCGAAACCGATTGGGACACCGCCCTGAACTTCGTAGCGGATAACCTCACTCGCATTTACAAGCGCGACGGTTCAGATGCGATGGCGGTCTATTGCTGTGCCAAAGCCACTAACGAAGATAATTACCTTTTGCAAAAAATGTATCGTGCACTGTTTCGCACCAACAATGTGGATCACTGTACGCGTTTGTGTCATGCAGGTTCAGTCGTTGCACTGCAACAGGCGACAGGTTCTTCTGCCATGAGCAACACGGCAAGCCAGGTCGTGATGAATGATGTCTTTATCGTGACCGGATCGAACACTTCTGAGAACCATCCTATTATTGCTTTGCAGATGAAGGAAGCGGTTCAAAAGCATGGCGCGAAGATGATCGTGATCGACCCGCGCCGCATTGACCTTGTGGACATGGCAGAGATGTGGCTTCCGCTCAAACCCGGCACGAACGTACCCGTTTTCACTGCCATGGCATATGTGATCGTTGAAGAGAACCTTGTCAATCACGACTTTATCAATGACCGCACCGAAGGTTATACCGAATTCCTTTCCTCGCTTGAAACCTTCACCCCTGAATATGCCGAAGAAATTTCAGGCGTGCCTGCCGAAGATATTCGTAAAGCGGCGCGCTTGTATGCCAATGCTAAAAATGCGGCGATCTATTGGGGCATGGGCATCTCGCAGCTTTCACACGGCACTGCCTCCGCACTCGCGTTGATCAACCTCGCATTTCTCACGGGGCATATCGGGCGCGATGGTACAGGTTTGAATCCCTTGCGCGGACAAAACAACGTGCAAGGTGCAAGCGACATGGGCTCCATGCCCTTCCATTATCCTGGTTACATGCGCGTGGATAACCCTGAAAACCGCGCCAAGTGGGAAAAGGCATGGAACATCGAAGAAGGCGGCTTGAGTCTTAAGTTGGGTCTCACCACCACCGAGATTCTTAGTCATGCGCATGAAGGTGGTATCCGTTCGCTATACATCATGGGCGAGAACCCGATGATGTCCGAACCGAATCTCAATGAGACACGCAAGCACATGCAGCATCTTGAGTTTCTGGTTGCGCAGGATATTTTCATCAACGAGTCTGGCGCGTTTGCAGATGTCTTCCTGCCCGCCACGCCCTTCGCTGAAAAAGATGGCACCTTCTCGAACACAGATAGACGTGTGCAACGAGTCCGTGCCGCGCAGCCCCCACGTGGACAATCTCGCCCCGATTGGCAAATTCTCTGCGACTTGGCACTCCGCCTCGAATCCCGACTTGGGCTTGCCACTGCCCATTGGACCTATTCCAACCCCGAAGAAATCCTGCGCGAGATGGCAAGTGTCAATTCCGATTATGCTGGCATCACCTATGACCGTATTGATAAAGTCGGCTTGATCTATCCGGTGCCGACTCTCGATCACCCCGGCACGCCGACCCTCTTCAAAGAATCCTTCCCGCGCGGCAAGGGCAAGTTCCATCAACTGGAATACGTCCCGGTGATGGAAGAGCCCAATGACGAGTATCCCTTCATTCTCACAACTGGGCGTTTGCTCGAACACTGGCATGGTGGTACGATGACGCGTAACTCTGCGCTGAATGAAATTTATCCCGAAGCGCGCGTGGAAATTCATCCCGCTGACGCCGAGATCCACGGCATCAGAAACGGCGACCCGGTCAAGGTCCAGAGCCGACGCGGAGAGATCATCGTCCGCGCCACGGTGACGGAGAAAACTTCAGTCGGCGTTGTCTTCCTCCCTTGGCACTTTGCCGAAGCCGCCGCAAATCTACTGACGAACGATGCACTCGACCCACAGGCGAAGATCCCTGAATTCAAAGCCTGTGCTGTGCAAGTCTTCCCAGCCAGGGAGAATGATCTGCCAAACCCTGAAATCGATGTACATCGGGGAAGGTACTAAGGACTGTAAGATTTATCCTGCCGCAGTGTGATGCGCTGGCGAGGGATTGAAATATCAGCATTATTTTGGGTGAAGGGACGTTTGTTTTCTAAAGTAAAATTCATCCATCATGGTAATCATCAAGCCGGATTCTGCCCCAATGGGAATCAGCCGCGAACTCCGCGAAGGGATGATTCGTTCGATCGTTATTGGGGTGATGATTGCGAGCCTTGTTTTTTTAGGCGGCGCCCTGCTGGTTTATCGGGAGATCTTATCCCGTGCGTTTGTGGTCGTTCTGTCCACCTGGCTGGTGGGCGCTTTTAATTTAATTCTGCTTCGTCGGGGGTATTTGAAGACAGTATCCGTTTTCATGGTTTGTTTTCTATGGTTTATGGCTTCTGTGGGTGTGTACACAGCAGGTGGACTTCATGCACCGATACTGACCGGATATCTTGTGGTCATTTTACTGGGCTGGTTGCTTGTTGGTGTTCGAGGCGGGCAGGTTGCATTTGCCGCAAGTCTTATTTTCATCCTGGTTATATTTTATGCGGAGGTGAATGAATATCTA
>JAEURI010000008.1 GCA_016789225.1 Anaerolineales bacterium
TGCGTTATATGCGCGAAGCGATGGGTGAAGGCGCGTTCTTCCTGACCTGCGGCACGCCCATCATCCCTGCCTTGGGGATGTGTGACGCCATCCGCATCGGGCCGGATGTTTCGCACGAGTGGGAAAATTATCGCAACGAGACCCTGCTGAAAAACTTCACCACGCCCGGCACGAAGAACGCCATCCGCACGGTGGTGCATCGCCTGTGGCTCAAGCCTCTCGTTCACATCGACCCCGATGTGGAATATTTTGAGTCGAAGGAAAATTCACTGGAAGACGAGCACAAAATCCAACTGCAAGACCTGGCCCTGATCTGCGACTTCAAGGCCACCTCGGACCTGCCGCAATGGATGACTCAAGAAGAACGAGAAAAGGTTCGCGCGTTTTTACTTGCTGAACCGAAGATCACCCAACTCAGCCGCTACGTTTACCAACTCGATGATCGCATCGTGGATTTCTCCTCCGCCGTGGCATTGCCCAGGCCGCCGCAAGGTCTCACCTCCCTGTGGGCCAATTTCCTCGGCTGGCTGGGAGATTGGAAGATTGTGCTGAGAATTTTCAAAATGTTGGATGATAATTCGTTGAAGAAACGAGTCTCAAGAATCTAGTCTAACAAAAACGCTCCTTTCGGAGCGTTTTTGTTATCCAAATATGGCATCCGTCTTCGCCGCCATGATGAAATCGTTTTGATGCAAACCTTTGACCACATGTGTCCACCATTGCACTGTCACCCGACCCCACTCCAGCACGATCAGCGGATGATGGTCTTCCTCTTCCGCAATCGCTGCAACCTTGTTGGTAAACGCCAGCGCCTCGGCATAATTTTTGAGTTTGAAGACACGCTGCAAACGTGAAATCTCATCCACTGCTACAAGCTCCCACTCAGGAATTTGTAGCAGCAATTCTGCGACCTCGCCTGCTGATAAAGCAGGGTCACCTTTACGGCAGGGAATACATTTACCAGCCGATAGACTCATTACAACAACTCTTTGATATCTTCCGGCTTCGACAGGCGGATTCGCAACGCCTTGCGTCCCGCCGCTTTCAAGGCTTCGTAGTCGCCCAATGCCTGGGCTCGGATGAGCGTGCCAAAGGTCAGGCCCTGACCAGGAATATCCATATCCTTCTCAGCATCATAGACGAATTGAATGAAGTGTCCTTCGTTGGGGCCGCCCTTGTGGAACTGACCCGTCGAATGCTGGAAGCGCGGACCGAAGCCAGCCGTCACAGGCAGTTTTGTTTTCGCGCGAATGGCGGTGCGAAGATTCTGAATCGCTTCGATCATTTCTCCATTACGCGGCAGGTAGGCATTGAGGGTCACGAATTCGCCGGGCTGCGGGTCCGCCAAAAATTCATCCAATGCCTTTTTCGCATCTTTGAAATCCACCAAGTCGGCTTCGGCAAGCTTGCCTGTCGCCTGATAATCCTTGATCTTGGCAATCGTGCGCAGTTTGCTATCTTGCACATCGGGCTGGTCAAAAGCGTTGATTCCCAGAATATGGCAGGCTGTCGAGATGGCAATCTCCCAACGGAAGAATTCCGCGCCTGCATCGTACGGATTGGTAATTGGTAATTCGATGACGGGAAAGCCAGCATGCTTAATTTCAGAAATTCCAGCCTCCAACTCGCCGTTGCTCTTGAGGTAAACGAACAGACGGTCATTCCCATAATCTTCAGGCTTGCCCAAAGGCTCCAGGGCTACAGGCAGGATGCCCTTGCCATGTTTGCCGCTTGACTCGGCGATGACCTGCTCGATCCAATTTGCCAATGCAGACACAGGCGCATCCGCCAGGACTGTAAGCTTGTCTCTACCCATTAGAGCGGATTCTGCGATGAGAGCACCCAAGGCCACGCCGGGGTTACGCGCCGCCGGGATGCTCGCCAGCGATTGCCTGCGCATGCGGTCAGCGGCGCCGAGCAATCTATCAAAGTCCATACCCAGCAAAGCAGCGGGGACCAGGCCGAAATCAGTCAGCGCGGAGAAACGTCCGCCAACATTTGGGTCGGCGTTGAATACTTTGCGGAAGCCGCGTTCTTCAGCCAGCTTTTGCAGAGATGTACCTTCATCGGTAGTGACGATAAAACGCGAGCCGTCCCCATTGCTCAAATTCCAAACATAATCAAAGGCGGCCATAAGTTCAGCCGTCCCGCCGGATTTGCTGGCAACGATGTATAAGGATTTATCGGGCGGATAATTTTCGAAGGTTTGCGCCACCTGCTGAGGATCGGTCGAGTCGAGAATAGCGAGCGAGAGTTTCGCGGTTACGTCAAAGTTTGCAAGCAGGGAACTCAACACTTCGGCAGTCAGCGACGAGCCGCCCATGCCGATGACCAGCACACGGTCAATGCCTTCGTCGTGGACCTGTTTGGCGAATGCAAGATAATCAGCGAGGCGCTTGCGCGCATCTTCGACAGAGTCCAACCAGCCGAGACGTTTGGCGGCTTCGGCCTGACCTTCAGGATCGTCCGCGCCAGACCAGAGAGTCACATCATGGTCCCAGAGACGTTTGGAAAAAGAATCCAGCTCAAGCTGAGATAAACGCTCGGAAACAGAATCAGCCAAAGATCCAAGAGAAGAGGCGGCAGATTTGCGTCGTTCATCGATGCTCTCGAGCAAAGACTTGAACGCATCCGCAAAAGCTTTTACACCTTCCTCCTCCAGTTCCTGAACAACACTGCTCATGGAAATACCGAGGGCTTTGAGATCGACGAAAATTTTCTGAATGCCATCGAGGTCGCGCGTGACGGTGAGGTTGGCCGTGCCGTGATCGCGGAAGGCATCCAGCGTGGCAGGCGGCACCGTGTTGACCGTATCGGGGCCGATGAGTTCATCCACATAAAGCGTGTCGGAATATTTCGGATTCTTGGTGCCGGTGGAAGCCCACAGTGGACGCTGCACGCGGGCACGGAAGCGCGCCTTGAGCGAAGCGAAACGCGGTGAAGTGAAGATGGCCTCGAATTGTTCGTAGGCGAGTTTGGCATTGGCGACCGCCGCCTTGCCGCGCAATGGAGAGTCTTCGGGAAGCTTTGGGTCGACTTTGGAATCGACGCGCGAAACAAAAAAGGATGCGACGGATGCAATGTTTTGAATGGGCAGGTTTTTCGCCACGCGGTCTTCGAGGCCGATCAGATAGGCATCCATCACCTCGGCATAACGCGCAAGCGAAAAAATAAGTGTCACATTGACGTTAATTCCTGCCGCAATGCTGGCGCGAATGGCAGGCACGCCTTCTTTTGTAGCAGGGATTTTCACCATCAGGTTCGGGCGATTGACACGATCCCAAAGTTCCTGTGCCTGCTTGATGGTGCCTTCAGTATCACGTGCCAGGTATGGGCTGACTTCAAGACTAACATAGCCATCCCCCGCTTTTGATTCTTCATACAGCGGACGAAACAGGTCACAAGCCTGCTGAATATCTTCGACGGCAAGCTGCCAGAATATTTTCTCCGCATCCCAACCGCCCCAGGCCAGCGGAATTAACGCGGCATCGTAATCATTTGTCTTTGCAATGGCATTCTGAAAGATGGTCGGATTCGAAGTCACACCGCGAATATCACCGCGTTCGATCATGGCTTTGAGCTCGCCATTCACCAACAGTTTGCGTTGAATGTTGTCGTACCAAAGGGATTGGCCGAGAGAAGTAAGTTTCTTGATTGATTCAGACATGATAAAAATTGCTCCTTGAAATAAAGGAAGCAGAGATTGGAGACTGGAGATTCTTTTAGCGAAAATCTCCAGTCTCTAATCTCCACTCACTAATTCTCTTCCATCTTCTTGATCTTCCCCACCCGCCTTGCAAAGCGGTCACCGCCTGCCTTGTCACCTTGATACTCCGCGGTGAGAAAGGCAGGCACAAGCACCTTCACAAGTTCCGGTCCGATGACACGCCCGCCGAGGCAGAGGACATTCATGGCGTCGTGTTGAACGCCCTGCGCGGCAGAGTAGGTGTCATGACAGATCGAGGCATAGATGCCTTTCATCTTGTTGGCCGCAATAGCCGCGCCGATGCCGGAACCGCAAATCAAAATTCCGCGCTCGGCTTCGCCGCTTTGCACCTTCTCGCCAACCTTTTTTGTGAAATCGGGAAAGTCCACTACATCGGCGCTGAACGAGCCCACATCGATCACTTCATGCCCCAGCGCTTCAACCGATTCAATAACAACCTTTTTGAGCGGAAATCCGCCGTGGTCGCAACCAACTGCTACTTTCATGTTTACTCCAAAAAGACCTGACAGGTTTTTAAAAACCTGTCAGGTCTCATTTCTAAAGTTCCTTCGCCTTCGCAACCACGTTCTCAACTGAAAAGCCCAGCTTCTCGAAGATGATCTTGGCCGGGGCGGATGCACCATAGCGATCGATTCCAATAACGGATGTTGCGTATCGCTCCCAGCCGAGGGTTGCTCCCGCTTCGACAGCGAGTCTCTTCTGGATGTTTTTCGGCAGCACCGACTCACGGTAGGCTTGGTCCTGTTTCTCGAACAATTCCCAGCTTGGGAAGGAGACCACACGCACACCTCTGCCTTCGTCGGCAAGTTTTTGCGCAGCCTCGAGGATAAGACTCACTTCCGATCCTGAGGCCATGAGGATGACCTCAGGATCTCCAAAATCCTTCAAGACATACGCGCCCTTTTCAACAAGCGCCGGTGTTTCGAGCGTAGGCACATTTTGACGGGTCAACGCCAGCACGGTGGGGCCATCTCGACGGGAGATGGCGACCTTCCAGGCCTGGGCTGTTTCATTGGCATCGGCTGGACGCAGCACAACAAGGTTTGGGATCAGCCGCAAAGAGACAAGATGTTCAATTGGCTGGTGCGTTGGGCCGTCTTCACCCAAACCAACCGAGTCATGTGTGAAAATAAAAATGGACGGGTAATGCGAAAGAGCAGCCAGGCGCACTGCCGGGCGCATGTAATCGGCAAAAACAAGGAAAGTCGCGCCGTAGGGGATCAACCCGCCAAAGACCGACATACCATTGAGAATGGAGCCCATTGCGTGTTCGCGCACCCCAAAATGGAAATTACGCCCGGCAGGCGTATCCTTTTGAAAAGCGGGAGTGCCGTCGATCTTGGTGTTATTCGAAGGAGCCAGGTCTGCGGAGCCGCCGAGGAGTTCGGGAAGTTTCGCCGCAATTGCATTGATGACCTTTCCGGAGGCGGCACGAGTGGCCATACCCTTGGGGTCGGCAGGGAAGGTCGGGATGGCGGCCTCCCACCCATCGGGAAGTTTACCGCTCAGGCGGCGGGTTAACTCAGCGCCTAGGTCCGGGAAGAGGCGGGCGTAGGCTTCACGGCGCAGCTTCCAATCAGCTTCCAGTTCACGCCCGCGGTCCACGGCTTTGCGATAAAACCCAAGCACATCCTCAGGGATGAAGAAGCGCGGCTCCTTCGGCCAGCCAAGGTTGTCCTTTGCGGCGTTGAGTTCTTCATCACCGAGAGGTTCGCCGTGCGCCTTCTGGGTACCCTGTCGATTCGGAGCGCCATAACCGATGGTGGTGCGACACAGGATCAACGACGGGCGCGGGTCGGTCTTGGCGGCCTTAATGGCCATATCGATGGCTTCCACATCGTTGCCATCCTCCACACGTTGAATATGCCAGCCGTAAGCTTCAAAACGTTTGGCACGGTCTTCGGTAAAGGCCAGGTCGGTGGAGCCGTCAATGGAGATCTTGTTATCGTCGTAAAGATAGATCAAACGCCCAAGCGAGAGATGTCCCGCCAGTGACGCAGCTTCGGAGGCAACACCTTCCATCAAGTCACCATCAGTGACGATGGCATAGATGTAGGAATCGATCAGTTCATGACCAGGTTTGTTAAAGGTGGCTGCCAAATGTGTGGCAGCAATGGCCATGCCTACTCCGCTGGAAAGTCCCTGCCCAAGCGGTCCGGTGGTCAATTCCACGCCGGGAGTCAGGCCATATTCGGGGTGCCCTGGTGTGATACTACCCCACTGGCGAAAGCTTTGCAATTGTTCAAGAGGTAGGTCGTACCCGGTCAGATGGAGGAGAGAGTATAGAAGCATCGAACCATGCCCACCCGAAAGAATGAAGCGGTCACGTCCCATCCATTTTGGGTTGCGCGGATTATGTCGCAGGTGGCGGGTCCAGACGGTATATGCCATTACCGCCGCGCCCATGGGAAGACCGGGATGGCCGGAGTTGGCTTTTTGCACGCCATCGGCCGATAAAAATCGTAGTGTGTTGATTGCTTTGGATTGCAGTTCTGGATTTGTCATGTGCGGTATTTTACCATTCGCTTAGTATTTTTCTTTCAAGTATTGTGCAGGCAGAAAGATAATGCCCTCTTTCACATCCCCAACCTGGCAAACAGATTCGGGTTTATGTGTAACTTTCCAGGCCGTAAGGGCTGCGACCATGGCATCGAGCTGATCAGGATGATACAGCAACTCCATCGGCCAGGTTCCCTTGAGCATCTTATGCCGGGTGATCTCTTCGAAGAAATCCATCGGGTCTTTGATGCCCACACCGTTTTCGTACAACAATAATTGGCGTTGGATTTTCCCTTCCAGTGATGCTTTGGAAAGCGGTGCTTCGCCAGCCAGTACGCAAAAACCGGCATGTGAACTGGTTTCAAATAGCTGGTGAGTTTCGTCATCTGCCGGATATTTTACGAATCCGTTCTTTTCCAGTTTACGATGCAGGGAAATACCTGCCTTCATCCATTCCGGGCAGGCGCCAAGAGTGGAGGGCGTTCCGCGCACCAGGATGCCCCGCGTGCGCAATTCGGATTCAGCCAGACGATATCCTCCCGAACCTTTTTCCTTCCTGGACTTGAACATTTCCTTTTTCTTCTCGACTGCCAGACCGCGATTGAGTCCAGATGGTGCATTCACCGCGGCCATCACTGTTCTTTGACCGGCAAGGAATGCAACAATTTCATCCAACCCACCCTCTGCAAGCGCCACAAGAGACAGGTTCTTATCCATGGCAGCATAGACAAAAGACTTCTGATGAATAGCAGGGGAAACGCCGACAAAAACGGGGTCTGTAAATAACATAGTAAGATTATGATGAAACAGATGGACAGAATTGAAGCAAACAAATCCTATTTTACTTCCAAAATCACATGAACCGAACCCAACGTATCATTTTCTATATTCTTGTGCTGATTGCCGGGGCAACCTGGATCTTCCTGTCTGCCGATACCGGTGCTTCAACCGCCTCCCTGCCCGCGCCGCAGACTGGTTTTCTCGCTCCCGATTTCACTCTCAAAACAGCTACCGGTGAAGGCTACACTCTCTCGGCTTTACAGGGACAAGCCGTGCTGGTAAACATCTGGGCAACCTGGTGCCCGCCCTGTCGTTCCGAAATGCCAGCCATCCAGGCAATGTACGACGAATACAAGGAACAAGGTTTGATCGTGCTGGCCGTCAACAGCACCGTGCAGGATAATCCGCTCGACATTGCGCCGTTTACCCAGGAATATGGACTAACCTTCCCCATCCTGCTCGATGAAACCGGAGATGTGAGCCGCGCCTATCAAGTGCGGTCGCTGCCATCGTCCTATTTCATCAACCGCCAGGGCATCATCACCGAAGTCGTCATCGGCGGTCCCATGTCTGAAGCATTGTTGAGAACACGCATTGAGGAGACATTAAAATAAAATGCTGGAAACATTTCAAAATTTCTTTGCTCCTCCACGTCATATGATCCTGCTGGTCATCGCCGCCTGGCTCGGCCTCACTCTCGCCGAACGCCGCGCAGAAAACCATGGAATTAGTAAGGACGATCTCAACAATATCACATTTTATGGGTTGATCGCTTTCGTCATCGGTGGGCGCATTTCCTATGTTCTGCAAAATCTCTCCGCCTTCAGCAAAAGCCCGCTCGGCATACTCTCCATCAACCCCGATCTCTTCGACCCGCTGGGTGCATTGGCAGCCGCATGTATTGTCGCGCTCGTATACGGGCAAAGAAAACAACTCACCCTTTGGAACACCCTTGATGCGCTGACACCCTTCCTTGCTGTGTTCGCCATTGGATCGGGCTTAAGTCATCTCGCCGCGGGAACCGCCTTTGGACAACCGACCGAACTTCCCTGGGGCATCGAAATGTGGAACGCGACCCGGCACCCGACTCAAATGTATGAAACCCTCGCCTCTCTCCTGACTTTGGGCCTGATTCTGCTCTTCAAGCCGCATCAACGACCAGGCTTTCTCTTCCTAATCTTCACAGCCCAGGCATCTTTCTGGCAGCTCGTCATCCATGCCTTTCGCGCCGACAGTACCATGATCGTCAACGGCCTCCGGCAGGAACAGATCCTGGCATGGGTTGTACTGGCCTTCAGTTTTATTTGCCTGGAATTGATTGATCCACGTCCCCCAATGAAGAAGTTAATTGATTCCAAATATAAAGGGCCGGGCTGATTTCACAGCCCGGCCCTTTATAACCATTATCCGAGTTCGGGTTCGATCAACCCATAACTTCCATTACGCCTGCGATATAACACATTGACCCTGCTCGTCTCTGCGTTATAAAAGACAAAGAAATTGTCATGGCCAAGATTTCTCATCTGAACCAGGGCCTCATCCTCCGTCATCGGGTAGAGTACGAATTTCTTCCGCTTCGCGAACAACGGAGAGAGTTCACCAGTTTCTTCGTCGATGATTTCATCAGCGACCTCCGCCGCCGAGCGGCCGTCACCGCGTCCATGATACTTCTTCCCCTTGTACCTTTCGATCTGCCGCTGCATATTGTCGAGCGCCTTGTCGAACGCGGCAAGCGCTTCATCCGAGCGTTCCTCGGAACGCAGGGTAAATCCTTTGCCAAAAACAGTAATCTGGGCCACATTGCGGTCATTGGCATCCCGCGCGGCCTTATAGTGCGAGAGTTCCACCCGCGCTTCATCGATGGCAGGCAGATAATGATCCAAATTACCCGCCTTCTTGGAGACATACTCCTCGATCCTTTCGGTCAAACGTATTTGACGTGTCTGAACTTCCACTTTATTGGACATAGAGGACTCCTTTTTAGATTGTTAAGTTACAAACACAAACGCGCTACACATGCCTCAGGTCGTGATGAGGCAATGCGCGCGCGACTGTCAACGCATAGACATCCTTCGCTCCGGCAGCATACAGAGCCTGCGCCCCAGAGGATAAGGTCGAACCCGTTGTAGATACATCATCCATGATAAGCACAGTTCTATTTTTCACCCCTGTTCCAGCTCGAAATGCATCGTGAACATTCCTGCGCCTTTCCTCTTTGGAAAGACCGACCTGCGTATTTGTTTCCCTGTTACGCAACAAAGCATCCGGCGCGTATCGATACCCTAATGCCATGGAAAGCGGGAAAGCAACCATTGCAACCTGATTATATCCCCTTTCCCTTAATCGCCGCTTTCCCAACGGAATGGGAACAACAAGATCCACCGGCCAATTCAAGATTCGAACAAAGTGCGCCATTTGGGCAGCGAGCGCATCTCCCATGGACATATCGCGGCGATACTTTAACTTATGCAAGGCAGACTGGATCGGCCCGCTGAATACCGCCCAGGCCCGCAAAGAACGAAAATGCGGCCTATCTGCAAGACAGGTTGAACATATTCCAACCTTGTCCTGCGGAAGACCGCAAACATCACAGACTATTCCTGCCAAAATGTCAACCTTTTTTTGGCAATCCCCGCACCATCTCGACCCGCTCGTATTACACCCGCCACAATGCGGCGGGAAAAGTAGATCCAAAACACTCCAAATGGAGCGATATGCCTCATATTTCCAATTTTTCAAATCCACCTCAGATAATGAGCTTGGTGTGTAAGGTTATGGTCCTAATAATGGGCCAAATGCGCCCATAATCTGAAAGGCAGCGGGGGCCATTAGGATGATCATGATCGAAGGGAAGGTTAAAAGCGCCATGGGGATGATCATCTTCACAGGCGCCTGATGCGCTTCCTCCTCAGCACGCTGGCGGCGCTTCAAGCGCATCTGATCCGATTGGATACGCAACACCTTTGCCATACTTACACCCAACAACTGGCTTTGGATGACCGCTGCAACGAAACTTGTTAATTCCGGAAGGCCAATTCTATCTGCCATGTCACGAAGAGCTTCACGCTGGGTTTTTCCAAGCTGAATCTCGCGAATACAACGACCGAACATCAGGGAAAGTTCGTTCTCCCATTTCTCGGCCACCTTAGACATCGCCGCTTCAAAACCCAGGCCTGCCTCCACGCAGATGGTCAAGAGGTCAAGAGCGTCCGGCATTGCTTTTCGAACTTCATTCTGTCGGCGGCTAATGCGACTCTGCAACCATAGCTGAGGAAAGAAAAAGCCCAGCAAGGTAAATATGCCAACCACAAGGATGACGCGACCAATCGGCCAGTTTACGGTTGGCAGAGATGAAATGAGCAACAAAAGACCACCGAAAACGGCGGCCCCTACAAAACGCGTCGAAAGAAAAGTGGCAGCATCAATACGTCCCGGGTTGCCTGCCAGTTCCAGCTTGAGGGTGGTTTCTTGCAAAAGTTTTTCCGGCGTAAAGCGAATCGAAAACTCGCCAACCCTCCGGATAACCGGAATGACCACACGCTCCATAAAAGGTTGTTGAAGCTCAATGTCCTCAAGCGAAACGTTCTCACCACGCTGAGTTGCTTCAGCAAGACGCGACAGTACCGGGTCGCCTTCATCCTCGCCCTGGCGCGCAAACCGCGCCCCAACCACAACGAGTAAGATCACCCCACCCAATATCACAATACCGACAATGACTGCTATTACTGTACCCATATTACACCTCAATATCCGCGATCTTCATCATGATAAAGTAGCTCGAGGAGATCAAACCGAGAACCACGCAAATAATGACCGCCGTACATATTGGGCCGCCATCCGTTACGGAAAGCAAATAATCCGGATTCAGGAACCATAGAATCAGGGTAAGACCAAATGGGATAAGCGAAAGAACCGTCCCGGATGTTCTCACCTGGGCCGTCAGAACGCGAACCTCACCCTTGATACGAATACGTTCACGGATGGTAAATGAAATATTATCGAGAATTTCAGAAAGATTACCGCCGACTTCGCGTTGAACGTTGATCGCAGTTACAACAAAATCGAGGTCGTCACTTGGGATACGCCGCAACAGATTTTCCAGGGCAGTTTCCATCGGGATGCCGATCTGCATTTCCTGGACCACGCGGCGAAATTCATCGTTAATCGGTGCAGGCAATTCCTTACTAATGGCTTCCATGGCTTGCATGGTCGAATAACCTGCACGCAACCCATTTACCATCAAATTGAGCATATCCGGCAGCTGGTCATTGAACTTAGTAAGGCGTTTGCGTTGCTGTGAACGCACATAAATGCGAGGCGCAAACGCGCCAATCACAGCCCCGATCAGGGCTGAAACTGGATGCCGGTTGCCAAAGAACCATGCCAACAGAGCCGCGAGGAAAATACTTAGGAAGATCAGAACAATATATTCAGCAACTTTGAATTTTATATCGGCGCGCGCCAATTCCCTTGCGATCTTGTCGCCATAGGAGGTTTTTTCCACCCGATTTGAAACCCAATTTGTAAGAACATACTTTTGGGCTTCCCGGTCTACATTTTGCTGCTCATCATCCAAATATTGACTCAAGCGCTCTTCAACCAGGGCGCGTTCGCTGTTCGACGAAACAATGACGCCAATGGTCAAGAGGATTATGAGGACGATGCCGCCGATGATTATGATCCAGGTCATGGTTCTTCTTCCGGGTAGTCACCCGCAGGGGAAATATTAATACCTGCGGCGTTCGCCGATTCCAAAGATGGAAGGAGGCAAATGAATGCCTGCAGCTTCTATTTTATCCATAAATTTTGGACGAAGGCCGGTTGGTCGCAAACGGCCAATGATGCGGCCGTTCTCCGTGCCCGTCTGCTCAAAAACAAAAATATCGGTCATGGTGATGACATCCCCTTCCATGCCGCTTACTTCAGCAACGGTCGTAACCTTACGCGTACCGTCACGCATACGCTCCTGTTGGCAAATCACATCCACAGCACTGGCCACCTGTTCGCGAATAGCGCGTATTGGAAGATCCATGCCTGCCATCAAACACATGGTTTCGATACGGGCAAGCGCATCACGCGGACTGTTTGCGTGAGCCGTGGTCATGGAACCGTCGTGGCCGGTATTCATGGCCTGTAACATGTCAAGCGTCTCGCCGCCACGGCATTCCCCTACGATGATCCGCTCAGGGCGCATACGAAGGGCATTCACCACCAGGTCACGGATTGTGATCTCGCCGCGTCCTTCAATGTTTGGCGGGCGTGTTTCCAATGTAACAACATGCTCCTGACGCAACTGTAGTTCAGCAGCGTTCTCAATGGTGATGATACGTTCATCAGAGGGAATAAAACTCGAAAGAACGTTTAGAAGCGTAGTCTTTCCAGAACCTGTACCGCCGGAAATAATAATATTCAATCGGGCTTCCACACAAGCCTTAAGGAACTGAACAGCCTCCGATGTGATTGACCCAAACTGCACCATTTGGTCGACCGTGATCGGATTCTTGGAAAATTTACGAATGGTCAGAACAGGGCCCACGAGAGAGATCGGTGGGATGACGGCGTTGACACGGGAACCATCCGGCAGACGGGCATCGACATAAGGGCTTGATTCATCAATACGACGGCCGAGCGGGGCAACGATCCTGTCAATAATGCGCATGACATGGTCATTGCTCTCGAACGTAATCGGCACACGGTGAACTTTACCTTTGCGCTCGATGTAAACATTCTTCGGGCCGTTCACCATGATTTCCGTGATCGTATCGTCTTCCAGCAGAGACTGAAGAGGCCCAAACCCTAGAATCTCCGCCGCGATTTGTTCGAATAGTCGCGCACGTTCAGGGCGTGAGAGAACGATATTCTCTTCGGTCAGGATCTGTTCGAATAAATTTTGAATGGTCCGGCGGACTTCTTCCGTCCGGGTCACATCCATGGAGGGATCAATTTCGGCGAGCAGTTTATTCTGTACTCTGGTCTTTAGATCGAAATAAGAACCGGCTTGGGGGGATGTAATCGGCGCGCTGACCCGACGGGCTTGCAAAGATGAAAGACGCGACGCATCGCCGCCTCCACCACCAGAAGGAGGCGGGGCTTCCGACGGAGCCTTTTGCCCACCCTGTGGAGCCTCCTTACCCGATTGATTATTACCGGCGTTTTGTCCCTGTTCAATACGTCTAAGCAACGACATGGGCTAACTCCTTACCGCTTGGCAGCAGGTGCTTCATCTTCTTTTTCTTCCAGAACACTTATGCGGGCACGTACCGCTTCAGCAAGAGACAATATGCCCCTTCCAATCAGCTGGGTTTTATTATCCAACATAAAGGGTATACCGCGATTGACCGCGTTTATGGCAGTCTTATCGTCCATTGGAATAATGGCCGATATCTCATGTTTCAGGTTTTCACCCACCCGCTCAGGGGTTATCGCAATGCGTTTATCGTATCGATTCATAGCAAACACAATACGATCCTTGTTGACCCCCATCGTTTTGAGCAGATCAAGGATCAAGCGGGAATTCTTGATGGACGGAATCTCCTGTGTGGTAACCAGAACAACAATATCGCTTACATCCATGGCCGACAGGATCACATCTGTCAAAATGGAAGATGTATCCACGACTACATAAGAATATATTCTTTGCATGAACTGCAGAACCTTCGAGAACTGGTCTGCCGAGACCTTTTCAGCCAATTCAGGCCGATGGGGTGCAGCCAGAATACGGATTCCCGAGGCTTCATGTTTGATCAAAATCTCTTCGACAACCTCAGGCTCAAGGTCATCTACACGAGGCGCCACATCCAGAATGGTGGCCTTGCCCTGTTCGTTCACAAATACTGCAACATCCCCGAACTGTAAGTTCCCGTCAATAAGGAGAGCGCGGGTGTCTTCATTATTGAGCGCGATAGCCAGGTTGACAGCAATGGTCGTACAGCCAGTGCCGCCTTTTGGGCTGTATACCAAAACAATCTTGCCTTTTGGAATGGGAGAATAGCCCCCCATCATGGACGGCGACCCGGAGGCGGACGAAACAACCATCTGTTGTTTTGCGCCCTTTTCCTTTTCCACGTGCGCCATCTCTCCAGCACGCTTGATAGCGGAGATCAACTCATCGCCCATTGGGGGCTTGGTCAAAAAATCACGAGCCCCGGCAAGCATAGCACGCCGCATGTAATTCTGGTCGCTTTGTACGGAGAGAATCACCACCTGAATATGGGGGGATTTTTGGCGAATGCCTTCCGTAGCGGTGATGCCATCAATATCGGGCATATTGATGTCCATCAGAACCACATCTGGATTTAACTCCTGGGCAAGCTGCATTCCCTCCCTGCCTGTGCGGGCCGTACCCACAACCTCTACATCTGATTCAAACTGTAAAAGTTTGCGTACGTTTTCGCGGGTTTCCGCTATGTCGTCAACAATAAGCACCCGAATTTTATCTGCGGCCATAATCACTCATATCCATATCTTGGAAGGTATATTAATTATTGTGCTGGAGCCGGAGCGTCGTTTGGAAGGATCGGTGAAGTAAGGGTTGTCAGCGCAGGCTGCATCGCATAAGGTAGTTTTGCCGGTACAGGAATATTGTACTGACTCAACAAGAATTGAAGGGTAGACGCCTCAGTAGCCAGCCGGGCCTGATCCGCCGGATTGCGCAAAGTCAACATAATCTTGGCATTTGTATAAACCAGGTACGACAATGTAATGGAGTCTTGTGGCGACACAATGAGTGTCACAATATCGGGCACAGCAGGAGCGGGCTGCTGAGCAGCCGGATCGGTAGGCTGGGTTTCCGCGGTAACTGCGGCAGCATCCGGAGTCAAGGTAAAATCGCCCAGCTTCATCACGACAACATCCTGAAGCAGCGTCTGGCAGACCATTCTGGGGCGCTGGGCCTCGGAAGGGACAAGGTAATAAGGCTGTTGAACTGAAGGATCCAATTCGAGGCGACCTTGGGGAGAGCCAGCGGCTGCAACACCAAGCGATAAAACAGGCAAACCTTCTACAGAAAAGCCTGTACCGGTAGCGCCTTGCACAGAACCAAGACCGGTTCCCGTCAGCACTGCGGTTTGATTCGGGAGTATGGTTTGATAGGCGGGATCGATATCTACGAACAATAGACAGGCGTTCACATTAACATGTGCGCCGTCATTAATGGCATAGCCTGAAACAGAAAGCCGGTCTGCCGGAATGGACATGGCGGTCATTCCGGGTGGAATGGAGGATGCCCAAGGAGGACCGGAAATCGGCACTGCAGACGAAGAGTCGGAAATCATGGACTCGGTGATCAAAACGCCCTGATCTAGCGGGAACTTCGCCTTCTTTCCAACCAGCAGAGGAAGTTCCTCCCTTGTAAACATCACCGTAACAACATTTTCCTGGGGGATCCTCATCGTTGCAAGGACGTCCTCGGTGATATCGTTGCCCTGGGGAATATTTTGGGCAGCATAAAATACCTCAACGAAGACTGGAACTACCTCGGCTTGTTGGGGTGCTAATACAAACTGGCTAAAGGCATAAAAGCCCACGGCCAGACCTATTACGATGATCAGAAGCACCAAAATCAGAGTTCGACCACGACGCATAATCATCTCCTCTCAATGAGTACCATGTTTTAAGAACAGGGTACTTTATATCATGTTCATTATACAGGAAAAATGTCAAAACCATATTACGAGGCATCACAAATGCCCTTGCGCAATCAACAAATTCCCTAACAATCCTGTTAAGAAACAGGTCAGAGATCAGGATCGGGCCTGTACGGTGAAGGAAATCCTGGCTCCGGAGCCGACCGCACTGTCGATCTCAAATTTTCCACCCAGCATTTCAGAACGTTCACGGATCAACTTCAGACCCAGGTTACTTGAGTCTTTTAGATTCTCAGGGTCAAATCCCCTGCCGTTATCATCCACACTGACTCTCAGGAAGTCATTCCCAAGGTCCAAATGGACCTTGACCAAGGTTGCCTGACTGTGACGGGAAGCGTTTCCGAGCAGTTCCTGCACGGCGCGAAAAATCATAACTTCAAGATAGGGCTCCAACCGGCGTTCGGTACCTGTAACCGTAACACTGACATCCATGCCCGATTGTTCCTTGAAGGCATCTGAATATTTTCGCAGGGTTGGCACCAAACCCAGATCGTCGAGCATCATGGGGCGCAGCTCGAAAATGAAATTACGCACCTTTTGGAAGGTTCCCATGGCCGAGGTTTTCAAGTTCATGAGTTCTTCCTTGGCCTGCGAGGCATCGACATCCAACAGGCGCATGGCAATCTCGGTCTGCAAAATAAAATTGGAGAGCGCCTGGGCAGGACCATCATGCATCTGCCGGGACAAACGTTGACGTTCGGCTTCCTGAGCATTGACGATCATCTCGATGCCGGTCATCTGATCCTTGGACGTTCCAGTAGTATTTGAGCCCGCCCCATCCCCACCGCTTGAGAAGACCAGCTTCTCGAGAGCAACCTTATATTTTTGAAGATGCGATCTGTCATTTTGCAGTTTTTCCAACTGCCCGCGCATGACAAATAAACGCTGCTGGGCATCCAGAGCTGAATCATAGGCCATCTTGATCTCTTCGACCGCCCCGCCCTGCTTTTGTACCTGTTGAAGATGGGATGAAATTGCCGTATTTCTCTGGGTCAGTTTGGATAACTCACCCTGACTTTGGTCGATCATCAAGGTGATCTCACGCAAAGCACGCTGGGTTTCATCCAGTTCGCTTTTAAAGTCTACAGACTCTTCCTGATCGGTCATAAAATCTCCTAGGTACTGATATCCGTATCCCGAAGGGTCACCCAGCCGCGTTTCAACGCATATACAACCGCCTGCGTTCGGTCTTCAACACCAAATTTTCGCAGGATGGCGGTCACATGATTCTTTACGGTTTGATGGCTGATCCCAAGCAGGGTGGCAATTTCCTTGTTGCTCATGCCACGGACAACGCAAGCAAGCACTTCCATTTCACGTTCAGAAAGCGGATGGAACGGAGCGCCAGGCTCACTATAAGAACGGCGCGCACCTTCCATCTTCTCCTCCACCCATAGTTCCAATTCGCGCCGGGTAAATACATTGCTGTCGAAGACGTACTTTCCCTCCGCCACTTCGCGGATGATGCGGGAAAGATTCTGCGGCTCGATATCTTTTGAACAATAGCCATGCGCACCAGCAAGGGCTGCATGAATGGCCTGCTCGACATCGTCGTAGCCGGTCATTAAGATGATGCGCGTGCCAAGCCGATCTTGTGAGACTTGATGCGTGATCTGTTGCCCGTTCATGCCCGGCAAATTGACATCCAGGACGGCGACATTCGGTTTCTTGGAACGGATCAGTTCCAGCGCCTCATCCCCCGACGCAGACTGGGCAATGATCCGCATATCCGGCTCCAGGGACAGCGCATCCACTACGCCCTGGCGGAACAACGGGTGGTCGTCAACAACTAATAGGGTTATCTGGTTCATCCCAAGCCCATTCTCTCTTTGTCATGGTTTAGTCGTGCATCGAACATGCGATATTTTAACCCATTAAGGGCGTTTCCACAGATATATAACCATATTTTCCTCGTTCAGTGAAAGGGTAAGCGGGCTTTCAGATGTGAAAACAGCCTCGGAGTTCTTTGAAAGCAGAGGATAAAAATATGGAAAGGCGATCAGGTAGTCGGCTTCTTTTTCGTTGAGGAAGGTTGCCAGCCTGGGCTCATCGCGAATGAAGGGAATGACCTCGGGGGAGATGAGACCAGCAAGGTCGATCAGGGCATGAGTATCGAAGTAGCCCAGTGCCCCGATGTCATGCGCGGCAATGATTGCATCTGGCGGGAGATTGGCGGCGGCCCATTTTGCAGTGACCACCATCTCGCTTTCAATAATGCCCACATCCTGTGCATAGGAACGGGCGCCAAGAAAAATAAACCCGAATGCCAGCATGGCAATGGAAGCACGCCAGATGGTCTGACCGATCCAATGATAGCGATTGAACAGCTTTCCGGCGTCGAACTCGGCGAAGGCCAGCAAACCAAAGAAGAAGAAGATGGGCATGGCCGGCATGATGTAACGTCCGTGCTGATAGACAGGGAGACGGGATATGTAAAGGAATAAATAACCGAAGCACCAGATGATGGCGGCGAGACTGCCCCACATGCGTCTGCGAATGGATTTGACCAGCCAGCCAATCATACCGGGCAGGAGGACAAGGCTGGGACCGACCAACAACTGCAAGAACATTTGACCGAGACGTTCGGTGATGGGAAGGGTCTGCCATGATGCGTACTCAGCCTGTTTGGCATAGAAGGTATTTGGCATGGGCGTGCCGCCGATGGCCAAGTTGAAGAGCAGATAAAAGACGAAGAGTGTGCCAAAGCCAATTGAAAAGCGAAGCAGGGAAGTCAGACGTGAACGCAGGTCGCCTTCATTGAAGAGCATGACCATGAACACGGGGCCGAGGAGAGTCAAACCATCAGGGCGCACCCAGACCGAGAGACCGGCGAGCAGGCCCAGGGTTAAGTAGCGAGGCGAGTTCATCATCAGGAGAATCAATACGGTGGTGACGATGAGGCCGTGGAGGAGAGTCTCCATTCCAGACATGGCGGCCCAGACCAAATGCCATTCGAGGGCGAAGAAAATGCCGACCCAGGGAAGGCGCGGACGATACGATGCGACGAGGTTGCGCGCGGCGAATTCACCAAGCACCGTCAATGCAAAGAGGGTAAGGATGCCGAGCGTGTAGGTCCAGATGTAGGGCGAGAGATGAAGAAGAAAGCCGAGGGCAAGCAGAGCCGACCAGAGCGGAGATGTGGAACCCGCAGATGGAAGACCGGGACGAAAGGACCATTCGCCATATTGCGCGAGGTTGCGCGCATAGGTCTGGTGGATCCAGGAGTCGTCGAGGGGGAAGCCGATGGCGTAGGTGAAATGACTGGCGAGAAGATAGATCGCGGCGATGAGCAGCACCACTCCGGCAAGAATGCCGAGGTCGCGCTGCGAGAGGTTATGGAACAAGTTTGAAGATTTTTGCGTCATCCACATTTCCAAGGTATATGAAGTGTTCGTTTTGTGCGGGAGAGTCGATCAACTGCTCGAGGTCGTTTATGGCTGCTTCGGGTTCAAGCACAAGGTATTCGGCGTTGAATTGTTCGGAGACGGCCAGGATGGCCTGCATGCCGCCGTAGGGAATGGAGAGAGCGGAGCGGCCGGAGTCGAGATAATAACCGGGCGCATCCCAGACGATGACGATGTCATCTGCTTCGGCTCCATGCGTGACGAGGAGCTGCTCCACGTCCGGGTAATTCGTTTGGCCTTCGCCCCAGCCCAATGCGAAGAGACGAAGATAGACCACATAGAATGTAAGAATGACGGTGATGAGAACGAGCGAACTACGAAAGACGAAGCGTCCGCGTTCGTCGCCCCAGCCGCGCTTACGAAGCGAGTCGAGGATGCCATCGAGGCCGAGGGGAGCCAGCACCCACCACATGGGTTGCAAGGCTGCGCCTGCATGGAAGAACGCACCGCGCGCACCTGCAAATGGAAAGAGGAAGGTCATGACGAGAAAGAGGAGCAACCATGCGACGCAGGCCAGCTTCACTCTTTCATCTTTACGATGATA
This sequence comes from Anaerolineales bacterium, assembly GCA_016789225.1. Taxonomy (GTDB): domain Bacteria; phylum Chloroflexota; class Anaerolineae; order Anaerolineales; family Villigracilaceae; genus Villigracilis. Next base: position 19,600 of record JAEURI010000008.1, read on the forward strand.
CAGGATGCCCGCCACGATGAACGGAAATAATATGATTCCGCCATGCGCCGCGAAGCCGCTTTGCAGGTTGCTGCTCAGGGCCCAGATGCGATCATCCCAGATGGCATCCCAGCCGGTGGCGAGGAAGGTCTGCATGGTGAGGGCTTCGGGCGGATAGATAAAGGTCTGGTCGTAGTTCTCGAGCCAGAGGGCGCGGCTGCCACCAGGAGCCATGACCGTGCCGAAGAGGCTGTAATTACGCAAGTACCAGGGTGACATAATTATGAGAAAGCCAAGAAGAGCAAGCAGAGAATTACGTATGATGTACCCGAAAAAGGAATCCTTTGGAGCGCGAAAGAGGATGAAGAGAAAGGTGATGCCAAGCCAGAGGAGGCCGTCACTG
>JAEURI010000016.1 GCA_016789225.1 Anaerolineales bacterium
TCGGACTTTCATTCGCTCTGCCGCTCTTCCTATATTTCCGTGAACGACAACTTGAAGCATGACGCTCCATTGGGATGCTACCTTCGCCATAGCAATGGAATTGCGCCGCAGACATAAAGATGTAAACATTGAAGAAGTGACCCTGCAACAGATATTAGACTGGACGCTTGAACTTTCGGAATTTGAGGATGATCCCGCGATCGTGAATGACGACATCCTTGATGCAATCTACCAAGACTGGTACGAGGAGCACATCCATGGAAGAAAATAAATACGAAGGCTTGAACCTGCCGAACTACAACATCCCCGAGGATATTCAGAACGTGGTGTCGATCACCACGCTTGATCGCCTCTACAATTGGGGGCGCCGCTGGTCGGTGTGGCCCCTGATGTTCGGTCTGGCATGCTGCGCGATCGAAATGATCGCCGCACAAACGGCACGCTACGACATGGCGCGCTTTGGCATGGAAGTCATGCGTCCTACCCCGCGTCAGGCAGATATGATGTTGGTCTCTGGAACCGTGACCAAGAAAATGCTGCCATCCATCATCCGCTTGTATAACCAGATGCCCGAGCCGAAATATGTTGTGGCAATGGGCGCATGCGCCTCGAGCGGTGGACCTTTCAAAGAAGGCTATAACGTCGTCGCAGGTATTGATAAATTTTTACCCGTCGATGTCTACATCCCCGGCTGCCCCCCCACTCCACAGGCGCTGATCGCAGGCATGATCAAATTACAAGAGAAGATCGACAAGCAATCCATCAAGAAAGTACGCTGGTACGAAAAAGGCAAAGTGGATTCGAACTACGTACCCATGCCCATCCTCGGACCGGATCTGATCGACGTGCGCCGCAACGCTGAATACAAAGAAGCCGCCGCAAAGAAAGAAGGTGTTGCATGACCGCTCCCGACTCCACGACGACCATCGATCTGGTTGCTCGTTTCCCAGACTTTGTCACTGCTGACGCCCGCCCCGGGTTCTCAGGCTTTATCGTCAAAAAAGAAAACCTCGTGGAAGTTGCCACCACCTTGCGCGATGAGTTCGGCTTCGACCTGCTTTCCAACGTCACCGGCGTGGACTATCTCGCCGACAACAAAATGGAAGTGGTCTATCACCTCCACCGCACCACCGGCGGACCCGGCCTGGTCATCAAGGTTCAAGTGGAGCGTGTCGACCCCGTTGAAGTGCCATCTCTGATCGATGTATGGGCTGGTGCGGACTTCCAGGAACGCGAAGCCTGGGACTTGATGGGCATCAAGTTCATCGGTCACCCCGACCTGCGCCGCATCCTCATGTGGGAAGGCTTCGAAGGTCACCCACTGCGCAAGGATTACAAGGAAGCCTTTTTCGAAGAAGAAGTGAAGCCCTTCAAGAGCCGCTGGCCGGATGGCAAGCACACCTACGCTGAGTTCAAGAACCCCTTCCGTGATAATTTGAAATTCCCCGAGGGCTTTGACCCTGATAAGTATGCGCCCCAAAGCGAAGATGATCTTTATTTCTCGCTCGAACGCTCGAGCATGAAAAAAGAAGAGGGCGACCTGAACACCGACCACATTGTGGTCAACATGGGGCCACATCACCCGTCCACGCATGGTGTGCTGCGCGTGGCCGTGGAGCTCGATGGCGAGACCATCACCAGCCTTAAGCCGGTGATGGGATACCTGCATCGCAACCACGACAAGATCGGCGAGCGCAACACCTACCTCCAGATCATTCCCTATACCGACCGCCTCGATTATTTCAACTCGATGGCCAATAACTTCGGGTATGTGACCACGGTCGAAAAGCTGATGAACATCCCCGTTGCCGAACGCGCGGAATACATCCGTGTCATTATGGCGGAGCTGAGCCGCGTCCAGAACCATCTCATCTTCATCGGTATGCTCATCAACGATCTCGGCTCGATGTACACGCCGTCCCTGTACGCCTTCGAAGAACGCGAATTGATCCTCGATATCTTCGAAGCCGTCTCCGGCGCGCGCATGATGTGCAACTACTTCCGCTTTGGCGGTGTGGTGCGCGACATCCCCGAAGATGCCATGCAAAAGATCAAAGACCTGGTCTTCGACCGCCTGCAAGCCAAGACCGATGAAATGGAACGTTTCCTCAACGAGAACGAAGTATTGGTGGCGCGCTTGCAGGGTGTGCATGTTTTGAATGCGGAAGAAGCCATCCACCACTCGGTGACGGGACCCGTCCTGCGTGCCGCTGGTGTACCCTATGACCTGCGCCGTGCCGACCCGTACTCGGTCTATGACCGCTTTGACTTCGATGTGGCAGTGCGTTACAACGGCGATATGTACGATAACTATCTCATCCGCTTCGATGAGATCCGCCAGTCGCTACGCATCTTGGAACAGGCTCTCAAGCAGATCCCCGAAGGTCCGATCAACTCGCAGAAACCGCAATACCAGGTCCGGGTCCCGGCTGGTGAGGCGTATGGTCGCATCGAATCCCCGAAGGGTGAACTCGGCTTCTACGTCGTCTCGAACGGCAAGCCGAATCCGTATCGATATCACGTTCGCGCCCCTTCGTTCGTCAACCTGACCGCCGTCGAAACGATGTGCAAAGGCGTGAAGATCGCCGACTTCGTTGCCCTGCTCGCGATGCTCGACATCGTGATGGGTGAAGTGGATAGATAGGAGAACCGATATGTACGGAAAAGGCATTCTCAAAGGGTTGGGTGTCACCCTTAAACGTTTCATAGACACCTACCTGGACGACATCTCATGGTGGATGCAAGGTAAGAAGCGCTACTACACCACCGAAGGCGTGGCACATCGCTCTTCGAAGAATACGCGCGGCATTTTTACCGTGCAGTATCCGGAAGAGCAGTTGATCCAGCCGGAGGAATTCCGCTATATACCGTTCCTCATACACGACGGCGACGATAAGAAAGATATCCGCTGCACTTCGTGCGGTATCTGCGCCAAGGTCTGCCCGCCGCAGTGTATTTGGATCGTGCGCACCAATGACCCGCAAACGGGGAAACCTGTGCCTCAGCCTGCAGAGTTCTACATCGACATGGACATCTGCATGAACTGCGGCTTCTGCGCCGAATACTGTCCCTTCGATGCGATCAAGATGGACCATGACTTTGCCATCGCTTCGTACGAGCGTAATGTGTACAATCTCGAAAAACTGCTCAAACCAGCATCGTACTATGCGGAGATCCGCCCATTGAACTACAACAAGGAAGAGGAAGCTCGTAAGGCCAAGGAAGCAGCCAAGGCTGCCAAGGCGAGCGCCGCAGCTACAGCGACCCCGGCGGCGTAGGAAGATCAATATAGAAAAGTAGACAGGCAGACACATTCATTGTGAGGCTACCTGTCTACTTATTTATCTGTGCATACTAGGAATCTAATGACCCCAACTAAAGAAGCTGTACTCAAGGCCCTTGGCACGGTTCAAGAACCGGACCTCGGGCAGGACCTTGTGACCCTGAACATGATCCGCAATCTGGATGTTTCAGGCGATAAGGTTTCTTTTACTGTAATGCTTACCACCCCCGCCTGCCCACTGAAAGGCAAGATCGAAGCGGATTGCCGCAATGCGCTCAAAAGTGTTGAGGGTGTGAAAAGCGTGGACATCAAAATGGACTCAGACGTGCCCAACGATGGCCGCATGCGCGGACTGGTCAATACACCCATACGCAACGCGATTGCGATCGGCTCAGGCAAGGGCGGCGTGGGAAAGTCGACTGTGTCGGTCAATGTGGCGGTGGCGCTGGCAAAGACTGGCGCGCGCGTCGGCTTGATGGATGCGGATATTTATGGACCCAACACCCCCACCATGCTGGGCGTGGAAAAACTACCGCCTCCGAACGGACCTCGTATCATCCCTGCCGAAGCCTATGGAGTGAAAATGGTCTCGATGGGATTGCTCGTCAAGCCGGGGCAGCCCCTCATTTGGCGCGGACCGATGCTCAACTCGGCCATCCGTCAATTCCTGGGTGATGTGGAATGGGGTGAGTTGGATTATCTCATCGTGGACTTACCCCCTGGCACTGGTGATGCAGCGCTCTCGCTGGCGCAGGCGCTTCCTTTAAGTGGCGCGGTGATCGTAACTCTGCCGCAGTTGGTCTCACTCGAAGATGCAGGGCGCGGCCTAAACATGTTCAAGACCCTCGAAGTGCCGATCTTGGGCGTGGTGGAGAATATGTCTTACCTTGAAATGCCGGATGGCTCGAGAATGGACTTGTTCGGCACTGGCGGCGGTGAACGGCTGGCGCAGGCAACCGAGACAACCTTCCTCGGTCATGTTCCGATCGACCAGAACGTGCGCATCGGCGGCGATACCGGCAAGCCGATCGTGGATTCGCATCCTGATTCCCCGGTGGCAAAGGCTTTCACAGAGATCGCCATGAAGATCGCACAAAAGGTCTCTGTGGCGGCGCTTGGAGCGAACAACAGCCTGCCGATCAATATCGTGGAATAAAACGAAGTTGCTTTATATAAAAACTCACCCTTTCAGGTGAGTTTTTGATTTATGAATCATTGAGTCATTAAGTAAGTCGCCCGACTCCATGGGAAAGCAAAGTGAGCTATTTACCTGTAAAGCGGAGTTGGATCTGTAAGCCGCCTTCAGGCAAATTCCTGGCTGTGATCGTCCCTCCCTGCGCTTCAATCAACTGACGTGAAATGGCCAGGCCCAGGCCTGTTCCGCCGGAGGCACGAGAGCGGGATTTATCCTTGCGCCAGAAACGATCGAAGATAAATGGCAGGTCGGCTTCAGGGATGCCTGCCCCATTATCATTGACAGTGACTTGCAGTCCTTCGGCTGTCTCATTTGCCGTCACCCATATCCGTCCGCCATCCGGGACGTAGCGCAAGGCATTGCCAATGAGATTGCTCATCACCTGCTCGAAGCGCTGAGGGTCAAGCTGTGCGGTGAGGTTTCCGTTTCGTTCGGTAAACGACAATGCAATATTTTTTTCCTGCGCTTGAGCTGAAACAATATCCATCACCGTATCGATCAGGCTGCCTACATTCACATCTATTTTATCGAAGGCAAGTTGGCGCGTCTCGGCCAATGTGAGCAGACGCAGGTCGTCCACAAGCCGTTCCAGCAAATAGGCTTGTTCCAACGCCGTCGAAACCTGCTGACCGTTCTCCTGGTAAATGCCATCCACGATGCCTTCGAGCCGCCCGCGAATGACGGAAAGCGGAGTACGCAGTTCATGGGCGACATCGGCGAGCATCTCGCGGCGTTCACGGTCGCTGCGTTCGAGAGAGGAGGCCATTTCGTTGAAACTCTCCGATAATGTACGCAGATCCTGCGGCCCTTCTGTGTGAATACGGGTATCAAGTTTTCCATCGGCAACGGCACGCGCCGCAAAGATGACATCTGCCAACGGGTTGACAAAGCGGCGCATGAGCAAGGTCGCCACGACCACCAAAAAGACCGCCAAGATCAACGAGATGATGCCCACCGGGAAGATAATGGCACGCGCAACGCCAAAGCGTTGAGAAAGCGAGAAAGGTGCCAAAACTAAATATCCCACCGTCTCATCGTGTGCTGAAAGATTGAAGACTACGTCATTATCTTGAATTTCATATACAGAACCAACCGTCGGCGTGGAGGATGCGCCAGAAACAGAATCAGGCCTCCGGTCCAGAACGATGCGCTGATCTTTATCCAGCATCAAGCTGCTCATTTCATCCAACCCGCCTATCGACGTGAAAACAGACTCAACCCCATCCCAATCGCCTTTGGCAAGATAGTATCCCTCCAGTGTGCTGACGAAGGGAAACGGGATCGGCGTTGAAGATGAAGTCAGGAAATATCCGATGAGCAAAGTAAAGAACAGGAACGAAAGAAACAGGACAACGACGAACGCCCGCAACAACAGAGTGAGCAATCGCTGGCGGATCTCATGAACGGAAGAATGCATCTATGCCTCGAATTTATACCCGACGCCATGCACGGTGATGATGAGTTCATCCGGCTCTAATTTGCGACGCAGGTTGCGGATGTGCGAATCGATGGCGCGTTCATAGCTTTCAAAAGCAACACCATGCACGGCATTCAACAATTGAGTGCGGGAAAAAATGCGACCAGGTTGACTCATAAGGGTTGCCATGATCTCGAATTCGGTAGGCGTGAGTTGCAGTGTGCGCTTCTTTATCTTAACCTCGTAGTGGGCTCTATCCAGTGAAACGTTTTCCACGCGGATCACCTCTGCTGCCGAGTCGCCGCTGACACGGCGCAGCACCACCTTCACTCGCGCCACCAACTCGCGCGGACTGAAGGGTTTGGTGATGTAATCATCAGCGCCGATCTCCAGCCCGACGAGCTTATCTGTCTCTTCAACACGCGCCGTGAGCATGATGATGGGCACGTTGCTCTCGCGCCGAATGGACTTGCACAACTCCAACCCGTCCAT
>JAEURI010000003.1 GCA_016789225.1 Anaerolineales bacterium
ACCCGGGATATATCAAAGGCTATTTACCCGGCGTACGTGAGAACGGCGGACAATACACTCATGCCGCCATCTGGACTGCATGGGCATTTGCGAAACTCGGGCAGGGCGATCGCGCCATGGAACTGTTCAGCATGCTGAACCCAATCAACCACGCGGATACACCTGAGAAAGCTGAAACCTATAAAGTGGAGCCATACGTGATCGCCGCGGACATTTACAGCGTCCCACCGCATACCGGTCGCGGCGGCTGGACGTGGTACACCGGCTCATCTGGTTGGATGTATCGCTTAGGGCTTGAAGCTATATTGGGGATCACAAAAATTGGGAATGCACTTTCCATCACCCCGTGCATCCCTGCTCATTGGGCAGGTTTCAAAGTGGATTATCGTTTTGGAGCAACGCACTACAAGATCAATGTGGAGAATCCGTCTCAAGTCAATCGGGGAATCCGAGAAGTTATATTGGATGGGAATCCAGTGAACGATAAATTGATTCCGTTGGTAGATGATGGACGTCCACACGAGGTGAGCGTGGTAATGGGATGATATTCAACTCCCCCAAGTAGCGGAGATAAAGACTCCCCAGCCGATGGATGTAGCTGGGGAGTACTCTCTGTATGATTAGTTTGGGCTTTCGTTGGCTGACTACTGGTAGTAGTGGGCGTCTTGATTGCCCGAAAACGCAAATCAGGATAAACAATTCATGACCAAAAACGAATATGACTTGATCGTGATCGGGGCAGGCGGTGCGGGCAGTACGGCTGCTGGTAATGCGGCAGGGTTCGGCAAGCGTGTTGCATTGATCGAGCGAGATAAGCTGGGCGGTACGTGTCTCAATTATGGCTGCGATCCAACGAAAACACTTTTACACACCGCATCGGTTTTGTATCATGCCCAGCACGCCGCCGGACTTGGTTTACGAATCCCACAAGCCAAAGCTGACTGGGAAGCGGTGCTGGCGCATGTGCGGCAGGTGCAGGAGACTATTCGCGGCGGCACACTTGAACAAGCCCGCGCAGGTATTGCGGCGCAGGGTATTGACCTGTTCATGGGACAGGCAGTGTTCACGTCACCGCATGAAATCCTTGTGGATGGAAAAATATTGCACGGCAAGAGATTCCTCATTGCGACCGGCACTGTTGCAATGATTCCGGAGATTGAGGGATTGGCAGAAACCGGCTACATCACCAATGTAGAAGCCGTGTCTTTGACCGAACTTCCAAAGCGTCTTGTTGTGATCGGTGCCGGTCCTATCGGACTGGAGTTCGCACAGATGTTTAGCCGCCTTGGCTCGCAGGTTATGGTACTTGAGCGTGGCAAACAGCCCTTACCGCGCGAGGACCCCGAGCTCGCAATGCTGCTATGTTCACGGCTTACCGCAGAAGGCATCCGACTGGAATTTGGCGTTGAGATGCGTTGCGGCGAGATTAATGAGCATGGCAAACATATTCACATTCATGGTGAGGACGGCAAGGAGGAAGATCTCGTAGCCGATCAACTTTTGGTGGCAGTTGGGCGGCGACCCGCGTTGGACGAACTCAATCTTGAGGCGGCCGGTGTTCAATATACAAAAGAAGGCATTACGACCAATGCAGCCCTGTGTACAAATGTGCCGCACATCTGGGCAGCTGGTGACATCACAAGCAAATATCAATTTACACATGTTGCCTCTGATCAAGGTGAGTTGGTTGCACATAATATGTTTTCCAAAAAGCCAAAAGTATTTGACGATCGCGTCATTCCCTGGGTGACATTTACCGATCCAGAATTAGCGCGAGTAGGCATGTCTGAGGCGGACTTAAAGGAAGCCGGAATTGAGTACCGTGTGGGACGTGCATATTTCCACAAACTTGATCGTGCGATCGCCAACGATCAAACCTTTGGCAGCGTAAAACTCCTGGCAGATGTGAAGGGAAAAATACTCGGTGGGCATATTCTTGGTGCGAACGCAGGTGAATTCATCGCGCCTGTGGTTTATGCGATGCGCTTTAGCTTGACAGCCAAGAAGATGGCTGAAGCCATGCTACCGTATCCTACAATGGCAGAAGCCGTGCGTTGGGCGGCATATGATACGTTTAGCGATGCGGTGAAAGAGAAAGCTTTAAAAGTTACGATCACAAACGAGGTCTTGTTGGATGAAGCGATAGAGATTCCTGACTCGTTTGACAGTGAGATATCGGAAAAACATTCACCCAGTGAAAGGCTTGCTGTCAATGACAGCCCCGGAGGATAAAAATGAAAAATAAATTTTTGAAGTTGTTTGATTATCTCAGACAGATGCTTACCAACGAAAATCCAGATAACAAGTCTGACGTAAAAAAAAGAAAAGTTTCGACGGAAGACAACTTGCGCTGGCAGGATGATGGTGGGCCCGTGGTTGATAATACCAAGCCAATCCCGCCAGTGACTATGGACAATGCACCCCAACCGACTGAGACGCCTGGAAAAGACTAACTGAATGGATTGCTTACATGAAAGCTTCCAATCGCATTGAATACGACTCGCTTGGTGAAGTCCTTGTCCCATCGAATGCTCTCTATGGGGCGCAAACTCAACGCGCCATCGAGAACTTTCCCATATCCGGGTTAAAGCCTCGTCAGGCTTTTATCTGGTCAATGGGTATGATCAAAAGAGCGGCTGCCGAGGTCAATAAAGACTTGGGCTTGCTTGACTCAGAGAAGGCAAACGCCATCATTCAGGCTGCACAGGAAGTGATCGACGGAAAATGGAACGAGCAATTTGTCGTTGATCCATTTCAGGCAGGTGCGGGAACCAGCCATCACATGAACGTTAATGAAGTGATAGCCAATCGTGCCACGCAGCTTCTGGGTGGGGAACTCGGGGAATATCGTGTTCATCCAAATGATCATGTCAACATGGCTCAATCTACCAACGACGTTATTCCAACCGCGATACGGCTGGGATGTCTTTGGCGTTTGGATGAACTGCTCACCACACTAAAAAATTTATCTGGCGCACTGACAACGAAAGCCAGCGAGTTCGACGATATCGTCAAATCAGGGCGCACTCATTTACAGGATGCCGTCCCGATTCGATTGGGACAGGAATTCGGCGCGTATGCCAAAGCCATCGAGCGAGATGCAGAGCGGATTCAGTATGCTGCTGAGGGGCTGAGTCGACTGGGGATTGGCGGGACAGCTGTCGGGTCCGGTTTGAACGCGCATCCTGACTATCACCGACAGATGGTCAGCAAACTGTCAGCGTTGACTACTCTGAAGCTGACTGAGTCCGATAATTTATTTGAATCCATGCAATCGATGGCGGATGCAGCGGCGTTCTCAGCTTCAATGCGGACTCTGGCGCTCACGCTTATCCGTATTGCCAATGATTTTCGCCTGCTCTCATCTGGTCCCACCACCGGGTTGGATGAGATTCGTTTGCCAGCCGTGCAACCGGGCTCCAGTATTATGCCGGGCAAGGTCAACCCGGTCATGGCAGAGATGCTTGATATGGCAATGTTTCAGGTGATCGGATGCGACATGACGATTGCGTTGGCAACTCAGGCGGGGCAGCTCGAGTTGAATGTGATGATGCCGGTCATTGCCCATAATCTTTTTGAAATGATGCAAATAACAATTGGCGCGGTACAAGCGTTCACGGATCGGGCGGTGCGTGGGATTACTGCAAATCGGGTAAAAGCAGAGGGCTGGCTGGCACAAAATCCGATTGTGGTGACCGCATTAAATCCGCTGATCGGGTATCGCCAGGGCGCAGAACTGGTCAAAGAAGCTGCGGCGCGCAACATGACGATCCATGAAGTCGCTGTCGAAAAAGTAAAAGATGGCAAGCTTAAGAATATGACTGACGATCGGTTGATCACCCTTGAAGAAATCGAAGCTGCAATGGGTGAGCTTCGACGATTAACCTAATTTATTCTTGGTATGAATTTTTATCCGTGGCTAGGGATAATCTAATTGAGGGTCTATTTCTTTACACCATCATCAACTTCGGACGATATTGCAACGCCTCCGCCAAATGTGCGGACTGGATCTCTTCGCTGCCTGTCAAGTCTGCGATGGTGCGCGATAACTTGAGGATGCGGTGATAGGCTCTTGCCGACAAATTAAGTTGACTCATTGCCGCCCGCATCAAACTCTGACCTTCGGGCTGGAGCATGCAAAATTGCCTTACCTCCCCGATGCGCATGTCGGCGTTACAGAGAACCTCCGAATTGGTAGATTGGGAATTGGTAAATCGGTGATGTTGAATATCTCTTGCGGCTTGGACACGTTTCCGAATCGACTGACTCGATTCACCCAATCTATCCCCGCTAAGTTTTTCATAGTCCACACGTGGGACTTCGATATGAATATCAATACGGTCAAGAATGGGGCCGGAGATGCGCTTTTGATATTTGGTCACCACGGCAGGCGCACAAGTACAGGGCTTTTGGCTGTCCCCATAGAAGCCACAAGGACATGGATTCATCGCGGCAATGAGTTGGAAATTTGCAGAGAAAGTAAGTGAACCCTTTGCGCGGCTGATGGTGACGATTTTGTCTTCCATGGGCTGGCGCATTACTTCGAGGACGCGGGTGCCGAATTCGGGGAATTCGTCGAGAAAGAGCACACCGCGATGGGCGAGGGAGATTTCACCGGGTTTGGGGATGTTGCCGCCGCCGACGAGACCAGCATGACTGATGGTGTGATGCGGCGCTCTGAAAGGACGCTGCTAGATGAGTGGTGTGCCAGCGGGGAGTTGATCGGCTACTGAATAGATGCGAGTGACATCCAATGATTCTTCGATGGACATTTCGGGGAGGATTCCTGGCAACGCGCGAGCCAACAATGTTTTACCCGCACCAGGTGACCCGACCATAATAAGATTGTGTCCACCGGCAGCGGCCACTTCGAGCGCGCGTTTGACGTGTTCCTGGCCTTTGACCTCGGCGAAGTCAGTGGGGGTGAAGAGCGGCTCGGGCAGGTCGCTGCTGGAGGGTTGATAAGGCTCAATGAGATGCCGACCCGTCAGATGGTCGTGAAGATGCGCAAGCGATTTGACCGGGTACACGTCCAGGTTGGGGATCAAGGCCGCTTCGGGCGCATCCACTTCGGGCACGAACATGCGCTTGTATCCATTGGCGCGTGCGGCGGCGGCCATGGGGAGCACGCCGCGTGTGTGGCGCACGGTTCCGTCGAGCGAGAGTTCACCGATGACCAATGCGCCTTCGATGCTTTCGTGCGGAAGATACCCGGCAAGGATGACAACGCCGAGCGCAATAGGCAGGTCGTAGGCGGGACCTTCCTTGCGGACGACAGCCGGGGCAAGATTGACAACGATGCGATGACGGGGGAAATGCAAGCCTGCGTTCTTGACGGCAGTTTGCACACGTTCACGACTTTCCTGAACGGCTGCGTCTGGAAGACCCACTATGGTGACGCCGGGCAGGCCGTTGGTGTAATCGACTTCCACTTCTACGATGACACCTTCCAATCCCACTACGGCGCAGGAGTAAACGCGGGAGAGCATGAATTGGATTTTATCAGACTTAATGAGTTTGTTGCTTATTCCCTTGTTTATAGAACACAAACAAAAAGAGCCGGGTCAACACCCGGCTCTTTTCTCATTTCTTGTTACTCGTTACGTGCTAATCAATCCAGCAATTCTGCCGGAATGTTCCCGCCGTTTTCGGCGATCTGCTTGAGCACTTCCTTGTGCAGCCAGGCATTCATCTTGGAATAGTCGCCGCCGATAAATTCTGCAGGGCAGCCCAATTCCTTGGCGAGTTCGATGCGGGCATCTTTGCTGTTGTCGATGTCAAGCAGGAAGAGCAGGTCTGAGATGGATGTCTTCCAGTTGAGCTTGAGCGTCTGCTTGGCAGCCAGGTCTTCCAACTGCTTCACCACATCCACTACTGCAATGGGGGTAGGGGCGGGTTCTTCAGGTTCGCTCTTGGCGGCTTTGATGCTTGCCGCGAGCGCTGCACTTTCAGCAGCGGTCCTTTGGATAGGCGTCACCTTATCCTTATCGCCTTTGTCGGCGGGAGCGGCCTTCGGGGCTGCAGCGGCAGGGGCGGCAGGAGCGGCGGCGGGAGCCGCAGGCTTATCCTTTTTGCCGAGACCTAACTTTTCGAGAATTTTGCTAAAGAAACCCATGATGCACATCCTTTCAAATCAAATGAGAGATAGGCTGACCGTATGTTTACGGTTCAGTACTTTCATTTTATCATTTTTACCTCCGTATTCCAACAAGAATAAATTAAGGATGTGTAAATGGTGGTATACCCAACGCGCACACTCTCTGTAAATCTAATATAATGCGGCGCATGGAAAAACGAACTGAAAATTTCTGGACCCGCGATTCATCCATTCTGTTGGGCGGGTTTCTTGTCACCATCTTTCTTATTGTCTACATCTGGTGGCCTCTGGCAGAAGAATATCTCTCCTATATCGATTGGGGTGGCCCGTGGTGGCTGTATATGGACTGGCTGTTGATCGGCGTGTTCCTGTTCATGTCCATTACTATTGTGGCGCGTGCCAATCTCAAGACCGACGTGCTGATCGTCTTCGTCGGAGTCTGTGGCGGGCTGGCGATCGAGTCGTGGGGCACGCAGACGAACCTTTGGCATTACTACACCGCCGAACGTCCGCCCTTATGGATCATCCCGGCCTGGCCGATTGCGAGTCTATCCATTGACCGCATCACAAGGTTTTTGGATTGGATGATTCAAAAATTGGAAGGTCGGACTCAAGAGCCGATTCATAGCTCGGTCTTTGCCACTCTCTATTGGCTTGTCTTCGCCTCCTTCCTGACCCTGATGCTGGTCTTTGTTTCTCCGACCTTCGACAAATCCTATACCTGGCTCTCGCTAATTCTCTGCATTCTCCTCATCCTCACGCCCACCGATCATCGCTTTGCCCTGTTGACCTTCATCGCCGGGGCAGGCCTGGGCTACTTCCTTGAATTATGGGGCACCACCCGTCAATGCTGGACGTATTACACGCTCGAAACGCCGCCGCTGTTCGCTGTCCTTGCGCATGGCATGGCGGCAGTCGCTTTTTGGCGGGCGGGGTTGCTGGTGAAGGCGATGAGTGGGAGGTTGCGAGATGGAAAGTGGAGAGTGTCGGAGAGGCGAGTCACGAGTGATGAAGGGTGAATAACGAGTTGTGAACTGATGATGAGATCCGTGAGGCGAGAGCTTCACGGATTTTTTGATCCGCGCAGATTGGCACGGAGTAGCTGACAAATTATCAGCGCTGAAAAAACCCCAGAAAACAGTATCAAGAAATAGTCAAGGATGAGGCGAAAGTGACATTCATTCTCTTGACAGGGGAGGGAATCATCCTATAATGTGACCAGTCGGTCATATGACTAGGAAGTCACATTTATGCCCAAACAAACCTTTCTCAACCTCCCTGAAGAAAAACGCGAAACGATCATCAACGCCGCCGTGGAAGAATTTGCCGAATACGGTTTGGAAAATGCCTCCACCAACCGCATTGTGAAGAACAGCGGCATTGCGAAAGGAAGTTTCTATCAATACTTTGAAGACAAACAGGATGTCTTTATGTACCTGCTGGCTGTGGTCGAGCAGAAAGAAATCGAATTTTTCAAGGATAAACACCCACCAAGTAACAACATGGACACCTTCCAATACTATCGTTGGATGGTCAAAACAGGCATGGAATTCGGATTGGCCCACCCACGTATGATCCAGGCCGCCTGGCGTGTATTACTTGGCGAAGGTTTTTATTATGGAAAAAATCTTGAAGGATACCGCCAGAAGACCACACAGGCGCTTAAGACAATGATCAAGCTGGCAATGGAACGCGGTGAAGTGGATCCGAGTGTGGATGTGGAGCTCGCTGTCATGATTATGGAGACATGGAGCAACGCAATCACCACGTATGTCCTGAGCGAAGGCATGAAGCAAAAAGACGTGCTGAAATGGATGCGCGCACGGAAGACCCAGGAAACGATCGACAAATTGCTGTATGTAATGGAATACGGCTTACGTAAGACAGAATCGGAATTTACTGCAAGTGTTTAGAAAGGAGTTGAAATGATTTTATATCTACGTCTTGCATGGCGAAATATCTGGCGGCACCGCCGCCGCACGGTTATCATTGTGCTGGCCATGGCGCTCTCCCTCGGAATGATGATGTTCTACGATGGTCTCATGGAGGGCTTCAATCAGGCGATTGCCCAAAATGCAGTGCGTGTACTCGGCGGCAATATTCAGGTGCATGCCGAAGGCTACCGCGAAAAGATCGATAGCAACCCGCTTCTCCCGCTTGAGGATGATGCGGCTGTAGTGCAGGCGGCGCTGGCCCAGCCGAAAGTGATTGCGGCATCGCGCCGCATCCAAACGGGCGGGCTGGTCAGCAATCGTGAGGGTGCATTCCCTCTGACGATCATCGGCATCGAGCCGGAGGCGGAAGCGCCGGTCAGCCTGATCGCCGAGCACATCGTGGCTGGACGTTTCCTGCAATCTACCGATGAAGACTCGATCCTGATCGGGCAAGGGCTTGCCGAAGCATTGTCGTTGAATGTGGGTGACCGCATCACGATGGTCGGAACCGACATTCACAAGCAGAACCGTCAGCGCACCATGACCGTCATCGGCGTTTACGATGTGGGCTTGCCATCCTTTGAAAAAGGATCGGTCTATATTTCATTGACTGAAGCTCAAGGTCTGTTCGGCCTGAATGGAAAATCCACCGAAGTGCAGATCACCCTGACCGGTGTGGGTCCAGAAGCGACCACCATCGCCGCATTACGACCGACCCTGCCCGGTTATGAAGTCGAATCGTGGGCAGAGAACTATCCCGAGCTTGGCAGCGCCGTTAATAACAAGAATGTAGTGATGGATATCTTCAGCGTCATCATTGTGGTCATCGCGGGCATCGGCATCTTGAACCTTTTGCTGATGGCGATCTATGAGCGGACGCGTGAGATCGGTCTGTTGGGCGCCATGGGACTCAAGCCGCGCGAGATCGCCACGGCTTTCATCCTGGAAGGTATCATGATCGGTATCATAGGTGCGGTCGCCGGGATCGGCACAGGTCTGGTTATTAACCTCAGCCTGGGCCAGGTCGGCATGGATTACAGCCAGTTTGCGGGGCTGACCGAATATATGGCGTTGATCAGTGGAAAGATCTATCCCACACTTGGCACGAACCGGCTATTCATGCGCACGACGGTGGTCCTCGTTATTGCTGCGCTTGCTGCGCTCATCCCTGCCATTATTGCCTCACGCCGCGAGCCTTCTGAAGCATTGCATCACGTCTAAAGAATAGACCTGACACTTTAAGAAAACCTGTCAGGTCAGGAAAAGATAAATCTTATGTTCCAAACATTCAAACTAGCTTATCGTAATTTGGGACGCAACAAAACCCGTTCGTTCCTTTCGGCGCTTGCCGTGGCCGGTGGGATGGCGTTATTGCTCCTGATGGTCTCTGTGCTGGAAGGGGAGATGCGCGGCGCCTTGAACAACACCATCCGCCTCCAAAGTGGACATCTCCAGATCAAACCCGCCTCCTATGAAGAGGGCAAGGTCAGTCTCAAATGGGAAGACCTGATCGAAAACCCCGATCAGGTGGTGTCGCAGATCAAGTCGTTGCCGCAGGTCACTGTTGCCACGCCGCGCCTGGTATCCAGCGCGATCCTGACCCTCACCGATGAATCAAAGGGTGTGCAGATCCTTGGCATTGAGCCGGACTCGGCGGCGAATGGCCCGTTCCGTGAAGGTATGCTCGACGGCGAATTTATCCATGCAGACGACCGTGAAGGGGTTTTGATCGGCAATATCCTCGCCGAAAAGTTGAAACTCACCGTCGGCGAGCAGGTCAATTTGCTGGTCACCACCTCCAACGGGGATGTGGTCGAGCAATTGTTCACCATCCGCGGTATTTACACCACCCGCACACCCGGCTTCGATGAATTCTATATTCTCATGCCGCTTGCCAAGGCCCAGGCGCTGACTGTGACCGAGAACCATGCCAGTTCGATCTTCATCATGCTGCAAGATAATGAACAGGCGGAACCGGTTGCCGAGGCGCTGAAATCTTCGAACTACCAGATCCTTACCTGGCAGGAACAAAACGAATTTGTGGTTCTGTTCGAGGACTTTGCCAATGCATTCTTCGTTATTCTCTATTTGATCGTGCTCGGTATTACCGCTACGGTGGTCACGAATACATTGGTCATGGCCGTCTTTGAACGCACGCGTGAGATCGGCATCCTCTCTGCCATCGGTATGAAGAGTGGAGGCATCATGGCGCAATTCCTGGCCGAAGCCGCTCTGCTTGCCACTGGCGGTGTGATCGGTGGATTGATCCTCGGCGGAATTGCGGTTGCCTACTTCACGATCAATGGCATTTACATCGGCAACTATGGCATCACGGGCGTTCTTTTTGAAGACCGCATCTACGCCCACCTGACACTGGAAAATACAATTTATCTGGCGGTGATTGCCTATATCGTTACCCTTTTTGCTTCACTCTACCCCGCCCGGCTCGCCGCGCGTATGGAACCTGTCGAAGCGCTACATGGAATGGGAGACTAGCCTTTTACACCCGGCTAGATCAACTAGTAGGAGTCTAAAATGGAAGTTACAAAAGTTACCAACGCAACGCGCGTATTCAAGATCGGTGAAGTAGAGACCAAGGCCCTGCGCGGAGTGGATCTCTCGATCAATGACGGAGAATTTACCGCACTGGTCGGACCATCAGGGTCCGGCAAGACCACTCTGCTGCAACTCATCGGTCTGCTCGACCAGCCGACCACTGGAAATGTATCCATCAACGGGCAGGATGCGACGAAGCTTAACCGTAATCAACGTGCCGACCTGCGCAAGAACGCCATCGGTTTCGTATTCCAGTTCTTCGCGCTCATCCCAACTCTTACGGCTTATGAGAATATAGAAATGCCCCTGCTTCTCAACGGCACAAAACCTGCCGACCGCAAGAAGCGCGTCAACGAAATGCTGGATGCCGTCGGCCTCTCCGACCGCGCCCATCACCGTCCCGATCAACTCTCCGGCGGACAACAACAACGCGTCGCAGTCGCCCGGGCGCTTGCCACCAACCCCAAGTTGATCCTCGCTGATGAACCCACCGCCAACCTCGATACTGAGAACGGCAAGCAGGTCATGGATATCATGCAGAGACTCAACAAAGAAACCGGCGTCACCTTCGTCTTCGCCACACACGATCCACGTGTTATTGGTTATGCCAATCGCGTGGTTACATTACAGGATGGCTTGATCACCAATGATAGCAAAGCCAACGGAAAGTCATAGAGAAAGAATGAAGAAGATTTATCTGATCATCTTAATAATCATATCCCTCATGTTGGCCGCTTGTGGAGGGCCAAATACTACGGAGGCCATCCCAACCGTTGTCCTGGAGGGAGGCAATGCGGCCCCATCGGACACTACTCCTGCGAGTGGCAGCGGAAGTTCGGTCACTGCATCCGCAGTTGTCGTTCCCATTATCGATGCGAACCTTTCCTTCACCAACGTTGGACGTGTCACTGCGGTTAACGTGAAAGTGGGAGATCGGGTCAATGCCGGGGATGTGCTGTTGCAGCTTGATACAGCCATTTTGGAGGCAAAGGTCAAAGAGGCCGAGGCAAATCTGGCCTACACAGAGATTCAACTTAAATATCTTGTCCGCAATGTTGGCTGTCGGGGCGAGGGCTGCGCGCCCTCCTATCAACATATCGAAGTGGCGGAGAACGATGTTGCCAAAGCGCAGGCGTTGTTAGATTCTGCAAAGGCTGTTCTCGCCGCCCAATCGGCTCTCACCGCGCCGATAGCTGGTACAGTGGTGGCTGTAAACATTTCCTCCGCTGAAACCGTCTCGCCCGGGCAGGTCGTCATCACCCTGGCAGACCTGTCTCACTACCGTATCGAAACCACTGACCTGAGTGAGCGCGATGTGCCCAAAGTAAAAGCCGGTCAACCGGTTAAGGTTTTCATCGAAGCCCTGGGCGAAGAGTTCACCGGAGAGGTCGTGGATATTGCACGCATTTCCTCCGAGCTTGGCGGCGATGTGGTCTACACTGTCACGATCGAGTTGGACGAACAACCGGCCGGTCTGTTGTGGGGTATGAGTGCAGATGTCGAGATCAGCGTTGGCGAGTGAGGCCCCATGAAACGATCGTTCTTAACTCTGGCGGGCTTGCTCATACTCGTGGCTTGTGCAAGTCCGGCGCCCGCGGCCCCCATTTCAACTCTTGCGCCTGTGGGTGAAGCGCCTGCCGTTTCTGGAGATGCTGTTATCGCTTCGGCAGACGTGGAGCCTGCCCAGGTCGTTGAGCTTGGCTTCACCATCTCGGCGCTGGTGAAAGAGATTCATGTCACCAAGGGCGACTCGGTAAAGGCCGGAGATGTCATGATGACCTTATCTGTGCCTGAGCTCGAATATGCCGTCATTGCCGCCGAAGCGGATTACAAAGCCAGAAGCCAGGCCGCGGAATTACAAAAGGCCGATAAAGTTCTTTATGTCGATCCGAATACCGGCGTAAAACGCTGGTATAGCCTTCCGCGCGAGGTGTATCTTAAGGCATTGTCCAAGGCCGATCAATCCAAAGCTGTTTGGGATACCGCCCTTGCCAACCTTGCCCAGGCAACGCTGACTGCTCCATTCGACGGGACGGTCGTGGATATTCAAGTCATCCCAGGCGAGCTGGTGCAGGTTAACCAAGTGGTCATTACGATCGCGAGCCTTGACCATTTGCAGATCATTACCACCGACTTGAGCGAGCGTGACATTGCCCGCGTGCAGGCCGGTCAGGATGTCAACATCTATATCGAAGCGCTTGATGAAACAATTACGGGCGATGTACTTCGCATTTCACCCATTGCAGAGAATGTCGGTGGCGATGTGGTCTTCCCTGTCACCATCGACCTGGATGGTCAGCCCGACGGCTTGTTATGGGGCATGAGCGCCGAAGTGGAAATACAAACGGAATAAACAACAAGTCCCTGGAAACAGGGACTTGTCTTTTGATGCAATATCAT
>JAEURI010000038.1 GCA_016789225.1 Anaerolineales bacterium
AAATTCGCACCTTTTTCAAAAACATATACTCGCAAAAGGCCTGCCACCAACAATATCCCAGCCGAAATTCCATACCATAGATCCACGCGTTGAAGACGGCGGACTTCGCCTGCCGTCAATAACTGGCGAAAAGCGATAAACTCATACACCAAACACGCCGTCATCGTGAAGGCTGCCAGGTGATGCAAAGTTGCCATTAAAGATGTTGCGATAACCATTTTCTCTCCTTGTTCACCTACTTCTTTTCAGGATGGCTCTTATACCAAACCACTGTTTCCCTGATCGCTTCCTTCATCGGTGTGGCTCTCACACCGAATGTCTTCTCGAATTTACTCGAGTCCACGACAAAGGGCTTCTCAAATTCATACATCATCTCGACCATTTCTTTCGCTTCAGGGATGAAGAGACCACCGATCCACATCATCATTTTGCCCATCGCACTCACTTTCAGCGGCAGACCCATCTCATCAGCGATCATCTTCGCCATCTCACGTTGACTGATGCTTGGTTTATCGTTTGGCACATGCCAGGCCTGACCATCCGCCTCAGGTCGTTCACCGAGGGTCACAAGCGCCTTTCCAAAATCATTCACAAAGGTATGTGTGTGCGGCGCATCGATGTCTCCAACCAGATTCGCCGCCTTGCCATTCAGCATCGGATAGAACGTACGCTCCCCCATCGCCGCCGTTGGCAATCCCCATGGGCCGAAGAAATCGGACCCGCGCGCCACAGCGACTTTCAATTTACCCTCCTGGTGTGCGGCAAGCGCAGCCTTGCTCATTTCACTGCGCGTCCTGCCTTTTTTCGTATGTGCATTGTGCGGCAGATCCTCGGTCATGGGTTCCCCGTTCAACTCGCCATACATATATAGATTTTCCACAATGACCAGTTTTATGTCAGTACCCGTCAGGCCATCCATGATGGATTTTTGCAACGGAGGGAATTTATCAATCCATTCAAAGTAATTCGGCTGGGCTGCCTGATACACTACTCTTGCACCGCGCGTCACTTCCTTCACTTTAGATGGATCATATAAATTTGCAGCCACCACCTCCACCCCGGCAGGGACTTCTTCCATCTTGCCTGAGCGGCTCACCATGCGGACGGATTCTCCGCGCTTCACCAATTCCATCATCGTCGCGCGACCGATCGCGCCCGTTCCCAACACAACATGGTCTGTTGTCATCTTTTCTCCTCTTTATTTCAACCAATCCAAAATAATTTTATTTACTTCATCAGGCCTTTCCTGATGGACAAAATGACCGGCATTGAGCATTACGGTCTTCGGTTCGTGCTTGAGCCAACGCGCATTGTGGTCATGACCCGAAGCGATCAAGAAGCGGTCACGCTTTCCGTGAACGACCAGGGTTGGCGCTTCAATCATCTTCAAATCTTCATCCAACGCATACGGCTCGCGCGGATAATTCAACTGATAGAACGACGTAATCGCATCAGGATCCGTGCCGTGATCTGCCGCAAAATAGAGCGGGAATGCAAGCGGGTCGAGCAGTAAACCGATCTGCCAGGTACGGAACATCGGTTTCGCACCCACCTTTGACATCGTCCGCGCATATTCACTGGCTTTATATTGCTCGCCGCGTTCAGCAAGTTCCTCGCGCATGGCGTTGGGATGAGGAACACTCAGGATGATAAGGCGATCCGCCAGGTCGGGATGGATGGCTGCGAAATGCCACGCAAGCCACGCCCCCGCATCATGACCAACGATCACAGCCTGCTCCCGTCCGAGATGCCGGATCAACGCCGCAACATCACCTGCCAACCTCTCAACCCGATAGCCATCTTTCAAAGCAGGCTTCTCCGATTTATTGAAACCACGCTGGTCAATGGCAACGACTTGATAGTGCAGGGATAATGCTTCGATCTGATGCCTCCATGAATACCAAAACTCAGGGAGGCCGTGGATCAAAACCAGCAACGGACCTTCGCCCAATGTGACGTAATGCAGGCGAAGCCCGTCGTTTTCGAAGAAACCATCTTGAACGCGCTTCGCAACGGGATGAAGCAGAGGCCAGCTTTTTGTAATATTCATCTCAAATCCATTAGGCTGGAGGATTGGGAGCGGTGAAGCCTGCCTGCATCATCTCTGGCGCAGTACGGCCAGAAGCTTGCAGTGGCGAAGGATGCTTGACCTTGGACAGCCTGCCTTCGGTTAGCATGCGGCGATGGGCTTCCTCCCAGGTGGGCAGATCAGGATCAAGTTGCTGCCAGCGCGCCACAGAGGCTTCATTGCACATTTCCGAGAGAATACGCATGGCGATCTGATGTGCGCCGGAACCACGATAGTCTTTCATCGCAGATTCATCTGACCAGACGGTCTTTGTCCAAACGACATTATTCTTTTCGAAGCGGGTTTCCACGCCAAGCACACCGGCAGCTTTTTGCGCCTGCGACCCCGTGCGCATGGCATGTAAAAGAAATGCGGGCAGGTAAAAAATGGAGCGAACACGAAGGCGGGTAATGGATACGGTATACATATAAAATTCCTCTCAGATTATTTTTTTACAAATTGCGAAACAATGGATTCCATTTCGTACAGATAAAGCGCATCGCCGTTCACACCAAAGGGAGGCATGCTATTGGAAATTTCCAGCGACACCAACCCATGAACACGGCTCCAAACGATCATGGAAACCGAAAGGGACAGGATATCGTAATCGCCTGCGAAGCTCTTCCAAATTTCGAATTGTGGTTCGTAATCAGGTTGGACTTTTGGAAATCCTTTTGCAAGCAACTTATTGGCTATACGCAAATCATCGAGAACACTGACTAAAGCGCTGAGCGAACGAGCCGCTGAAGGTAGAACCTCCATCAAAGGTGCTTCGTAACCCGGAATGGGTGTTCCAAAGATAAGTTGGTATCGCTGGGGATAGGTAATCGCCCACTGACGATAGCTCATGCCAATGACCTTCATTCGTTCTGCAAGTTGATCTACTGGGACAGCATCCCGCGCAGTGATCTGGGAGTCGCCAAAGGAAGTATAGGCATCGATAATAAGCGCGGTTACGAGCGCGTCACGATCCGGAAAGTAGTTGTAGATGGCAGGCGCAGTGATCTTGAGTTCACGCGCAATCGCCCGCAAGGAAAGGGCTGGCGCGCCATGCTCTGCGATCTGCTTCCATGCCACTTCCTTGATAGCTTCCTGCAAATTAGGTATTTGTGTTTTCTTGCTCGGTCTGACCATGTTAGCTCCTCGTTTACTATACAATGTAAATATACGGCGTTTATTTATTTTTGTCAAGAGGGAATTTTAAGGCCTTTATCATCCATTTTAGGATTTCTCAGTTCTCCAGTTCTATGTAACTTACACTTGACATTATGTATGTTTTAATATACTATAAGTATATAATAGTGTACATTAAGTAAAAAGAACTAGATTAGGAGAAAATATGTCATACCAGGAAAAAAACATCACAGTTTCATTAGTCAGCCACTTGCTCATTGCCGTTTATTACGTCGTAAACCTCATTCCAATGATCCAGACAGGTGACCTGATTGCCGAAAAACTATATGGGCTTTGGGTGATCGCAATCGTGGTCAACATTATCACCAACATCGTTGCCAGCATTCTCACGAATATCGTATTGACCATCGTCGAGGCTATCCAATCCAGAAAATACGAAGAACCGCGCTTCATCGCCGACGAGCGGGATAAGTTGATCGAACTCAAAGGAATTCAAATTTCCTACGTCACATTTTCCATTGGCGTGCTGATCTCTGCCCTCGCCTATTTGTTGGGCCAACATCCGTTTCTGATGATCAGCGGAATCGTCTTCTCCGGTATCCTGGCTGAGATCGTTGGAGACATTTCACAGATATCTCTGTACCGAAAGGGCTTCTAATATGGAAAAGCACCGGATACAAAACAACATACGAAAGTTGCGCTTTCAACATAACGAAATGACCCAGGAACAATTGGCGACGAAAGCCGGTGTGACACGCCAAACCATCATCGCCCTTGAAGCAGGGAAGTACGCCCCCTCTCTCGAATTGGCCTTTCGCATTGCTCTGGCATTTGGCGTACCGATCACCGATGTTTTCACCTACAACGCGGACGAAGAAACAAGCAACTAAGGAGAATAAGAATGAAAGCCATTGTTTACACTGAATTCGGAACCCCGGATGTCCTCCACCTGAAAGAAGTAGAGAAGCCGGCCCCGAAAGCTAACGAAATCCTGATCCGCATCAGTGCAACGAGAGTCAACTATGGAGATATGCTGGCACGGCGCTTCGGCAGCGTGACTACAAAGGAATTCAACATGCCAGGGATTCTACTGCTCCCTGCCCGGTTGGATTTTGGCATCCGCAAGCCCAAAAAGTACATTCTCGGAAATGAGTTCTCCGGTGTGATCGAAGCAACCGGCAAAGACGTAAAACGCTTCAAAGCAGGAGATGCGGTCTTCGGCTATCGCGGACCATTATTCGGCGCATACGCGGAATATCTCTGCATGCCCGAAAACGGACTGGTCACTCATAAACCTACCAACATGAGTTTCGAAGAAGCAACGCTCATTCCTTATGGAGCCTTGACGGCGCTGAGCCACCTCAAAAAGATCAACATCCAGCCGGGGCAAAATGTTTTGGTCAACGGCGCTTCGGGCGGAATCGGCTCAGCGGGAGTGCAGCTTGCCAAATATTTCGGCGCAGAAGTGACTGGTGTGTGCGGCACGCCACGGCTGGGCTTCGTCAAATCGCTGGGCGCGGACAAGGTCATTGATTACACCAAAGAAGACTTCACGCAGAACGGTGAAAAATACGATCTGATCTACGACATTCTTGGCAGAAGTTCATTCGATACATGCCAATCTTCGCTGACCCCGACTGGCATTCTTCTCTATGCCAGTTTCAAAGTGAAGCAACTGATGCAAATGATGCAAACATCCAAATCAACTAAGAAGGTGCTCTGCGTTCTATCCTCTGAAAACCTCGACGACTTGAATTTAATCAAAGAACTTGTGGAGGCTGGCAAGTTCAGGACAATGATCGACAAACGCTTTCCGTTGGAAGAAACCGCCGAGGCGCATCGGTATTATGAATCAGGGAAGAACACCGGGAATGTGGTGATTTCAGTTGGCTAGAAAAAAGACCTCGGAGGTTTTAAAAGCCTCCGAGGTCTACTTATATAACTTCCTTCACCGCCATCCACTCCCCTGCCGATTTAGGATGCTCCGCCATTTTCAACATTCCACTTTCCACCATCTTCCCCATACTCTTCTTCACCACTTCATTTCCCCAGCCGAACAACTTCTGCACGTCGCGCAATTGGGCCGCGCCGACCATGTTGAAGTACAACTCCAATAATCTCCCGCGCGCTTGTGATTCGGTGATTTTGCGTGCCTGCTCGGCAAGTTCAGGAAAATGACTCGTGGTAATCGCGTAAATATGCGAATACTTCCACGCGCCCGCCTGCGCCACGCCGACAGGCAGGATCTTGAAATCACGCTGTAGATATTCCAAGGCCTTGTTGAATTCCGAATCTTTGGCGTTGGAAAGTTTCGACTCTTTCCGTAAGTCCAGGGTGTGCATCGAACCTTTATCAAGCAGGGCCTCATACACCTGTTTCGCCGCCTGGGGCAAACGTCCTTCGCGATAAGCGATCAGATAATCTTCCTCCGGTTCGCCATAATTTTCAGAGAGCGCATAAAAATAGGGCGCGATCTCCAGCGAGATCATCGTAGCCTTGCCGCGTAAGATTTTTCCGTAGTACCAAATCTTTTTATCGAGGGCGTTATCCTTCCAACCCCAGGTGATGTGGCCCGGGTCATCGTGCTTTTCAGCAACCGGCCGGTCACCCGCAACCGACGCCCACAGAGAAGGCAGGTCAATTCCTTTGATCGGCCAGAAATACACGAAGCCGCGTCTGTTCACGAAGGTCAAAGCCGCGGCGGGAGTCGAAACCCGTTTTTGCGGAGGCAGGTTGAAGGTCAGCGCCCGAAGCGCCTGAAGTTTTTTGAGATTGATATGTTCCATCTCTCAAATTTTAGTCCATTTACGATACAATCGGCAAGTCATGTCCATCAAAAGCTATATAAATATCGAAGAGTTAAGTCAGGCGGCGGCAAAATCATTTATTCAACTCGCCCATCAAGCCATTGTTGAACGCGGCCGTTTTTTGGTCTCCCTCTCGGGTGGGGGCACGCCGATGAAATTATTCGAACGCCTCGCCAATGAAAGGCTGGATTGGACCCGCGTGCATTTCTTTTGGGGCGATGAACGCTGCGTGCCAATGGACGACCCCGGCAACACTTATGGGCAGACGAAAAAGATCCTCTTCGAAAAAATTGGAACGACGAATATCCACCGCATCCAATCGGAACTTGAGCCTGCTCAAGCAGCCCAAGCCTATGCCCAAACCTTGAGCGGATTCGCTGACGCGCCCTTCGACTTCCCACGCTTCGACCTGGTATTGCTCGGCATGGGCGATGACGGTCACACCGCCTCGCTCTTCCCTGGCTCACCCATTGAGGTCGATAAACCTACCATTGCTGTCACTGCCCATTACCAAGACCGCCCCGCCAATCGCGTCTCGCTCACGCCTTTGGTGTTCAATCAAGCCAGAGAGATTTGGTTTTTGGTGGCAGGCGCAGGCAAGGCGGAAACGTTACGAAACGTCATAAAAGGGGATCAAAATCTTGAGCTTTATCCTGCTCAACGAATCCAACCTGTAAATGGGAATCTAGTTTGGATGATCGACGAAGCCGCAGGAAAATTTTTATAAATCATTATTGTCATTGCAAGGAAGGTGCTTTTCCCGACAAAGCAATCTCATGATTAACGTAGAGATTGCTTCAGACAAGCGGCCTCGTAATGACAAAAACCAAAGGAGCTTTATACAATGGAATTAGCACTGATCGGTTTAGGCAAAATGGGATTGAACATGGCGAAACGCCTTACCAAAGGCGGGCATCGCGTCATTGGCTATGCCCGCACAAAAGAGACTGTGGATGGAGCCGTCAAAGAAGGCATTGAAGGCGCATACTCAGTGGAAGAAGCCGTCGGCAAGTTGACCTCCTCTCCCAAGGCGGTTTGGGTTATGGTCCCGGCTGGAGCCACCACCACAGAGACCATCGAAAAGGTTTCCGCTTTGTTGAAACCGGGCGACATCATTATTGACGGCGGAAACTCCAATTACAAAGACACCATCAAACACGCCGAGATGCTCGCCGCCAAAGGCATCGACTTTGTCGACTGCGGCACCAGCGGTGGCATTTGGGGTCTCACCGAAGGCTACAGCCTGATGATCGGCGGCAAGGAAGAAGTGACCAAGAAATTAAATCCCATCTTCGAAACCCTCGCCCCTGGCAAGGAATTGGGTTGGGGACGTGTCGGCCCGCATGGCGCAGGACACTACGTCAAGATGGTCCACAACGGCATTGAATATGGCATGATGCAAGCCTTTGCTGAAGGCTTTGGCATTTTGAAAGGCAAGAAGGAGTTCGGCCTCGACCTTTCGCAGGTCTCGCATATCTGGCAGCATGGCAGTGTCGTCCGCTCGTGGCTGCTCGACCTCGCCGCCAACGCCCTCGATGAAGACACTGAACTCAAGGATATCAAGCCCTGGGTGGCAGATTCCGGCGAAGGCCGCTGGACGGTCTTCGAATCCATTGATCTCGATGTGCCCGCCCCGGTCATCACCCTGGCCCTGCAAATGCGCTTCGCCAGCCGGGACGAGGAAAATTATCCCGCCCGCATGTTGGCCGCCCTGCGCAATCAATTCGGTGGGCATGCCATCAAAAAGGCGAAATAACATACGGCGACGGACGACAGACTATTGACCATGGAGAGTTTTCCATTGTCTATCGTCCATTGTCCATGGTCAAAATCTTATGAACACTCCACTTTATAACGGGCTACTCACTACCATTATCATCTTCGGCGCATCCGGCGACCTGACCCAGCGCAAGCTGATCCCTTCGTTATTCAACCTCTTTCACAAACGCCGCACCCCGAAAAAATTCCAGATCGTTGGCTTCGGTGGAACAGATTTTAATGACGACCAATTCCGCGAGCACCTTTACAAAGGCATGAAGGAATTCGCCGGGTACGAATTCAGCGACGAAGAATGGAACATCTTCGCGCTCAACCTGCATTATCTTTGCGGAAAATACACCGAAGCGGGTGATTTTAAGAAACTTGCTGAAATGCTGACCGCCTCCGAGGAGGGCGATGCGAACCGCCTGTTCTACATGGCATTACCGCCCACCCTCTTCCCCGCCATCGTGGATAATCTCGATGCCACCGGTCAATTGCACGAGAACGGCGGCTGGCGGCGTGTGGTGCTCGAAAAACCCTTCGGCACCGACCTCGCCTCGGCGATCACGCTTAACAAGCAAGTCCACAAGGCATTGAACGAAAACCAGATCTATCGCATCGACCACTATCTCGGCAAAGAGACCGTGCAGAACATCCTCTTCACACGTTTTGCCAACACCATCTTCGAGCCGATTTGGAATCGCAACTTCATCGACCATGTGCAGATCACCGTCTCCGAAAAGGTCGGGCTCGAACATCGCGCCGGTTTTTATGACGGCGTCGGCGTGCTGCGCGACATGTTCCAAAACCATCTTCTACAACTGCTCACCCTTGTAGCCATGGAGCCGCCCGCCTCGTTCAGTGCAAGTCATTTGCGCAACGAAAAGGTAAAAGTTCTCAGCGCGATCCAGCCCATGTCGCCCGAGCAGGTAGCGGCGAATACAGTACGCGCGCAATACAAAGGCTACAAGAACGAAGACAAGGTCAATCCCAAATCCACCACACCTACCTATGCCGCGCTGCGTCTTTACATCAACAACTGGCGCTGGAAGGGTGTGCCGTTCTATTTGCGCTCCGGCAAGAACCTCACTGAAAAACAAACGCAGATCATCATTCAATTCAAAGAGCCGCCCACCACCATGTTCCCCATGCAGACCATGAAGCCGAACATGCTCGTGCTCTATCTCCAGCCCGATGAAGGCGTGCATCTGCGCTTCGAAGCCAAGGCGCCAGACACCGTCAACGAAACGCGCTCGGTGGATATGGAATTCCATTACGACGATGCCTTTGGAAAATCCTCCATCCCTGAATCCTACGAGCGCCTCCTGCTGGATGCCCTGCAAGGCGACGCCTCCCTCTTCACTCGTGCCGACGAAGTGGAAACAGCCTGGTCGCTGATCGATCCCATCCTCCAAACCTGGGAAACGCATCAGACTCCGCCTTTGGCTGTTTACAAACCAGGGAGCTGGGGCCCCCCCGAAGGCTATGACCTGCTTGCCCGAGACGGACGCCGCTGGCTCAACGAGGAAGCCAGCATGATGCTGGAAAAATAAGCATAAACTATCCTTAAGGATGGGGACAAAAATCGTTTTTTGGCAAATAATGAGCGCATCCCGAACCGGATGCGCTCATTTCTTTCTGCGCAACCAATTTGAAAAAACCACGTAAGTAGACAGGAAAAGTTTCATCTCACCCGGGACACGAAACATTTTTTCAATACACCTTTTCAAACAAACAACAACCACGAAGGACCATCAACATGAAAATACTTAAAGTGATTATTCCCATTCTTCTCACTCTCTCCATTGCCGCATGCGGGACAGCCGCCGCCACGCCGGAAGCCACGCCCATCCCCACCGTGGAAGCAGATAACACCATCATTGCAGAGGGCAAACTCGAGCCCATCCATTATACAGAACTCTCCCTCAACGCCAGCGGACTCGTCAGCGAGGTTCTTATTGAAGAAGGCGATTCGGTCTCGGCTGGAGATGTGATCGCCAGAGTAGAATCCGAGGAAGCCCAAACCCTGGAAGATGCCCAGGCCAAGGCCACACAGGAACTGACCGAAGCCTACCAGGAGTTCCGTGATGCGCAAAGCCGCCTCGACGATTTCGATGTCCCTTCACGCTTCAGCGATATGACACCCACTGAAGCCATCGCCGACTCCCTCGAAAAGCTGAATGTGGCCCGTGCAGAGTTCGAACCGTATAAACACCTGGATGCAAAAAAGGTCAATTATGCCGAGCCCAAAGTGGATGTCTCGGAGCTAAGCCCTGAAGAATTGGAAGCCCACTATGCCATGCTGGAAGAGCATAAATATGACAACAACCGTCCCGTTACCGGGGAAGCCCGGGTAAAGAAAAAGGCATTGGACGAAGCCTGGGAGATCTACCGCATCGCCATCCGTTGGCTGGAACTGGAGACCAATTTCCAAAATTCCCAGGTGCGCTTGCTCAATGCCCAGGCAGACTATGATGCCCTGCAAGACACCGACTTCTCGCAGGATACAGCCGGTCTGCGTGCCTTGCTGGCAAATGCCGAGTTACGCGCTCCCCATGCCGGAGTGATCACCAATCTCGACCTCAAGGTCAGTGAATATGCCACTTCCGGTGAGCCGGTCTTAACCCTTGCGGATACCTCCCAATGGATCGTGAACACCTCCGACCTTACTGAGATCGATGTGGTCAATATCGAGGAGGGCCAACCCGTCACCGTCAAGCTGGACGCCCTGCCCGGTATGGAATTCAAAGGCAATGTGCTTAGTATCAGCCAGAGTTTCGCTGAAAACCAGGGCGACGTGGTCTATGAAGTCACCATCCTGCTCACCGACCTAGACCCGTCCATGCGCTGGGGCATGACCGCTGTGGTTACGTTCGAGTAAAAGCTACCGCAACATAAATGTTGCGACCGGATTTGCGTAAGATTCATCTTGCGCTACAGGAAATTACTTATGGCTATCTCCTTCTTCAAACCAAAAGCGGATGCGGTCGAAAACCGCCCCATGATCGACCTGCGCAGCGTGAACAAGTTCTACAAAACTGCGGTTGGTGATTATCACGCGCTCAGTGATGTAGACCTGCAGATCGATGCGGGCGAGTTTGTCAGCATTATCGGTAAATCGGGCAGCGGCAAGACCACCCTGCTCAACATGATCACAGGCATCGACCGCCCCACGAACGGCGAGGTGTGGGTCAATGGCACGGGCGTGCATGGGTTGAACGAAAACCGCATGGCGCGCTGGCGCGGAAAGAATCTGGGCATTGTGTTCCAGTTCTTTCAACTGTTGCCGATGATCTCGGTCATCGAGAATATTATGTTGCCCATGGATTTCTGCCGCACCTATCCCATGCACGAACGCCGCAAACGCGCGATGGACCTGCTCGAACTGGTGGAACTCGCCGACCATGCCCACAAACTTCCCACCGCACTCTCCGGCGGACAGCAGCAGCGTGTGGCTATTGCGCGTGCCCTCGCCAACGACCCACCCGTCGTCATCGCCGATGAGCCGACAGGCAACCTCGACTCCAAGACAGCCGAGTCGGTCTTTGCGTTATTCAATGACCTCGTCGCCAAAGGCAAGACCATCATCATCGTCACACACGACAGCGGGCTGGCCAAACGCACCCATCGCACAGCGCTCATCGCAGACGGCGAGATCGTCAATGAGTATGTTGCGAAGGCCATGCCCACGCTCACCCATAATCAACTATTACAGGCAAGCAAGTCTGCAAAGGCACATAATTATGAAGCCGGAGCGATGATCCTTTCCGAAGGCACGAATGCAGAAACGTTCTACATCGTCACGCACGGAACAGTGGAGGTCATCCTGCCGCGTCCGAATCAATCGGATGTGGTCGCGCTTCAACTCGGACCTGGAAAAGTGTTCGGCGAAATGGAGTTTTTCCACGAGAAGAAACATCGCGCCTCCATCCGCGCCTCGGAGTCGGGAGCGGTGGAAGTGCTCGCCATCAGCTATGACCAGCTTGCAGAATTGCTGGAGCAGTCTGAAGTCACGCGTGAGGCGCTGCAACAAATGGCGGACAAGCACAACGGTGAGAACCTTTCCTGGAGGGGAGTCTCATCATGATCAGCAGCCGTTGGAAAAAAGTCTGGGCTGATTTTTGGAGCAATCGCGGACGCACCTTCCTGACGATCATCACGATTGCCGTCGGTGCATTTGCCGTGGGCTTCAACAGTAACCTGGGCCTTTATATGAACGAAAGCATGGACGGCGATTTTCTCTCCGCCAACCCATCGGAAGCGGAAGTGTATGCCTACCCGTTGAACGATGATCTTGTGCAAATGGCGCGCGAGGTTCCGGGTGTGGATACCGTGGAGGGATATTCTTCCATTGGCGCGAGGATCGTGCGACCCGATGGCACTTTTGTAGAAGTCAGTTTTACGGCCGTTGAACATCCCGCCGACCTTACGTTGAACACGCTCAAACCTGCACTTGGAGAGACTAGCATTCCTGTCTATGGCGATAAGGAAACCATCATCGACGCCAGCGGCATGTCGCTCGGATATCAACCGGGTGACACACTGGTGATCGAGCTCGATAATGGAAAAAGGCGCGAGATCAAAATGGCGGGATATATGCACGCCGTGACGGGGTTTCCGTATAACCTTGCACAGCAGGTCAATGCCTATGTAACGCCGGACACATTGGAATGGATGGGCGGCGATACCACCAACTATGACAGGCTTTCGATCAGCGTTCTGGAAAAGCAAACCGACGCCGATCATGTGACCGAAGTGGCTCAGGCAGTAGCCGACCGACTTGAGCGTGCAGGGGCGACCGTTTATTTTGTAAGCGTGTACCAGCCGGGACATCATTTTGCCTACAGCATCACACAGGGCGTGTTCTTTGTGCTCGGTGTGCTTGGCTATCTGACCGTATTGTTGAGCGGATTTCTGATCATCAACACCATCACTGCGTTGATGACCCAACATACGCGCCAGATCGGGATCATGAAAGCCACCGGCGGAAGCACCATGCAGATATTCGGCATGTATCTCGTGTTGATCCTTGCCTTCGGCCTCGGTTCGTTGTTGATCGCTGTTCCATTGGGGAACGCTGCCGCATCTGCCATCGGCGGCGGCATGGCGCAGTGGTTGAATTTTTACACCACACCTTACCAGGGATACACATCAACTTTAATCCAACAGGTCATTGTCGCTGTCGTGGTTCCCATGCTGGCGGCGATCCTGCCGATCTATAACAGTGTGAAGATCACAGTCCGCGAGGCATTGAGCGATTATGGCCTGGGCGGCAACGCAAAAGTAAAGGATGATTCGGTCAGCAAAAATTCGGTGCTGATTCCCCGTCCGATTCGCATCTCACTCAGGAACACCTTCCGGCGCAAGACACGGCTTGGGCTAACCCTATTTACCCTAGTGTTGGGCGGCGCTGTCTTCATTGCAGTCTATAACCTTTGGGCTTCCTTCGACCAGGTGATCGAGGATATTCAAGGCTATTTTCTGGCAGACATCAATATCGCCTTCGACAAAGGCTATCGTTACGACAAGGTCGCCAACATCGCCATGAGCATCCCTGGCGTGGAAAGCGCGGAAGGCTGGCTGGAATGGACCGGCACGCTTGAAATGGGAGAGGAGGAAGCCGGTACACAGATCGTCTTTGTCGCGCCTCCTTCGACCTCGATCCTGATCGACCCCATCATCACATCGGGGCGCTGGCTGCAACCCGGCGATGAAAACGCGATCGTCATCGGCAATCATCTGCTGCAAATCTTCCCCGACCTGAAAATC
>JAEURI010000041.1 GCA_016789225.1 Anaerolineales bacterium
CGTTGGCAGCGGAAGGGAAGCTGTCGAAACAGGATCAATTGTCGGGGCGTATGAAGCGGTGAACTGCGGCAGGCGGGTCAGTTGGTAATTTAATCGCTGGGCATGGTCGGCAAGCGTCCCGTTCTTTTCATCCAAAATAACGCCCGCCACTGTTTCAAATAGAACCTTGTCGGCTTGTCCAAGTTGGTCGGTGTTAAGGACGAAAATCCCATCGCGCTGGTTAAGCGAAGAATCGACTCCCATGCGCAGAATGCGGCGTTGGATGGCGTTGTGCAGTTCAAGGGCGTAGCCGGTATCCTGATCGTTGAGGATAACGAGGTTGACGGTGATATGACGGCTGCGCCAATACATAAAGGCTTGCAAGGCTTCACGCAAGAGCGGCGTTTCGCCATCGGAGACGCGCACCAGCAAGATCGGGAAATCGCCAGAGATGCCGAATGCCCACAGACCGGATTGTCCCTTTTCATTTTGCGCCAGAACATGCGGCTCGGCGCGCAACGTCCCAACCGGGTAAAGCAGCGCGGATAAGATGCGCTGGATATTTTCAACGGCGTAGGCGTTCAGCCCGAGTTCGAGCAGTTCGCGTTCACAGTAGGCGCGCGACTCGTTGAAGGCACGATAAACCGCTTGCCCGGTTCGGTAACGGGATAATTTTTCCAATGCCTCGGCGCGGGTGGCGGCTGCCAGTGTGATAAATGTGACTCTGGTTTTTGCATGCGGGGACAAATTGATTTCCTGCGCCAACGACATGATCGGGTCCAGCGTTCCGCCTGTAGTACCTGTGAGCCGGTTATTTGGGTTTTGAACTGCCTGCGGTGAATGCATTGTTTGCGATCTGCCGAGGAATTTGGCACGGTCACTTTCGTATTGCCCGGTCACTTTGCGCCCGGCTTCAACGATCAGTGCGTGGATCAAGACGACCGGCTTTTCATCCGCAGAGCGCGGGCGGCGTTTGAATAACAGCGCATTCTCTTTGGGAAGATATTCGCTTTCAATGAACAACTTGTTAAATGCAGGATGCCGCCGATCGGCTGCCTGTGTGGAAAGCACCACTTCGCCATAGCTGGTCAATTTTAACTTCCGTGGATGGTCGGTATCGTTCAGGATGTTCACCCGCCGAAGCTCGACGCCGTCTGTGCTGATGGTGACACCGGTTCGCATGGAGATACCATGATCGGATCGCTGAAACTCAACCTTGTGTGGATAGAACATGACTTCCTGATTGTCGTGTGCGCATCCGGCAGGCTGGCAGGTGACAGACCAACGTGCGCCGGTCTCGCGATCTTGCAAATAGATCCACGTGCCCAACGCATCCAACGTCGGGTCGGCATGCCAGCGCGTCAACGCGAATTCGCGCCACTGACTGAATCCGCCGCCCGCGTTGGTGATCAGCAAACTCGCATCTCCCTGCGCAAGGACATGTACCTGCGGAATGGCGCTGCCCACCGGGTTACGCCACGGTCTGCTGTTGACTATCCGCACAGCCTCATTGGGTAAATCTGCCGGTTCCTCCGGGTGTGGATATTCGATGGGCGGATTTTGCGGGATCTTCTCCTGAAGAAGCAGTTCCACGCTCTTGATGCGCTCGTCCGCATGGAAACGCTGTACGATGACATCATCCAAAAGGTAATTGCTCGCCGCCATCAGGATCATCCCCTGATGATGCGCCATGTAGGATCGAACAATTGCCCAAGTCTGATACTTGGGCATGCGTGTTTTGGTGTAATCGAGCGCTTCATAAAAACCAAAACGCCCAAGCATGTTCTCCTGCTCCAGACGAGTCATATTCTCCAGCACTTTATGAGGTTGAAGTGAAAGTCCCATCAACGAGGCATACGGAGTAACGACCAGATCTTCATGCAGTTCGCGTTTGTATCCCAACTCAGGCACACCAAAGGCGCGGTATTGGTAGTTCAAATTAAGATCGAAGGCATAGTAACCCGATTCCGAAATACCCCAGGGAATCTGCTGTTCCTTTCCGTAGTTTATTTGTGCATCCAGCGCGGCATAACAACTATCCGACAGGAATGTACCGGCGTAATTTCTAATAAACAAGGTCGGCATGAGATATTCGAACATGGTTCCACTCCATGAGAGCAAAACCTGTTTCCCGTTCACCACCGTCACCGGGCGACCCAAATGCTGCCAGTGACTTTGCGGCACATCGCCTTTTGCAATGGCAACCAGACTGGCAATGCGGGCTTCCGATGCCAGCAGGTCATAATAACTTGGGTCAAGTTGTTCGGTGCTGGCGTTGTATCCGATATGAAAAACCTGGCGGCGTTCATGGAACAAAAAGCGGAAGTCCATGTCTGATACGGCGGCTTCTGCCAGCCCAGCCAGTTCGTGAAATCCGATCATCAAAGGCGAGACCCGCAAGTGCGCCGTCGTTAGATCGTCACTCAATTTT
>JAEURI010000069.1 GCA_016789225.1 Anaerolineales bacterium
CAGGGGAAGAATCTCAAGATTCCGAAAAAAGACGATCTGAAAGACAAGCCCGAGGAAGAAGGCCGGCATCGAGACTCCGACGATCGAAATTACGCGCACCACCGCATCCACAATCCGACCCTGCCAGCGCGCACTCAAGACCCCCAACGGGACACCGATCAATGTGGCCAGGATCATGCTGGAAAAAAGCAATTCCATGGTAGCCGGGATGCGCCCCGCAAGTTCCTCTGTGATCGGGCGCTTGGTGGAAATGGATGTGCCCAGGTCGCCGCGCATCAACTCCTGCATGTAAACCGCATACTGCACCGGCAGGGGTTTATCCAGCCCAAGCTGTTTAGTGACGCGCTCAATATCCTCCGCGCGGGCTTTTGGCCCAATGTAAAGTGCCGCCGGGTTGGCAGGCACCACACGCGCGATGAAGAAGGTGATGACCGACACACCGATCAGGACGAAGATCGAAGCGCCCAAACGACGCAGGAGAAATTCAAGCTTTTGCATGAGGTCAAATATTCACCACAGGGAACGTGATGCTCCCTGTGGTGAATTCATTGTATCGGAACTGGCTTATTGGGCCGGGCGAAGGTCGTAGAACCAGAAACGAACGTCCGGGTAATTCAGGTTGTACTGGAAGCCCTGAACATGATTCGGAATGACAAAGGCCACCATGGTATCGAAGAGGAAGGCGGCTGGGGCCTGGTCGACGAGCAGGGCTTGAGCCTCGGTGTATTTGGCGCGGGCAGCTTCGATATCCGTGCCGCTCAGTACACCCGCTTCATCCATCAACGCGTTGTAGTCTTCGTTCATCCAATAGGACAGATTGAACTTGGTCGCATTCAGGTTTCCGGGGTTTTCCGGGTTGCCGTAGAACATGCTCCACATATTATCCGCACCCGCATCAGAATAGGTCGGCCAGTACAGCAGCAGGAAGATATCCTGGGCATTGGCGGGGTCGGTCTTGGCAAGTTCCCATTGCTGGGTGAATTCGAGCGCTTCAATGCTGACATCCACGCCGATCTGTGCGAAGGAATCCTTGATCAGCGGAGCAAAGGCTTCTTCGGTGGAGTTCTCGGAAGCATAGGTCAATTTGAGGCTGAACCCGCCGCCTTCATGACCGGCTTCTGTCAACAAGGCCTTGGCTTTTTCAATATCATAAGTGTATTGCGGCACATCGTCCGAATATGGGAACACACCCGCAGGCACAGGTCCGCGGCTCTGGGTGCCGCGTCCGCTTGCGCCGATGGCAATGATGTCTTCATAGGGAATCGCATAAGACAGTGCCTGGCGAACCTTGGGGTCATCCAATGGCGCTCTTAAGGTGTTGAAGAAGGCCGTGTAGTTGAACAAAGCCGGTTCGAGCGAAGTGGTGTAATCGGGGTTGTCCGTGAAGGATGCAAATGAATCGGCCGGCACGCTTGTCACCAGGTCCACTTCACCACCTTCCAACAATTGCTGGCGGGTGGTGGCCTCAGGCACGAACTGGACCAATACCTTTTCGTATTGCCCATCCTCCCATCCGCCCCAATATTCGGTATTCTGAGTCAGGACAAGTTCCTGGTCCGGCACATAAGATTCGATCATGTACGGACCGGTACCCGCAGAAACACCTGCGCTCCAGAAATTCTCGTCCGCAGCGGCGGCATCCAGCGCCTTCGGGCTGACGATATACGCGGCATATTCTGAACCGAGGATCAACTCCAGGGGCTGGGCCCAAGCCAGGGTGAACTTGACCGTCAATTCATCCATGGCCTCGACCGTATCAAGCGGCAACCAAATGAACGACGCACCGGCTGATTCCTTGGCAAGCATGATGGATTTCACCACAGCCTCGGCAGTCAGTGGCTCGCCGTCGTGGAACTTCACACCGGAGCGCAGTTTGAACGTCCACACCAGGCCGTCTTCGCTCTTCTCCCAGCTTTCAGCCAGCAGAGGCGAGTAGGGTTCGGCGCTGCCAGGCGGATTCACGCGCACCAATTGCTCATACATGTTCGCCATATAAGCCGCTTCTGTAGAGAAGGAAGCGATCGGATCCCAGGTTGTGATATTGGCCGAGCTGGCGTATTTCAACACAATCGGTCCTACAGGCGCTTCCTCCGTTGCAGCAGGTGCCGCTTCAGTTGCCGCAGGCGCATCGGTCGCGGGAGATTCTGCTGCCGTTGCAGGCGCAGATGGCCCACAGGCCGCCAGAATCATGCCACATATCACCAGCAGTGAAAAAACGAACCACTTTCTATTCATAGTTTCTCCTCTCGTCGTTGACGAATTTGAGCCATCCTATCACACCAGGTTTGCAGAAAATTTGCAAATCATTAGCGGATATAATTCATCAAGATGAAGCCCTCGCCCCTGCTTAATACAAAATTCACCCCACCCCCCAGCACAGGTTCCCTGCCCAGGCCACACTTAATTCAATGGCTGGATGAACAAACCGACCGAAGACTGATTCTCATCTCCGCCCCGCCCGGATACGGCAAGACGACCCTGCTCGC
Source organism: Anaerolineales bacterium (assembly GCA_016789225.1). Classification (GTDB taxonomy): domain Bacteria; phylum Chloroflexota; class Anaerolineae; order Anaerolineales; family Villigracilaceae; genus Villigracilis. Next base: position 2,487 of record JAEURI010000069.1, read on the forward strand.
AAACTTCCTTGCGACTCACACCGGACCCGACGCCTGGTATCAACTCGAAGCAGCTGATTCGGACCCGACAGTTTTTCTCACCTATCTTATCGAAGCCATCCGCCGCGCCAAATGGAAAAAATCTTCAAAGCTCGGCCAAAACGCCCAAGCTTTGCTCGATAGTCCCGAGGCAGGCCTTGCATCTCAGCGGGCACTGACCGTATTGATCAACGAATTGAATGAACAGGTCGCAGACCCATTCCTGATCGTGCTCGAAGATTATCACGCCATCACCAGCCCGGTTGTACATCAACTGGTGGATTATCTGCTGGAAAACGCCCCCTCCACTTTGCGGCTCATCATCTCCACCCGTGCCGACCCGCCGCTGGCCCTCGCCCGACTGCGTGCCCGCGGCCTGCTGGCTGAACTCCGCGCCGCAGACCTGCGCTTCCGCGACAACGAAGTGCTGGCATTATTTAACCGCGAAGCCCACGAACTCTCCCCGGAAAATCTATCTCTGCTCAGCGAAAAGACCGAAGGCTGGGCGGCAGGTTTACAGATCTTTCGCAATTCACTCGCCGGGCAAAATGCCGATACAGTTCGTGAAACCATCGCATCCATGAGCGGCTCACACCGCTATGTGTTCGAATACCTTGCGGAAGAGGTCTTTCGAAGGCAGCCCCTGGAAAAACAGAATTTCCTCCTGTATACCGCCATCCTCACTCAAATGGACTCGGCCTCCTGCAATCACATCACCGGTCTCAAGAATGCACAGGATGTTCTCGAAGACCTTGAAAAACAAAACCTCTTCCTTACCTCCCTGGATTCTGAAAGACGCTGGTACCGTTATCATTTTCTCTTCCGCGAGTTCCTTCTGAGTAGACTCCGCCGCGAGTTTGGCGGGCAGGTTCAAGGTCTGGAGCGAAGCGCAGGAAGCTATTATGAAGAACACGCGGAATGGGAAGCCGCCTTCATGCATTTCGTCAGCGCACAGGATTTCGAATCGGCAGCGCGCGTGGCCCTGAAATTCGCATCCGATTACGTCGAACGCGGCAGGGTCGAAGCCCTGCACCGCTATCTCAACATGCTCCCCACAGATATACGACGGGCAAACCCTGAACTGCTTCTGCAACACGGAAATGCTCATCGCAGGCTTGGAGAAGCAGGGCTCGCAACCACCGCCTACGAAGACGCGCGCCTGGCCTTCGAACAACAAAAGGATTTATCCGGCAAAAGTCGTGCCATCACTCGTCTGGCGGAAGTCTATCGTGCGCAGGGAAATTATCGTCAGGCCGAGGCGTTGGCAGCACAAGCCCTGGAATGCGCCCCGGAACAAGATCATACTGCTCGCGCTGAAGCTCTAATGGCCCTCGCAAAAAGCGCCGGTTTTCTGAGCGGCATGGACCGCGGCCAGGAACTTGCCGAACAAGCCGTGGACGAAGCCCGAAAAGCCGATAGACTTTCTGCGCCCGAGCGCGCTGGCTTTCTTCAATCCCTTGGGCAGATCTGTTGGTGGCATGGCGACCCGCAATCTGCAGCGCAATATGCCCAGGAAGCTCTACGGCTTGTGCCCGATCAAATGTCGCCCATTGCAGCACAGGCTTACATTCTGCTTGTCACACCACATTTGTACTGGCGTGAATTCGAAACCGCCTTGAAGCACGCTGAACGCGGATTGGAGATCGCCCAAACTTTGCATCTCACTGAGTTGCTCCCGGCCGCATACACAGCCCTGGGAAATGTCCTCACCCGCCTCGGAGAAACCTCGCGCGCCGAGGCGTCCCTGCGCCAGTCGGTGGAACTTGCCCAACAGCTTGGCATGGCCTCCTACGAACAATTGATGGCAACAGGCTATCTCGCCTACAACCTGTACGGTCAGGGCCGCGTGGATGAAGCTTGGCAGCTGGCCGAGGGCGCGCTCTGGGCCTACCCCGGTAACCGCGATGCTTACGAAGCCTTCGTTTGCCGCAGTGTGCTGGCGGATGTTGCCCTCGAAAATGAACAACTCAACCGCGCCGAGAATTTCTTCAATGAATTGTTGCAATCGGGTCAGCGCCGTCAATTCAGGATTCCACTTGCCATGGTGCATTTCGGCCTGGCTTACATCCACCTCGTAACGAATAGAAGCGAAACCGGCATCGAGCACGCCAGAATATCCCTCGAATTGATCGAACCAACTCGTGCCTTTCAACTCTTTGTCGATCAGGGTGAACGCAGCCGCGTGGTCTGTAATGCACTGATCGGGGCTGGGCACAGCAGTCCCTTCCTCGACCGGGTGCTTGAGTTCCTGCCGGATAAACGCAAGCAACAAACCACCATCACAGTCAAGGATCAGTCGGTGGTTTCCATCAAAAGCATGGGAGCCTTCCGTGTCTTTGTCGATACAGAAGAGATCACCCAGGAACGTTGGGTGTCTTCCAAGGCTCGCGACCTGCTCGCCTACTTTGTCACCTTTCGCGGCGAACGCATCCCTGCCGAACGCGCCTTCGATGCCATCTGGTCGGAAAAAACAGGCCGGGGTCTAACCGCCTTCCATACCGCCCTTTCACGTTTACGCGCCGCGATGAAGACCGGCGAAAATTCGCCGCGTCTCATCCTGGTCGAGTCCGGAGATTACCGCCTCGATGCCGCGCGCTTCAAGATCGATGTGGATGAATTTGATTCTGCCCTGGCAAAAGCCCGCGCCACATCCGATGAAGAAGCGGCCGCAAAATATTACGAGCAGGCTGTTCATCTTTATTCGGGAGAGTATCTTCAAAATCTGTACTATGACTGGCTTTTCCCCGAACGCAGACGCTTAAATCAAGTCTATCTTGGGGCCTTGCGCGCCCTGGCAGATCATCACTATGCGCACAAACGCTTTACACACTCTCAAGAGTTGCTGCAACGCGCTCTGAGAGTGGATGCCCTGCAGGAAGATCTGTACTGTCAGTCTCTGCGTGTTTATGCCGCACTGGGCGACCGCGCCGGGCTTATCAGCCAGTATCAGGAAATGAAGCGCATTCTCGCCAAGGAGTTGGATATGGAACCGCTTCCGACGACGGAAAGCCTGTATCAAAAACTCCTGAACAGTTTCAAACTCTGACGCCGGGTTCACGCAAGCGGAGTCGGTTCTTTTTGCGAACGTTCCGAGCCGATGATCTCCGTTATTCTTCCTTGTGTTATAAATTTTGTATCAAAGAAAAACTCCCAAGCCTCAGCCGCCACCACACGGATTCCCGTCAAAATCGAATCTCGCATGATCTGTGTATAGCGCGAATCTTTATGAAAGATATATCGCCACACAGCCCTGGGGCGCAAATGGAACATGGCCTCGGTTAATTTGATGCCTGCAAACAGCTCAAACGGACTCAAATACGAGGTTGCAATTACCTGGTTTCGATACGACCACTTTGCAAGGTCGGGCTGGATGATCTTTGCGGGGTCGGTGGCTTTCCCGTCAGCCGTCCAGAAATGCGGGGTCAGATACATGGCGTTGAGAATATCCGAATCCAATTCGAGCATGCCTTTGAACTTCTCGAAAAGCGTCTTCCAGGACTCATCCTCCAACCCATAGATGATATTCGTCAAGCTGATGATGTTGTTTTTGCGTAAAAGACGCACCGCTTCTTTTGAAGTCGAGAACGGGTTGTTCTTGCGAATATCGGTGATGACGGTATCTTTTAGCGATTCCACACCCATCACAATGTAATCCACACCGGCCTGCTTATACAACGGCAATAGCTCTGCATCACGGACGACGTCAGCGGCGGTCATGTTGAGGTTGAGAGACAGGCCCAGGTTTGCGTCCACGATGCGCTGCAACAGGTCACGGGCCATGTCCTGGTCGGCGGCGAAGTTCTCATCCGCGAACCAGATCAACTTCACGCCGTACTTTTCCTTCAACAGCCGCATATTCTCGACCACGTTCCCCGGACTGCGATGCCGCCATTTCTTCCAGAACATCCACTGTCCGCAGTAGGTACAAGTCAGTGTGCATCCGCGCGAGAATTGCAGACCAGCGGCATGGTCGAAGCCGAACATTTGATAGTGTTTCCAATCCAATAGTTCCCAAGCGGGGCGATATTCGTCCAGGTTTTGAATGGCGGGCTGGGGATGATTAACCATGATCTCGCTGCCATGTCGCCAGGCAATTCCCAACACACTCTTGAGATCCTCTTCTTCCTCCCAACGGCGTAGCAAATCCACAATCGTCTTTTCCCCCTCCCCACGCACAATCACATCAATTTCAGGAACTTCGTTGAGAATACTTTGATAGGCATAGGAAGGATACACACCTCCATAGATAATACGAATATGTGGAAATACCCGCTTGATCTCTTTCACAGTCGCAACAACCACAGTATGCGAAGCCGTTGACCCGGAATGTCCCAACAGGATGTATTTCGGCTGATAATCACCAATTTCCTGTAACAACCTTTTCATTGTCCAGCCATTCATGTCGTGATCCACGAGTTGCACATCGAACCCGGCATCCACAAGCGGGCCACCAAGCAGCACCAACCCCAAAGGATTGAGATACCCGAGCCCAGCTGCATTCGCAATGAAATGTCTTGCAGGGTTAATAAGCATTACTTTGGCAGACACCTTGCCTCCTTATTATGATAAAAACGATAAATTTCATCTATTTGTGAATATTATCACCATTAAGAAAAACGTCAAGGATTTATAATTCTCCAACTTCACATACAGGAACCCAAATGCCCAAAATCCTTCCCTATCTCGAAGCCTTATTTGCCGTCATCGTCTGGGGTGCATCATTTATTGCCACGAAAATCGCCGTAGGGCAGATATCCCCCATCGCTGTGGTCTGGATCCGTTTTGCCATTGGCATTCCAATTTTGTTCATTGCCGTGTTCATGCGAAAACAATTCGCCTTCCCAAAGGGAAACGAGTGGTGGTATTTCGCTCTGCTCGGCTTTCTGGGTATCACATTCCATCAGTGGCTGCAATCGAACGGACTGCAAACGGCACAGGCCACCACAACCGCATGGATCGTGGCCACATCGCCCGCCTTCATCGCCGTGCTTGGGTGGTTGGTTCTCAAGGAAAAACTCTCCGCCATCCAGTCTTTCGGTATTGGGCTGGCGATGATTGGTGTGCTGGTCGTAGTAAGTAAAGGAAATCTTGCTTCGCTTGCCGTCGGTCAATTCGGCACAGTGGGCGACTTCCTGATCCTTATCAGCGCGGTCAATTGGGCTGTGTTTTCCATTCTCTCGCGGCGCGGATTACGCGACCACCCTTCTACACGAATGACCTTCTGGGTCATGACCATTGGCTGGCTCATCACCACGGTCGCATTTTTGGCGCAAGGCAAAACAATAGAGATCACGCAACTCGATTCGCGTGGATGGGCCGCCATTCTCTTTCTTGGCATTTTCACCACCGGCCTCGCCTACATCGCCTGGTTTGACGCGCTTGCGCAACTGCCCGCGGCACAAACCGGCGCGTTCCTTTTCATAGAGCCGCCCGCAAGCATGGTCGTGGCTGCGATCATTTTGAGAGAATCCATCACCCTGCCAGCCATTTTTGGAGGGGCGGTCATTATTCTAGGTATCTGGCTGGTAAATCGAAAATGAAAGCAAGAACAACTCCAGGCGCAAGCATTGACAAGACCGAAAAGGGATATCTTTTGAAGATTCCCGCCGGTGATTCTTCCTCTTATCGATTTGCACAGATCGATGATTATTTTGGCCTGCCGCGAAGGAAATTCCCGCATCATTCCTTAACCCTGAGCCTGAGAGCCAGAACCTCTAGCCTTTCCCTCCCCGGAACCTGGGGCTTCGGCTTGTGGAACGATCCCTTCGGCATGTCGCTTGGCTTTGGCGCCAATCGCTTTCGTTTGCCGACTCTTCCAAATGCAGTCTGGTTCTTTGGGGCCTCCCAGGAAAATCATTTGTCGTTCAGAGATAAACCCGCGCAGGGATTCCTCGCTCAAAGTTTTTGTTCGCCCAGGTTTCATCCATTATTAATTCCGGCGGGATTGGCCCTTCCATTTTCGCGCAAGACTACGCGGAATTTGTTGGGCAGGGTCATCGGCGAGGATTCATCCGCTCTCAGCGTGGACGTCACTCAATGGCACAGCTACAGGCTGGAGTGGAGTGCGAAGCGCGTAGTCTGGTATGTGGATGAGCTTTCAGTGTTCGAGTCGCCGGTACGTCCGAATCCGCCCCTGGGGCTGGTCATCTGGGTAGACAATCAATTCGCTTCGTTCACGCCGGATGGAAAACTTTCTTTCGGGGTATTGGAAGGCAGGGAGGAGTGGCTGGAGATCGAAGATCTGAAGATGCAATGAAACAAAAAGAGGCTCCCAAATGGAAGCCTCTTTTTATAACGCAATACAGATCAGAACAAACCTGGCCAGAAATTCGGCAGGAAGCTTTTGAGCAACGCATCGATGATCAAGCCGAGGATGAGGTAGCCGCCAAACTTGCGATTATGCTGGAAGGCAAAGCCGGAGAACCAGACGGGCCAAGCAGGCCAGCCTTCAGGAGCCTGTGCGGGTTTGGGTTTGTTCATAACAGCGATCACTGTCATCGCTTCTTTGTAGGCCAGGAAGATGAGCAGCATGGCGGGAGTGAAGTAACCATCAAGCACGAGGTAGAGTGTGACCAGGTAGATTAGCACAATGGCGACCTGGTTGACGCGGCGTGCATTCCCCTCACCCACCCGGACGGGGAAGGTGCCCACACCTTTTTCCTTGTCAGGATCGTGTTTGTCGATATGCTTGGCAATGTTGATGCTGGCAACGCTCAAGCCGAACGGCACACCTGCAAGGACAACGTTCCAATCCCAAATGCCGGAAAGAACAAAGTAGACGCCACCGATCAAGATCGGTCCCCAGATGAGGAAGATCATGAGTTCGCCAATCCCCCAATATTTGAAGGGATAGGTGTAGGCAAGAAGGACAATGGCCCCAAATGCGAATAGACCAATAGTGGTGGTATTGAAACCGGTGTGATACAACGCGTACGCGCCCGCCAGTGTGGCAAGAAAGCCGCTGACGATGAACCAGCGGATGGATGTTTTGTTGTCCCAGAATTTCTGCACAAGCGGATGCACGCCGTATTGGGTGCGGAAGTAATTATCCTTATCCACACCGCGGTTGTAATCGGTGTAGTCGTTGAGAATGTTGTTCGTACCGTGGGCAATAAAGAGACCCAGGGTGACGACGATGAAGGTGAGCCAGTCAAAATGCCCATCGCGGGCAGCAAGGATTCCGGCGATCACACAGGAATAGACCGTGACGAGGGTCACTGCAGAACGGGTGGCAATCAACCATTTGGAAACGACATCAAGAGCATCCCACTCCTTCTTGTCATCCATCTTGATGAGTTGCCAGGAGGCTTTACGCCACATAGCAAAATTGATGTTCATACACTCTCTCCTTGAGGTATTTGTAAACGGCACACGCCGTTAATTTACGATCGGGGCAGGATTATACAACCCTTTTGTGAAAAGTGGAACTTATATATTAATATAACAGCAACTGTCTGAATTCGTTACGGGAAAAATCTATCGTTGCCC
>JAEURI010000085.1 GCA_016789225.1 Anaerolineales bacterium
GTATCGGAGGTGAAAAAAAGGGTCATGGAGTTCAAGCCTTGCTTTTGGCGGTTATCTTCTTTCCTTTAGCCGCCGACTTCGCCAAATGCTCTTTGACCCTGAACTGGACAATCTTTGTGATCAATGCATACGGAATCGGCTTATTCAGCGGGAACTTGACCGAGCCCTTGGCCCCTTCATACGCGGACAATTCCTTCTTGAACTTCTCGATCCCCGACGGGGTGGGATAAAAGCCAATATGCTCCTTGAACCCGGCGAAATGTACGAGATTCTTCCCTTCAAGTTGAAAGGTGGGGATGCCATAGTTAATGGTCTCCACCGCCCTGGGTACGGACTTTTTGATGGTCGCCCGCAGTTTTTTCAGGATCGGCTGAATTTCTGCCGGGGAATTGGAGATGTATTCATCAATGGGTTTGGTGGACATGGAAAATTTCCTTTCTCAGAGTTCTTTATACATAAAAACAACATGGTCGGCCTGTATATATTCATGCTTTTCATAAAAATTTTTCGCAGGAAAATACCTATTGGTCAATAAAGTTAATCCGGCCAGGTTTTGAGATTTTGCATATCGTTCGGCATGCTCTAAAAGACTTTTCCCATATCCCTGCCTTTGAAGATGGGGCGCAATATAAAACTCATCCACAAATAGTTCATCGTTCGTCCACCAGGTCTTACGATGCGCAAACATTGCGCCAATAATCGTATTATTTTCAAGGATGACAAAGCCGACAAAGTCCTTACTTGAAAAAAATTCATTTAAGTATCTGGTCGCCGTTTCAATTGTCCAGTGCGTATTCCACGGCTCCATATTATAGGCGTCCATCAGCAGATGGGCACAGGTTTCGATGTCGTTCGAATGAATTTCTCGTATCATATCAAGGTTCTCTTTTCTTGAATTGTATTTTAGACCTCTTGCAAAAAGTACTTTTCACGAATTCGCGCAAAGTAGCGGTTGTTCACTTCCACTCCTCTACTATATACGCTACATCCGCCAGGTCGTAAATATCTGAAGGCTTAAAATCTTCCCAATTTATTTTGTCTAGTTTTGATTTATTGAAACCAAGATTCATCGCTTGTAATTCAGTTACGCTAGCATTCTTGTCCTGCATCGAAAATGTTCCGATAAGGATAACGTAAATAAAGCGAGTTTTGTTATTCCCAAGGACTTTGAGAATATTTGTCGCATCGATCTGCGCAGCGACTCTCCTTGAATGTTGGGATCCATCGTCATTTATTGCCCACGTTATTGTTATGTCACCAGCTTCGGGGTCACTGTAGGAAATTTTTGTTAGCCGCGGCACATTTCTATTCCCCGTACCCAACACTTGAATGAGACTTTCGTGCAAGGCGGCTTTGGGATCTAAAGTTGCCGCGGGCGTTGTTGTAATTAAAGGTATGGAGGGCATGACAGTGACGGTGATGGCGGGGTCCGTCTTTGGGGTTTGCGTCCCGCAGCACACCACGAGAATGGAAAGCAATACCGCACATCCCATCTTTATCAACCGGCCTGACAATTTCTGGATTGAACTCACGGAGATGGTTCCTTAGACAGATCAACGACTTGCGGCCCGTCCCATGTGATCTTCATGGGATATATCATGTCGTGAAAGCTCTGCCCGATGTTCATTTGGGGTACTTTGCTAGGCGATTTCGGATTGCATCAGACCCCTGCCTTTAAACGAAACACTGCCCTAGCCGCTGTCTTTTATTCTACGACAAACTCGGTATATTCAATATTGTCTTTTATCATCATGGACTTGGTTTCTCTCATCCCGGTCTTTTCATAAAATGGGATGGCATTTTCGTTTGCGTAGGCGAATACAATTATTTTCTTTTCACCCCCTGCGAGTTCGTGGGTGATTTCCATCAAGGCTTTTCCCAGCCCTTGTTTTTCATAGGTTCGATCTGTGCCCAAGTCGGTGACCAGCAGCCAGTAGGCAAAGTCGGTTAATCCAAAACATATTCCAACAATCTGGGATTGTTTGTTCCTTGCTATCAGGCTGATCTGAATGTTCCCGACAAGGTCAGAAACCCGCTGTTGAAAATCCTCCTTTGGGTACTGTTTGCCAAGATCGCTACGTCGCAGGAAATCGATGTATTCTTCTGCGCCTACATATTCTGTGCGCAATGTAACTTCTTCACCCCTTTTAATGGTTATCATCGTTTCGTAATGAACATCCGGTTTCATCATAAATCCTTTGTTTCTATCGATCTAATTCGATCTCAGGTATGGGTTATAAAAAATCACTATCCAGTTTTGACCACTCTGGATTGAAACCGTTCAGGGTATGCAGATTGATAGCCCCAGACATCGAGCTCTGGTAGACTGATGCCTTTGTTGTTGAGTACCGTGGTGATGTCCGTCCGATGGGCAATGCCATGATAGACCACCGACATGAAGATCAGGCGTGCTTGATAATCAAATGTCCAACCGTCGCCTTCTTCATGCACATTCTGAGTTGCTGGAACGCGCTGAAGGGTATCCAGCAGGGCTTCGTGCAATACTGTTTCGTATGCCATCATTTGAGACAGACCTGGGTTCTCTTCCCACTTGAAGTCTGGTTCCGGATATGTCCCATGAATTCGCCTCAAAAAGCTGATCTCTGCCTTGAGAAGATGCGTAAAAGTATCGCGGATCGAACCATACGAGCCTGGAATACTGGCTGTAATGATTTCATTGCTTAAGTTTATACAGATCCCCATGAGCTCTTGATTTGCCCAGTGATTGTATTGGAAGAATTCAATCATGGTTGGTTCGAGTGGGTGCGACATATGCAAAGCCTCCATAACCAGGTTCAACGTGGTACGGTATCAATGTCCTTCGGGAGGCACAGGCGGGATGTATGCACGCCCTCCGGGCAATCCCCAGCACCAGGCACCAGATGCTTTATCCCGGTGCTCGTCCGGGACGCTTTGTTTGGCGGTGGTTTAGCAAAATACCTGTGTGTTAATCAGTTTCATAATCTTTTCGATATACAAGGACATCTTGTATCACTTGAAAATCAAACGACTCATAAAGCCGAAAAGCAGTATTTCGATAGTTGTCTGTTTCCACAAAAATATTCTGCGCTCCAAGAGACTGGAGACGGCGCAATCCTTCTGAAAGGGCGACTCGCCCCAGCGCATACTGCCGAAAATCTTTATGACTACCTAATGGTTCAACATGTCCTGTCATTGATTTTTTGTCAAACCAACAAATACAAAAGGCAACCAAATCTCCATTAGACGATTCGACAACAATATCTAACTCGGGCATGTAATCAGGATGTTGAAGTGTGCGCATTCGCCAATCCATTGTCATATTTTTACTTTCAAAAACAGATTGGTGAAGTTCAACATAATTCTGTACTTCTTTTTCTCCTGCCAATGAGCGAACGGTAAAGCCTGTTGAACGAGGTTTGTACACTTTTACAAGCGCTTGAGATGAACGGCGCATGAGCACTTTGGACCAGGAATCTTCGCCCACGTCCGATTGACATTTAAAACCAGCCTTTTCCAAGTCGCGAATTCGATGATCTTGCCCAGAGAAAACCATGACGAACCATGCAGGACGTTCATAAGGCGTTTTTTGTACGGCTTGAGCGCGTTGGTCTGCCCAGGAAAGGATTTCTCGATGCAATTGTGATTCTTGCTCAGGATGGCATACATAATCAATTGTCCAAAAAGGCGATTGAAGCACCGCCCAAGCAACAAGTTGTTGATTTTCATCAAACCATAAACTGATGTTTTCAGGATTATCGAATGCCCACGAACTAAACCGATAAGGCAGGTCTACGACATGGAGAGTATTTTCTGAACATTGACGAGCCAGAGCAGACATTAGATATTTATCTTGCTCGGTTGAATAAGTGCGTTGAGTTATAGTCATATGATAATCATCCATACTTTCTGAAATTTATACCGAGTGAACCGCCGAACGGTTTGCGACATCGTCCGCGTAGGGGATCGCGAAGCACGCACGGCGCTGTATCTCGACAAGCTCAACAACCAGCCCGCGAACCTGGCGAAGCCGTCCAACCAGAAAAATGCCGGGGATGTGCGCACGCCCTTCGGGCAGTCCCGAGCGCCAGGTGCATTATCCCGGTAATCGTCCGGGGCGCTTTGTTAGGCAACCGACACGGAACGCCAGACTCGAATGCCATAAAAAGATACCACAGCCAACTTGACTTTATTTTACACACAACTTAATCTTTAGCGACAATCGATTTACAACGAAGAAAAGCAAACACAGAAACTACCCATAAGAAGAAGGCGTAAGCCAAATCCGCCGCACGCGATTTTAGCCCGTTTTGATCCTAAGCAACTATTTTATGCTTCATTGACTGTAATAGGTTTTGGTTGCCTTCCATCAATATCGGTAAATCCATATTCTTTTGCGGCTGCCGCTGCAACTAGGATTTGACCTGATTTTCGCATAATTTCTTGGTCAGCGGCAAGAGCTGCAATTGCTCGTCCAATGAATTGGGGGGATTCGGAATTGGACAGGTCAAAGAATTCCGCTGCTTTCATCACACCTTCTGTGCGTACTAATCCAGGATAGAGACTAACAACTGCCACATTATGTTCGCGCAACTCGTAAGCCATGGATGTTGCCATCCGGTCGTCGGCAGCTTTTGCTGCTGAGTAGGAGACCCCTTTATCATCACGTTGTGCCGCGAAATATGAAATATTAACGATCAATCCAGATTGTTGTTTGATCATAGTGGGCACTGCAAGGACACTGGCGACATAGTGTGCTCGCACACCTGCCTGAAATGACTTGTCCCATCTTGATAAGGGGACGGTCCAAAACCCTTTCTCTTTCCAGAATTCTGTGCCATCGTTGAAATGTTCGTAACCACCCCACACGTTGTTGACTAATATATCCAGACGACCCTGTTCGGTTTGGATTTTTTGAAATACATTTTTCACTTCATCGTCATTCAAATGGTCGCAATGCACGGCAATACAGGTGCCACCAAGTTTAGCTATTTCTTCCGCCGTTTGATGTATGGTTCCTGGCAAGTTTACCGATGTCTTACCTTCTTCCACGGTTCGTCCTGTAATGTAAACGATAGCTCCAGCTTCACCTAATCCTAGAGCAATACCTTTCCCAATACCACGACTTGCTCCTGTCACAAGAGCGACTTTACCATTGAGAGTTTTCATAAATGATTTCTTCCTGTAGGTCTAGAATATGGGATAACTTGACATTACTGAGAGGGCCAACGGTCAGCGACATCGTCCGTGTAGGGGATCGCGAAGCACGGCGCTGTGTCTCGACAAGCTCGACAACCAGGACAGGGACGGCGAAGCCGTCCAACCAGAAAAATGATAAGGCGTGGAAAACTACCTGAGATTGCCGCAGAATCCCCACCAGTCGAGTGCACGCTTTGTTGGGCAGAACCGATGACCATAAGACTTGCCAACTGAAAAAGAAGACATAGCCATCTTATCGAGATTTTACTGGCTTTTGTTGATGTCAGCTATATAAATATTTGCGCCACCAACAAAGGATAAATACTCATAGTCGGGCGACCAAATTATACTTTCAACATACATGTCTGCGATTGGATGTGTTAATTGCTCCATGTTTTCAAGGTTTGGATAATCAATCCGCCATAGCGCCTTATCTTCTGTTGCCAAAATAATATAATCGCCGTTGGGACTCCAGATTGCCTGATTGAAAAGCGGAGTTGATAATGCCGTTTTTTGAATAGACATATCTTGTGCATTTAGAAAATTCAGCGTTGAAGTTCCTTGTTCGTTTGTGGTTAATGATAAACATACGCCTTTTGTCGGATGCCAATTATTACATTGTATGTCTGGAGGCATTGCCTTTAATTCTTTACTGGAAAGTACAAGTAATAATTTTGAGTCAATAATTGCATATTCGCCATTTCCTACCCAAGACAGATGATTTCCGGCGTATTCCCAAGAACGAAAGTTCTTAAGGTCAATTAAAAAACCAGTTGGGTAATATACCTTGTGTACCCACATGTAATCCCCATTTGGTGAGATGTCTTTCGTAGCATACCTTGTGGCAACATCGGTTAGGTCATAAGGCAGGTTTGCAACTTTTATTAAAGAGCGATATGTTTTTGATGAAACATCAAAAATGGGGATTACATCCTCAAACCCTGACATGACTGTAAAAAAGCCATCATCCTTTGCTAATACATAATTGTCATTTAACCATGTGCCAGTTGAATGTGACAAGTCCTGAAGATACTCTATTGGTTTTCCTTCAAAAATTGTATCTTCATTAAGAAGATTGTAACTCTCTCCAGTTACGGCATTTCCATAAAAATAACAACACATAAACACGCGAGTTTCATCTGGCGACCAAATTGGCAGCCATGTTTCCACCATTCCAAAATACCAAGCAAAATCAACCATTTTTTTGCTTTTCAAGTCAATCCAAGTATCATCAACTAGAATTTTATTCCCGCTAGGGGAAATACCATGTAGTTTTCCCGCATATACAGAAACAAATTCTCCATCGGCGTTGAAGATATAAACACCTTCGCGCTTAAAATCGCCATCAATAAAAATCATGGATGAAATTAGAACCCCTGCCTCTGGCGACCAACGAGGCAATGAAATATCAAGAATTCGGTATTTTGCTTTTGGTTGTTCGTTTGGCAACCAAATAGTGCCAGTTTCAAGATTAAAAACAACCGCTCGTTTTTGTTCTGTTGACGGGTAAAGGGAATCGGGGATTTCACCTGTTTTTGGGAATAATAACAAATGTTGCGAATCCATCCACTGATAACGGTCGGTAAAGTAAGGTTCGGCGTATTCGTATCCATAGTCCCAACCAGTGAAACGCCGTAACCTATGTCCATTCAATATATCTACGGTTTCAATTGACAATGCAGATTTAAGCAAATTAGGTAATTCTGTAGGGTTTATGGTTGGAAGTACGCCAGGAGACGGAAGAGTAGTTATTGTTGGAGTAACTTTGCTTGTAGGGATTAATGTAGGGGTAGATGTTGGTACTGGCAGTGGCGTTGTTGTGGTATGCGCAACTGATTGACCGCAAGAAATCAATAATACAGATAAAACCAGATAAAAAATAATTTTTGAATAATGTCTCATTATCAGAATCCTTTCCCTGAATGAATTGTGCAAGGTTCTGCCCAACTATGAGTTATACGGATTCATTCCTTAAAACACCCCCGTGCGGGTGTTATACGGACGGTGGCCGTATAACATCCTTTGTACGGAACACATAAATTATACGTCGCTCCTGCCAAAAAGGGCAAAAAATGGCATAAACAAGCTATTTGCGGCATGTAAACACCTATTTACAGGAATGGTTTACCTCCCATACCTCTTCCGAATCTCCGGCAAAAAATACTCCTCGAAGAAGCGATCCACGTCATAATCCGGCTGCCAGTTCCAATCCTTGCGGGCGCGGGCGTCGTCAATGTCTTCGGGCCACGAGTCGACAATGCCTTGGCGGCGCGGGTTGGGAGTATAGGAAATGTCCGCGTTCGGGAAGGCCCTCAACGCGCGATGGCGAAAGTCCTCGGCAGTGATGGCGAAGGCCGCCACGTTGTAGACGTTCGTCGTCAGGCTCTCGCGCGGCGCGTCCATCAGCATCAACAACGACTTGATCGCATCCGGCATCGCCATAAACGAAATCTTCGTATCGGGTCGCACGAAACAGGCATAGGCTTTGCCCTGAGCCGCCGCGTGCAGCATTTCGGGACCGTAATCACTCGTCCCGCCGGTCGGAAGCGTAAAGGCGCTCACCAGGCCCGGGAAGCGGATCGCGCGAAAGTCCAGCATGACCGGTGGGTTTTCATCCAAATGTTTTTGACCGTGGAACTTGCTGTAATACATTCCCAACTTTTCGCAGTACAACTTGTTGCAGCCATACATCGTGTGCGGTGTGTCCCAATCCTCTTCCCTCACCACGCCCGCGCCCTGCTTGGCCGCAAGGGTTGGCATCCCGTAGGCGGCGATGGAACTGGGGAACAAAAACTTGACCGACTTGCCATACTTCTCCGAACGATACGCCGCCAGCATCAGCAGTTGCATCGTCCCTTCCACATTGATGCGATGCGCCTCCTCCGTGGCAACCTCGGCCTTCGATGAAAGCGAAGCCGCCAAATGAAAGATCACATCGAAATCATAATCATAAAAAATCTTTACCTTATAAACCAGATCCCCCTGCACATGCTCCGCCACTAAATTTTTGATCGAGTCCGGCAAAGGGGCAATGTCCGAGGTCACAATTCGGTAGCCGCCCTTCTTCGCCAACTCCTGCACGAGCGCCTGACCAATTTCTCCACACGCACCAGTTATCAGCACCTGCTTCACGGTCATCTTCATCTCCTGATATGCTAGAATGTTGTGACCTTATTTTACGACACAACAAAATGAATCGATGTCACAAAAACACGGCCTTAATGTCATTGCGAGCGAGCGGTAGCGAGCGAAGCAATCTCCCACATGCCACAAGATGGCTCACCGCACTGCGGCGCACATGTCGTCGGGCTGTTGCCTTCCTCGCAATGACGATAATACTTACCTCCTGCTCGGCCATGGATGACTGGCTGGCCACCAACACACCTTTTCCTGCGACGGAAACCCCGCCTCCCACCTCCACCGTGGTCTGGTTCCCACCATCGGCCACGCCTACGCCTCAATTTTTATCGACCAAAGCCCCCACCCCAGAGATGCGCCCCGGCCTCGGGCTTGAATTCCTAAGCGACGACTTCTCCGAAGAAACTCTTTGGGATACAGCCACATCAAACGAAGCCAGCGCAGAGATCCAAAACAACCGCCTGACCCTCGCC
>JAEURI010000095.1 GCA_016789225.1 Anaerolineales bacterium
CATGAGCAACCATTTCATCCACTGTCATTTTTCCGCCCTTTGCCCGCATTGATTTGAAATGCTCATCGCCAAGGTTCGTGCGAATGGCTTCGATGGTGCGATCCCACTCTTCAGGAATGACCTGCGAAATGACATCCCCCATAACGAGGCGCACGGCTTCCACCCAGCCGATGAGATGGGCAGCACGTTCGTGTTGCCTCAACCGTGCGAATAGGATCGACAATAATTCGAAGGTGAAGATCAAACCTGACCGGTTTCCATCCCTTTGGAATTCACGGGTGCATTCCTCAAAGATCTCGCGGGCAGTCTGGGTGTTGCTTTCGCACAAGGCGACATACCCTAAACGTGCCCGTGCCCAAATATAGCCCATGCGGTTTCCCAATTCCTGAAGATTGGCAATATTCGTTTGCAGGTAGGCGCGGGCTTGTTTGTAGTTTCCCTTCAACAAGGCTATGCGCGCCCTGGCAGTTAACACAAATTCCAAGGTTCTTTTATCGATCAGGTTTTGATCCAATGTTGAAAACTCGTCCAGTAATTTTTCGGCATATTCGATATTGCCTGCGATAGCCATGTCACTTGCCAGGACGCTCAATGCCCAGGCAAGCCCCAACCAATCTCCGATTTGGCGATATAGCCGGATGGATTCTTCGCGGTAGGCAAGCGCCTTTTGCGGGTCACGCTTATCCCAACTCAAGCCGGATAACGATTCGGCTTGTCGCCAAACATCACCAAACTCCCTTGCTATAACAAGCGCCTGACCCTGAAAGTCCGCCTTAGATTCCATGCCTTCCAACATTTGCTTTGCCGAACCTAGAAGGCTTAAAGCATCGCACTCGCTTATTGGGTCGCCAACGAAGCGGGCGAGTTTTACTGCCTCTTCTGCTGCTGCGGACTGGTGTTCAAAACGCTGAAAATGAAATTCGAGAATAGCGCGTATGACCAATGCCGTTGCGCGGGCTTTTGGAAAGGATGCAGATGCTGGGTTTTGTAAGAACTCTGTCAGCCAGCGGCTGCCTTCGGTCATGTTGAAACCTTCCCAAAAACGATATCCCAACCTGCCAATGAGAAACATGCCAGCTTCAATATCGTTTTGCGAAGCCCATGTCAAAGCGGAGCGCATGTTATCGCGCTCCATGATCACACGCTTCTGCCACTCGACCTGCCGTGGACCGATCAGTTCACGTCCCGCCTGTTCGAAGAATTCAACGAAATACTTTAAATGCTGCCTGCGGATATTTTCTTCTGCGCCCATGTTTCGTAATCGCTCCAACGAAAATTGCTGGATCGTTACCAGCATGGAAAAGCGCAACTCACCAGATTCGCTCAGTGTGCGATGCAAGAGGCTTTTATCTGAAAGCGCTGAAACAAACTCAGATATGGATTTCTGTGGAAGCAAGGGAGAGAACATGGCTTCGGCGGCTTGGACTGAAAATCCGCCTGAAAAGACGGAGAGATATGCCATCAATTTTTGTTCATCTACCGAAAGCAGGTTGTAACTCCAAGCGATGGCATTGTTCAATGTCTTTTGTCGTGCAGAGACGGCGCGCATCCCATCGGCAGAAAGGACGAAGGCATCCGTTAATAATTGGAGCAGGGATTGGGGCGGCATAAAGCGAATTCGGGTCGCTATCAATTCGATGGCGAGTGGCAGCCCGTCCAATTGGGTGCAAATAGCGGCAACAGTTTGCACATTATCAGGCGTCAGTGCAAACCCAGAGTTTACAGCGCGGGCGCGGTCTGCAAACAAGGATAAGGCAGGATATTGATCCACATTCCTTATCGTGACGGATGAGTCTTCACTGGGAAGCGCAAGTGGGGAAGGGGCATACAACCATTCGCCTGGAATGCTTAACGACTCTCGGCTGGTGGCAAGGATATTTAAGTTGGAACAGCCCGAAAGGAGTCCCGAAGCGAGCAATGCAATGGCGTCGATCACATGCTCGCAGTTATCCAAAACGAGCAGCATGCGTTTACTTCCAATTCCATCTACGAGTTGTTTGAGCGGCGATTTGTTGGTCGTCTCAATAAGCTCCAATCCTTGCATGATCGCTGTGGGGATAAGTGCCGGGTCTTCGAGCGGAGCCAGTGAGATAAAGAAAACACCATCTGGAAAATCTGCCAATTGATGGCGTGCGGTTTCAATGCTCAGGCGCGTTTTGCCGATACCAGGCGGACCGATGAGCGTAACGAGGCGGGTATCTTTGGAACGGAGGTATTCACATATCTCGGCAATCTCCCGGTCACGCCCAATAAACGAGTTGATGGATGCAGGCAGATTCGAGCGGGTGGATACTTTCGGAGCCTGCCATGGCTCCAGCTGACTGGATGAATTAAATGCATCCCAATCGCCGCGTGCAAATCGTAGAAAGTTTTTTTGTTCTGTAGGGGGAATTTGAAATATCTGCGCAATGCGCTCAATGATCTGAACCGAAGGACGCCTATCCTCAGCCTCGAGTTTACGCAAGGTGATTTCAGAACAACCGACCCGGTTTGCCAGTAGTTTTTGGGTCAACCCCATTGCCTTGCGCTGGCGTTTGAGCCACTCTCCAAAGGAAAGCACGGTCATTCAACTCTCTTTCCAAATATTTATCGCTTTTGTATCTCTAACCGATACCCATTTGAACTTGTAAATGGGTAAGGTTAGCAATCGACAAAAGTATACCATTCAGAAAAGAGGAGATTTCCATGAAGAAGACTTTATTCGTCCTTGTGTTTGCTTTGCTATTGACTGCCTGTGGCGGCTCTTCCGCGCCGACGACTGCCCCAGCCGCCCAGACCGAAGCACCCACTGTTGCCACTGAAACGCCCGTCTCATTACCTTTCCCAAGTGGCAGATTCATCAAATCCGGCAGAACGGATTATGGGTTGCTCTTCGGTGCAGATAAGACCTTCACCGTATTTCAGGGTGACAGGGCCCAAATCCATGCCACCTTCACAGTGGAAGGCAATGTCTTTACAGAAACGTCCAACGATGGTGCCTGTGAAACGAACGTCAGTTTTAACTACGTTTTCGACGGTACCAACCTGACTTTCTCATACGTTGGCAACTCCGATGACGACAAAGACTGCGGCGGGCGCTATGATGATTTCAACAACGTCACCTACGTTTTTACGCCGGTCTCTCTGCCATTTCCCACAGGTAAGTTCATACGCTCTGACCGGGTTAACCCGGTTGGCTTCATCTTCAATGCGGATGGCACCTGGGAAGCCAAGGAATTCACGTATGGTGTGACTCAGGCAAAAGGAAACTATAGCGCGGATGATGATACCTTCACAGAACTTTCCGACGACAAGGCATGTCCCACGATGGATTTCAACTACACCTTCGACGGCAAGAACCTGACCTTCACTTATGTTGGCAACCCTGAAGATGATGCTGCCTGCGAAGGTCGCCGCTCCAGTTTCGATAATGTCATCTACACTCTCGCAGAAGAATAGTTTATATCCTTCGGAAGTAGAACTAGTATGAAGAGACTCTCACCTTGGAGGTGAGAGTCTCTTCGCTGTTAATACGACGAGGCCGCACATGATTGTGCGACCTCGTCAACTCTCTCCTACCAATAAATACCAGTAAACGTAAACAAATAATACGACAACTAAGACCAACTTTCAATTAGACAAAAGTACTAGGGGGTCAACCCCGGGCAGCCAGTTTTTGGCCTTCCATCATCCGGCAGGCCGAACGCTTCGTAAACGGGGACTCCGTCCCAATCGGCTTGAAGGGGCAGGCCCAGGGCGAGGGCAATAGTGGGAGCGGTGTCCATGATGTAGACCGGGGTCTGGAGGATGCCGGGAATCACACGCGGGCCGCTGATGATCCACGGGATGGTCATATCTTCTGGGAGTTCGGTGCCGTGGGTCGAGTCGTGGCCGCCGTGGTCGGAGGTGATGATGAAGAGGGTGTCGTTGAATATTTCGCGGCTTTTCAGCACGTCGATGAACAAGCCGAGGTTATCGTCATCTCGTTTGTAGGCGCGCAATTGCTGGTCCGACATCCAGCCGAATTCGTGCCCGGCCAGATCGCCGTCGGGGAAGTGCATGAGCATGAGGCCAAAGTCCAGGCGGAGTTGTTCGATGGCCATGTTCTCCAGCGTAGTGATGTCTTTGAATCTATCGGTCGTGTCGATGAAGCCGAAGAAATCTGTGCTGGCCGTGAGGTGACGTAATTTCTCCTTGCCTGCCACGATGACAGTTCGGTAGCCTGCGGCTTTGGCAATGTCGAAGATATCGGTGCCGAGGGCATAGCCATTATCGGGGACATATTCATTCCAACGGACTATGTGCTTGGCAGGGCATGTGCCGACGACCATGGAAGAATGGGCGGGCAGGGTGGTGCTGGGTATGATGGTTTGCGCGGATAAGGTGTAGGCTCCGCCCTGCATAAGAGATTTTAAATTGGTCATATCTGCGGCTTCGATGGCATCGGGGCGCAGGCCGTCGAAGGTGACGATCAGTACGCGTGTAATGGGCGCCACTGGCGTGGGCGGAATAGTAGGCAGGGGAGTTTCAGGGGTGGGCGGCAAAGGGCTCGGCGTGAGAGTCGCTATGGGAGGCGGAGCAGGCGTCGGCGTGGAAGTGGAGGCGGCAGGTGCGCAGGCATGAAGCAAGGTGGTGAGAAGAGTCAAAATCCAAAGGTATCGAATTGTCATGTTGGGGAATCTCAGTCACACCTTATTTGCAGGGGTTATTTTCATGAATGCGAATTTGTTCCTCGCCAAATGCCTGATAAACAGGAATACCGTCCCACTCTTCTTGAATTGGCAAACCAAGAGCATAGGCAACCGTGGCGGCAGTATCCATTGTGTAAAGCTGCAAATCGATCTCCTGCGGTACCACGCCCGGACCGTAGACGATCCATGGAATGCGGTAGTCTTCAATGATGAGACCGATGTGATTCTTATCGTGCCCGCCATGGTCGGCAGAAACAAGGATGAGGGTGGTTTCAAAAAGGCCGTTGTCTTTTAACGCCTGAATGGTCTCGCCCAATACTTTATCGCCTTCTTCCAACACTTTGAACTGCTCGCCAGACATCCAGCCGTATTTGTGCCCGCGATTGTCGGCGCCTGCAAAATGGATGAACATCAGATCAAACCCGGCTTCGATCTGCGGAATGACGGCGCGCGAGATGGCAGGTTCCCCATACGCCACCTCAAAAACATCCGTGGTCTCCGGCTCAGCCAACTGGCGAAGTTTATCCTTGCTGACGATCATTACCGTTTTCAAGCCCGCCTGATGCGCGAGGTCGAAGATATCCACGCCTTTGGAATAGCCCATGTACATGAAGTATTTGTTGTAGATAACACCATGATCCTCCATACACAAACCGGAAAGCATGGAGGCATGACTGGGCGATGTAGCCGGGTAATCAATGGTTCGCGCCGTGAGGGGAGCGTATGCGGCATCCTTCATCAGGGCCATCAGGTTCGGCATTGGCGCCTGTTCAATGGCATCAGGGCGCATACCGTCATAACTGATAACGATCACGCGCTCGACGCTCGCCTTGGATGGCGTGGATGTCAGGCTGGGCGTAAAGGTCAGAGAGGGCGTGAAGGCGGGTGTGAGGGTTAGAGTAGGCGATGCAGTAAATGTCGGTTCGAGTGTGGGAGTGATGGTTGGAGTTTCACTGGGAAGAATGATCGTCGTGGGAGATGGCAGCGGCGGCAAAGAACTCCCCCAAATGTTGGGGAGTGATGCGCAGCCGGTAACGGCAAAAACTACAATAAAAGATAGAAGGCGTTTCAGCGAAATTTCTCCAGGGACGATCAGACAGTGGCAGCGTAAATCTGCTCAAGCATTTTGGCAAACTCACCCGATGGACGCGGCTTGAGAATCTCCTTGCGTTCGTCGCGGGTGAGCGAATGCATGAGCAGGTATTGCACCGCGTATTTGCGGAAGAGGCGCGAACCGTCATCATCGCCATAGAATTCGACACAGCGCGCAAGATGCTTGTGAATGAGTTCCTGCATCATCTGCGGCGTGACCTGGTCGCGGTCGATGCGCGAGAATATCCATGGATTGGCGATGGCTCCACGCCCGATCATGACTCCGTCGACGCCTGCGTGCGCTTTCAGGCGGTGGATGTCGGCGACGGTTCTTACGTCCCCGCTGCCGAGCACTGGAATTTTGACAAGGGATTTCACTTCCGCAATCGCATCCCAATCCGAGTCTCCGGCATAACGCTGTTCCTTGGTGCGTCCATGCACAGCGATGAGTGAACCGCCTTCTTCCTCGACAATGCGGGCAATGAGTTTGTAGTTCTTGTTGCGGTCCCAGCCCAATCGAATCTTGCCGGTGACGGGCACACGCAAGTGTTTGACCAACTTGCGAAATGTTCGCGCAATTCGCAATGGAGAAGGCATCATGCCCACGCCCGCGCCACGATCCGCGATGGTTTTGGCCGGGCAGCCCATATTGAGGTCGATGATATCCGGGTTGAGTTCCTGAATTTTCAACGCGGCTTTGAGGATGAGTTCCGGGTCGTCTCCGTAGATCTGGAAGGTCATCGGGCGTTCGACTTCCTTGAAGAACAAACGCTTGGCGGGTTCCTTTGAGCGGCTGAGGATCTTTTCGACTTTGACGAATTCGGTATAGCTCATGGCCGAACCGAGTTCACGGCACAGCGAGCGGAATGGCCAATCGGAGTATCCGTCCATTGGCGCGAGGATGGTATCGCCATAGATGGGAACGTCACGAATATGGAAGTTGGGGGTCTTGCTTTCGGTCATGGGCGGAGAGTATAACAAAATTTTTTTGAGATTTTGTTCAAGTATAATCTTGATATATGAGGAGGAACTAAAATGCCCAGTAACAATGACCTTTTGACCGCAGATCAACTCATCAAGGCAGGGAAATATAAGGAAGCCCGTCCAATTCTTGAAAACTTCATAAAATTCCATCGTGATGACATGCTCGCATGGCAACTGTACGCCGAAACATGGCCAACCGTTGAAGACCGCAAACGGGTTTGGGGATATTGCCTGAAAGTCAACCCAAACAACGCCGAGGCCAGACGCGCACTTTCCATGTTGGATGCGCCTCAGGCTCCGTCCAGGCAACTTCCAACGCCTGCATCACGACGGCCAAAGATTAGCTGGTTTTTTATTCTTTTTGCAGGAACAGCATTTGTATTCATATTCTTCCTCATCCGTTTGGTTTTCTCAGTCTTATCTCTGCAGCCTGCCGACCCATCCTCTTATCGTCACACCAGCCCGGTGGAATATTACCTGTATGTCCCAAAAGGTTATTCAGACGACCGAATCTGGCCGCTATTCGTGGGCATTCACGGCTCAGGCGGCTCGGGGTTGGATTGCTGGAACATGTGGCAACCCTATGCAGAAAAGGAGGGCTTTGTTCTCTTATGTCCATCCATTCCGGGTGATGCTGGCGGGTATTACTTGGATGTCGGAGAACGAACTGTATGGAGCGCGGTCAATGCGGTGCAGCAAGATTATCTTGTAAGCTCGCGTATGTTCATGGCAGGGTTTTCCGCCGGGGCCTATTTCATTCAAGGCTTTGGCGCTCATTATCCCAACGCGGTCAGCGGCCTGGCCATTCTTTCCACAGGTTATGCCACGACGGGTTTTCCTCGTGTGCCGGTCATTCTTGTGATCGGCGGCGCAGATAATCCAGAATCATTGCAGGTCAATGCTGCGCTCGCCTCGTACTTGAGCCAAAATGGTTATGACGTCGAATATCATATTCTTCAAGGAGTCGGTCATTGGGCGACGAATGAGACCAAGGAATTGGTGATAGAGTTATTCCGAAAAACGATCACGAAATAAAAAGAAGAGTGCAGGGAATTCCCTGCACTCTTTCACTATGCCGTCTGTTTCTTCCACAACTCCAAAAAGTGCTTGCGGAATTTGGTTACTTTCGGTGCAACAACCGCCATACAGTAGGGCTGAAAAGGATTTTTGGCAAAGTATTCCTGATGGTAATCCTCGGCGACGTAGAAATCCTTGAGCGGCTCCACCTCGGTGACGAGAGGCTTGTCCCAGATCTTTTGCGCGTTCAACTCAGTGATGAGCGCCTCGGCAATTTCCTTTTGCTCAGACATGTGATAGTAAATACCGGAGCGGTATTGTGTTCCCATGTCTGCGCCTTGTCGATTGAGGGTGGTGGGGTCGTGAATGCCAAAGAAGATATTCAGGATATCGCGGAAGGAGATCACAGCCGGGTCGAACTTGATCTGTACGACCTCGGCATGACCCGTATCGCCGTTGCAAACCGCGCGATAGCTGGGGTTGGGAACGTGACCGTTGGCATAGCCCGAGTCTACGGAAAGAACACCTTTCACTTCGTCATAAACGGCTTCGAGACACCAAAAACATCCCCCGGCCAGGGTAATGGTTTCCACATTTGTATTCATAATAATTTCTCCTTTTCCAATTTGGCTGATAAAGTTATCAGGCCTGTCTATTTCATCAGATGCGGTGTGAAGAGGAAATATTCTTAAGAAAGTATTACAGCTTTAACGAGAAAGGCCGCCCGGTTCATTGGGCGGCCTTTTATCTTTTATCTCATCCCGGAGACGGTGACCATCCCGCTGGTGACCTTTACATTCATCAATTGCAGGCCGGGTAATTGCTTTTCTATATTTTCGAGCATCACCTGGTTGATCCAGGCTTCCATTTGCGAAACAAGCAGGTCAGGGATGACCTGCTGCCCCACCTGCATGGATTCGATATCGAAATACGGCTTCTTGTTTTCGTCGATCTTGATCTCGCCGATCACCAGCGCAGAGGTGGCATTGTCACTGTTGTTGACCATACCCCAAAGCTGTACCTTGCCGTTCCGCAAATAGACCTGGATGTCATTGAGCGGAAGATCCGGGTTTTCCTTCATTTCCAGAGCGAGCCAGGAGGTGATCTGCTGCTCGGTGATGGTGATGGAAGTCAGAGTCCCTGGCTGAGGAATCGAGTTTTCCACCATGTCTTTCGCCTCCAACCCGGCCTGGTCTGATACTACGATCGAATCACCGGGGCGTTCGGGGGCGCCTTCCATGCCGTTTTGAGTGTTATCAATGGCAAAGCCAAGCAGGGTATCCACCAGCAACACATACTGCGGATATTTTTCGCTAATCTCAGCGCGGGTCTTTGGAGCAACGTCGCCGGTGAGCGGAGCATTGCTATACATTGTGGGAGTTGCAATGGCCAATACCTGGGCAACCTTGGAATTGGGGTTGTTCCGTGCAATGACAAAGGTAGTGGTACCGAACAGCAAAAAGGCGATGACGGCCACAAGCGCCCCGCGAAACACATTTCGATGCGGCGTTGATCTTTGTTGTTGAGCCTTGAGTTGTTTTGGAAGTGGAAGGGTGGGGTTGATCGAAGCCCGCACTCGCGTCAGTGCGAGTCTGGCTTCTTCATTCTTCGGGTTGATCTTGAGCACGCGTTCATAGCATTCGACCTTGCGCTCTTTTTCCTCCATCACGCGCGCTAGTAACATCCAAGCTGCTTCGTCGTCCGGGTGGGCAGCGAGGATCTCAGCGATATATTTTTTGGCAAGGTCGCGGTTTCCGCGCTGGAAGGTGTAATCGGCCTGGGTAAGTAATTCTTGCTTGTTCATACGGTTGAGACCTGACAGGCTCTTGAAACCTGTCAGGTCTATAAATTATAAACTCGGTTCGGCAACGGTTTCGGTTGTTTTTTCGAGGACGATTTCACCGTCATCGTCCACACGTACGGTGATCGTATCACCATCCACGAATTCGCCGGAAAGTAGTTTGTCAGAAAGCGGGTCTTCAACCTTCATCTGAATGACGCGGCGTAATGGGCGCGCGCCAAACTCAGAGTCGTAGCCCTGCTCTGCCAGCAAGGATAATGCCTCAGAAGCCGGAAGCAGGCTCAGGTCGTGGTCTTTGAGGCGTTCAGAGACCTTGTCCAGTTCGAGGCTGATGATCTTCAGGATGTCATCCTTGTTGAGTGAGCGGAAGATGACGACTGCATCCACGCGGTTGATGAATTCGGGACGGAAGGCGCGCTTGAGCGATTCGTTCAGCTTTTTGCGCATATCTTCGTAGGAGAGTCTTTCCTCGGTGACTTCGTCACGCTTGAGCGCAAAGCCGAGGTTGGACTGACGTTTGATGACGTCAGCGCCGATGTTGGAGGTCATGACGATGATGGCGTTGCGGAAGTCAACCTTGTGCCCCTTCGCATCGCTGAGGTGACCTTCTTCCATGATCTGCAAGAGCATGTTGTGGACTTCGGGATGCGCCTTTTCGATCTCATCGAAGACGACGATGGAATATGGGCGGCGGCGCAGGGCTTCGGTGAGTTGACCGGCATCTTCATAGCCGACATATCCAGGAGGAGCACCAACCAGGCGGGAGGCCGTATGGCGTTCCATGAACTCGGACATATCGAGCTGCACTGCGGCATCTTCACTGCCGAACATGAATTTGGCGAGCGCCTTGGTGAGCTCGGTCTTGCCGACGCCGGTGGGTCCGAGGAACATGAACGAACCGATCGGGCGTTTGGGATTCTTCAACCCGGCGCGGGCGCGGCGCACGGCACGCGAGATCGCAATGATGGCATCTTCCTGGCCGATGATGGCTTTGCGGAGTTCATCCTCCATCTTGATCAGGCGCTGGGATTCGGCTTCCGTCAACTGCATGAGCGGAACGCCCGTCCACATGGAGACGACTTCGGCAATATCCTCTGCCGAAACAACAGGGCTATTCGTGCGATCCCAACCGGTGCGCAGACGTTCGATCTGCGCGGAGAGATCTATTTCGCGTTCCTCCCACTCGCGCACATCTTCCGTGTTGCCTTCTTCATTGGCAAGGGAACGGTTCTGGCGCGCCTGGCGTAACTGACTGAATAAGTCCTTGGCCTGTTTCGCGGCGGGGCTTTTGTACATGCGCACGCGCGAAGAGGATTCGTCGATTAGATCGATTGCCTTATCCGGCAGGAAACGTTCGGTCACATAGCGGGTGGAAAGATGAGCCGCGGCTTCGAGGGCTTCATCGGAAATAACCAGATGGTGATGTTCTTCGTACGCGCCGCGGATACCTTTGAGGATTTGAATGGTCTCTTCCTCGGAGGGTTCATCCACCTGCACAGGTTGGAAGCGGCGTTCGAGCGCAGCATCCGATTCGATATGCTTGCGGTACTCATCAAGTGTGGTCGCGCCGATGACTTGCAGTTCGCCGCGAGATAAAGCGGGCTTGAGAATGTTCGCAGCATCAACAGAGGAACCTGCGGCTCCCGCTCCGACGAGCATATGAACCTCGTCTATGAACAGGATCGCACCCGATTGCTTTAACTCATCTATGATTCTCTTGAGGCGTTCTTCAAATTGACCGCGATACATGGTGCCCGCCACCAGCGAACCGACATCAAGTTGCAGCAGTCGCTTGTTCATGAGCGGAGCAGGCACATCACCATCGACGATGCGTTGGGCGAGTCCTTCCACAATAGCGGTCTTGCCGACACCGGGTTCGCCAATGAGCGCGGGATTGTTCTTGGTGCGGCGTGCCAAAATTTGAATAACTCGTTCGATCTCAAGCTGGCGGCCAATGACGGGGTCGAGTTTCTTTTCCTCGGCCTTGGAGGTCAGGTCGGTTGCGAGTTGATCGACGAGAGGGGTTTTGGGGTTATTGCCTGAGGTGGCACTTCGGCCCGGTTGGGGGCCGGCAGGCGTCGCCGAGGAGGATGAGGCGGACTCATTCAACACGCGGCGGGTTTGACGGCGAATCTGGTCGGGGGTCACGCCAAGTCTGCGCAGGGCTTCCATCGCAGTCGATTCCACACGCACAAGACCGAGCAGAATGTGCTCGGTCCCAATGTAGTGATGCCCTAACCGGCGGGCTTCATCCACGGCATATTCAAGGACCTGCTGGGTCTCGGGTGCAAGTTCGATGTGGCTGGGGTCGAAGTTGGCTGCTGACCCGCTGATGCGTTGGATCACTTCGCGCACGCGCTCCGACGACATGCCCAGCTCACGCAAGACACGCCCCGCCACACCGCCCTCTTCATCCATTAATCCCAGGAGAAGATGTTCGGTACCAATATTGTTTTGACGGGCGCGTTCGGCTTCCTGGTGGGCCAGGCTGAGTACACGCCGTGCTCGCTGAGTAAATCTTTCCATGCCAGCCATAATTTTTCTCCTAAATTCCTGAATGGGATTCTACCAAAAACCGGGGTGCCGCGCGTAGGAAAAAGGTTAGAGTTTCCTTACGGGCTTATTTCGTTTTGGGTACGGATGGTCAAATATCGGGGATTCGTTCACAAAAATGCGTTTTTACGCCGGTCACTTTATCCGTATGCCCTGCCAGAGGAATTCTTACTACAGGAAGACCCACCCAAAAGGCTGGTTTTTTGGGCTGACTTCAGAAGCACCGCTTACCATTGGCGGATAGGGTTGAGGAAGGTATGCGATGCACATTGTGATTCCCTTTCCGCTTCTAATACAAGCGAATAAATACGATTCATTAATTCTTCAGTTTCTGCATGGACATCCGAATGGCTGCCCGGAAACCAGGGAATGCCAATGCGCATATAACTTCTACCGCTGAATTGCCAGGCCCCTGAACGTTCGCTCCCCTGCCAGTGAAAGCGAAGAGTTGTAAGAGAATGAGCAGGAGCAAACAACCCGATTGGAATAACCGGCACACCAGTTTCAAGCGCCATGCGCACGACTCCAGTCTTGGCAGGAATACGTGTTCCATATTCGACATCCCTGCCCTCGGGAAAGACGGCAATCGTGCCGCCGTCACGAAGTACGGAGCAAGCCTGCGTGATGGCTTCTCTGGCTCGTTCCGTTCCACGATAGACCGGAATCTGACCGGTTTGTTTCAACAGTGCACCAATGACCGGGATGGTGAAGGTTCCGTCCTGTAAAAGAAAGTGCGGCGTGTCTTTCAAAACGAAGGGCAGGTAGAGCGGGTCACAGCCGGGAGTGTGATTCATGGCGATGATCTTGGGGCCGTCGGGCAGAAGTCCTTTTCCTTTGACATCGACACTGCGATGCATGACCGTGAAATATGATCTCAAAACGAAACGGGAAATTTCAACAGGTGTGAACATATCCGCTTCCTACTCAATCTGAAAGTTGGGCCGCACATGCCGAACCACCACCCAGCCCAGGCAGACCAGCAGAATGACAAGACCGATGATTCCCCACACGTGCAGGCTAAGGTGTGCGCCGAACGCCCCCGCTGCACTCGTGAACAGACAGGCCAATGCACGTCCCAGGCTGTTGGCAAGCGCGAAGCGGCGGGACGTGATCTTCCCAAGCCCAGCCACGTAGCACATGGCATCGTTGGGAAAGATGGGCAAAACCAGAGACAGGGCATAAAATCCAACGCCTTGTCCGTTCGCGGCTTTATCCCATTTCCATTTTGATAAAACCTGTGGAGCAATCCAACGTTCGGCAAAAGGACGACCATAGCGGCGCGCCAGGGCAAAGGCTGCCTGCCCGCCTGCGAACAAACCGAACCACGAGATCAGGAAACCCGGCCCAAAACCATAAACATATCCACAAGCCACCATGAGGGCCTGCCCAGGGATGAAGGCAAGGAAGACTTGCAGGATGAGCAGAACGATCAGAACGAACGGCCCCCACGCACCCAACTCCTGAATGGAATAGACGACAGCCTCGCGGTTCCCGAACCAGTTCAACAAATCTGCAACGGGAATTCGGAAAACCCAAATGGCCAGCAAAGAGGCAATAACCAAAATAACGGTAAAGATTTTTTTCATGGCGAGTTCCTTTCGTAGTCCCACTTTCGCATTTTCGAACTGCCAAAAACAGAGAAAAGACTGCCAAAAGACGCCAACTTGGAAAAATTGCTCCCTGCGCCGTCCCCGGCGCAAGGTTCCCTCACAACACGCCGCCGGGGACGGCAGCTTTGAGCATGAAACTGCCAAAAGACCCCAATCTGTAAAAAAAATCCCTGAAGTATCAAGACTTCAGGGACTAAATAATTTGGGCTGGGTTACTTTCCCACCGTCTTCTTCTCCATCAACAACCTCGCCAGCCCACGGATGGCATTGCGGCGGGTACGGTTGAAAGTGCCTTCGGAAATATACAAGCGCGCCATGATCTCGCGGTTGGGCACACCCTCCACGTAGGCGTCGTGTAAAACGGCATGGTTGTACCAAACACGCGGAAGCGGCTCTGGCGGACGTTTTTCTGCAGGGCGCAATAAATCGATCGCATCAAAGATCGTCTTTTGCAATTCCCTGCCGCGTTCAATATGTGACCCGGCTTTCACGCCCAGCCTATCTGCAAGAGCAGACTGTCCCAACAGGATGTAATCCGGCAGGTGGCGAAGTCCCTCTTCAACCATTTTGATGAAATCCTCGTCGGGGTTGGCGGCCATGGCGCCGAGCATTTCTCCAGCCACAAGGTTAGCCTCATTTTCGTTGATCTCCGATTGGGCGATCATCTGCCCGATCTGCGGCTGGAGGTTGCTCAACGAAACAATCGTCCCAACCTGGTCCGCCACTTCGGAGAGTAAGTCAAGATCGCTTCTCGAATAATCCAGTCGTGATTGCGGTTTCCCGATCCCAAGAATGGCGATTTGGGTCTGTCCGTCGAACGAAGGGGCAAAATAGCGAATGCCCGGGATCTGGTCATTTTGAGTGCGAGAGATATCCTCGTAGGAGACGGTGGATGCAGGAAAACGCCTCTCCACCTGGACCGATTGCCTGCTCGCTGCAACCTCAAACTCATCCCCGCGCCTGATGGCGATAAACCCAGCGGAAGCCGTGAGCGTGCTGCAAAGCAAATCGAGTCCCTCCTGCAGGCGAAGCCGGATCGTGGCATCGGAACCGGCATTCTCAAGCTGGCGGAGTTGTTTGCGAAACGAACTTTCATGCTGGATACGCAGACGTTCGAGAAATTCGCGAACGAGGTCGTAGAGAGAATGCGTCAGCACTGCCAAGGCCGCAATGGGACCGAGCAGCTCAGGGCTGAGTCCGAGGCGGAGTGCGATAAAAATATAGGCGAGGGTAATCAGGAGCACCGTCAGACTGGCGATCGGAAAATCCTGCAGGGTGGTGCGTCGTTCCACCAATGATTGATGGCGTGCGACGGAAACACCGATCATGAAGACACCGCTGAAGATCATCAGGTCTTGAATGATACGCGGCATGGGAGGGGAAAGAGCGAGCGCAATGACGCCGTATCCCACACCACCGGAAGCAAAAAGCGAGGCGAAGAGAAAATATCGCCCCACAGGGGTCAGGCCAACGCGTTCTTTTGCAAGAAGATTGTAGAGAATGCTGATCAATGCAATGATCTCGAAAGCGCCATATAAAATATATGGAATACCGATGCCCATGCGTGCCACATAAAGGTTGTTCCCCTGTTCACCAATGTAAGCGTTTTCGGTACCGAGAAGCAGGGTGATGGCGACAGCGCCGAGCAGGAACACCGCAATCGTCCAGGAACGTTTGCGGTGACGGACGGCAGGCGGAATTAGGTAGAGGGTGATGTCATGCCAGGCGCTCAGGCCGATAATGAGACAGACAGAGCGGACAGCCGACATACCGACGATCTGCCTGAACAGGTTGATATATGCGCTGAAAAAGAATACAGCAAGCGCCAGGAGAAGGATCGCCCCGCGCAGTGTGATCGGACTTGGAAACCCCCGCGCAAAAAGATAGAAAGCCATCCAGAGACATGTCCCCATTGCGATGAGGTCTACCAATAAAGTCGCTTGGAATAACATGGTTCCTCCTTGCTTGAAACCCGGACCTTTAAATAAGGAGAACCCCACCATGCCTGTTTGGTGACAGAGAATGTTTCTTATTCTGAGTAGCCATAATTACTTTAAATTTAAGCATGTCATGCTGAGCGACACGTGCGCCGCAGTGCGGTGAGCATCTCTACGAGTATCCCAGAGACCCTTCACGGTGCGCTGTAGCTAAAAACTTAAGAAGCAGCCTATCAGGTGTGGTGGTACCTGACACCTGATATTTTAGCGATTATCCCCGTCGCCCTGGATCTTGCCGCGCGCCTGTCTATCGAGCAGTTTGGCGATATTTGCCTCGGCGATTTCATCGAGCGGAAGATCGAGTTCGGTTGCGACTTGTGCAATATACCAAAGCACGTCACCCAGCTCGGCTTTGAGGGCTTCGCGGGTTTCGGCGTTAATCTGGCCGTCTTTATCGCGAAAAACCTTTTTGATCTTACCCGCCACTTCGCCCGCTTCGTTGACCAGACCCAGGGTTGGGTAAATGACTGCATGCCCGATGGCGGGATATTTTGCAGTGGCGCGTGACTTTTGTTGATAATCGTTGAAATTCATGAATAATCCTTTTGAGCTTGAATTTAATGGGAACAACTTTTTCCACTCACATCATAGACAACATAGGAGCCGTTTTCATAAGCGACCTTAAGCGAGTGGTTGTAGGGTTTTTCGACGACAATGTATTGGGTTTCCAATTGACAGGCGGCTTTCAACAAGCCTTCTGTGGAAAGACTGTAATAGGCTTCGCGGGTAAATTGCACATTAAGGAAATAGTCGCCGTCGAAGCGGGCAAATGCGCCCGGGGCGAGCACATCGAAGCGGGACTGCCATTCGAGTTCATATCCGGGCTGGAAGGCCGCGACCAGGATCTCTGAAAGCGTCCCGGCGCTGGCCCGCTCGGAATGAACGCGCCAATCTGATTCATGCGCGCCCCATTTTTCCGGCGGGGTGATGAAGCGTGCATTCTTGTCTGTGTTTTCCCGCGCCCAGTCTTGAACATCCACCCAGGGACTCGAGTTGCCATATACATAGATGCCCGGCATCCAAAAGCCCATCGTCCAAATGGTGAAATAGGTTCCCACAATGATGAGAGGAGCCACCCAGATCGAAGCGCGGACGAGACGCGGGCGATGGATCTGCCGCGATAACAACCAGGCCGCCAACACAAGCACAGGGGAAGGCGAGAAGATATAGACCAATCCCAATAGCCGGGCATTGTCGGGCAAGATCGACCCGCTCTGTATCATTTTGGCGAGGTGGTTGGCAAAGAAAAGATAGGAGAGGACGATGATCCATAGGCCCATCCGCAAAATCTGTGACTGGATCAGGATGGTCACAGACAGGAAGTAGACCGAGATCACATGCACAAGCAGGACGATCAGTCCCGCGATCATGAAATTCTGTGCAGTGATTTTTACGTTCGAATCCTCTGTGGCTGGAAGCGCGATGAAGAACAAAGCGACCGCTGCCAGCCCGCCGAATGTAATGGCCCAGCTGCCGGGATAGTCCAACCTGACCATGTCGAAGAGATGCAGGAAAAGAGTCCGGTTGAGAAAATCGACCCATTCGGGGCGCAGGGAAAAGTCAATTGGGTCGCCGCCGCTGGACTTCCACAACAGGACCGGCAGGGCGGCGATCAAAAACAGGGCAACACCGAACAGGATGCGGCGGAGTCCGATGCGTTTGAATTCCATCAAACAGGCCCAGCCGAACATGGCCAGTACAAAATTGACCGAAACCACATGGATGTTGTACATGATCCCCAGAATCAGGAATGCCAGGGGAATTTTCCCCCTGAAAAATTGATCGATGGCGAGCAGTAAAAACGGCAGGACGAACGTGCGGCTCACGGGCGCAAACTCAAATACCGGAAACCCGGAGAAGCCAAAGTGCGGCACGATGAACCCCACCAGGATGAATAATGAAGCCATTGCGTTGTGGAACAGGGTTTGGCTTAATGTCCAAAGCGCCCAGAAGGTGAGGTAGATGCTGATGAAATGCACTACGAACAACACCGGTTCCAAAACTCCAGCGCGCAGCGCGGGGATAAAAAAATACCAAAAGTAGGAATAATAAATACGATGCAGTGCGATCATCGCGTCACCGGGATATAAGGACGGGTCGGCGGTGGCTTTGAGGAAGGGGATGTGCATGGCCTCATCGAAAGTACCGAAGTTGTAGCCGATGAGAAGGATGGTGAAAATTGTGGAGAAGAGGAAAAACAGGTGGCGAGAGAGAGAGGAGTGCTGAAGTTTGTTTGCAAGTTGGGCAAGCATGGCTGTGTGAACTCGGAAGAATGGATTTCGGTACGAGGGGGAATTTTACACGCTTTATTTTGGAATGATGAAGTTGCAGAATTTTGCCCCTATGCTGTGTTTCATGTACCTGGGAAATACCACCTAGTGTTTCAGATTTGAATAGTTTGACAGGCGGAAAATCCGGTTTGATCTAGAGCAAAGTTTGGTTTGATCTAGATCAAAAAATAATTTGGTCTAGATCAAAATTCGGTTTGGTCAGACCAAATTTTAATTTGCTCTGAGGAAAGTTTGTTTTTTCTAGGACTCGTCTCAAAAACACTGTGTCACCCTGAGGGAGCGTTCCCTTCGACAAGCTCAGGACAGGCTTCGCTATCGCTCAGGGAGTCACGCCCGGGCGCGTAAGGTGGGTTTCTTAATTTTCAAATTCTGCACAAAGTTTCTTCCACCACGCATCCTTCTCGCCGGGGATGAAAGGTGTGTACAGCGTAATCCTGTCCGCGATGCCGCCGAAACGTTTCTTCAGATCGGCAGATAGATT
>JAEURI010000109.1 GCA_016789225.1 Anaerolineales bacterium
TGTTGCTGTCGTAGAAAGAGCGCGGATAGATTTGATAGATGGTTGTTTTGTGGTACCAGGGTGAGGTCATGTTTTTAACTGAGCATGTCTAAAAAGCGATACCAGACCTTGCCAATGTTCACGAACCAGGCTTTCCCTTCGTAGGGCGGCGCAGTCGGAATCTTCAGATTTGCGAAGGGGTTATTGTTCGGTTTTCCGAGAATGGCATTGGCGAGCTGTTGCCCCAGATAGGTGGCGAGGGTCACGCCGTGACCGACGTAGGCCATCGAATACCAGATTCCATCGCTTTGCCCGGCGTGGGTGTTTTCGTCCATGGTCAGCGCCAGAGTGCCCTCCCAGTGATAGTCCAATTTTGTGTTTGCAAGTTCGGGGAAGATGCGGGTCATTCCTCTTCTCAGGATGTTGATATTCGTTTTAGGGCTTGCGCCTGCCATGGCGATCTCTCCGCCCCAGACCATGCGCTGGTCAGGCGAGATGCGATAGTAGGCCAGCGTTCTGCGCGTGTCGTAGACCACGCGCTTATTGGGGATCAATCTGGATGCCAGCTCATCGCTCAACGGTTCGGTGGCAATGACATAACTCTCTGCCGGGAAGACACGCCTGCGAAATTGTGGGAGAATTCTTCCGGTCCAGGCGTTGGCGGCGATCATCACTTCTTTTGCAGCAATGTCGCCTCGTTCTGTTCGCACCAGGAAGCGTGTTCCGTCATAAGCAGGCGAGGAAAGGCGTTGAATGGAAAACACTCGCGTGCCTTCGTGGATGTCTGCCCCGGCGCGTTCGGCGGCCATGGCCATGCCGCGCACGAATTTTGCAGGCTGAAGCGAGCCGCTGCGCGGGTTGATCATCAGCCCGTGATAGGCGTTTGTGCCAAGCTCCGACCTGACCTCACCCCTGGGTAGCAGGATGACCTCAAAATTGGCGCTTTCGTGCAGGCTTTCCTGCTCGCGTTTAAATCGCTCGAAGTGGTTCGCTTTGGAAGCCGCCTCGATGCTGCCGCAACGGACGAAATCACACTCGAGATCTTCTTCGGTGATGATCCGCTCGACCGTATCTGCCGCTCGCACCGCGGCTCGGAACATTTCCGCGGCCAGTTCGCGCCCGTGCTGTTTGACTGTTTCTGCCAGTGTATGGTGCAGGCAGGAGAGGGCCTGCCCGCCGTTGCGGGAGCTCGCCTCAAACCCAATGGACTTTGCCTCCAGTAAGGTAACATAGGCGCCGCCCTTGGCTAGTTGCAGCGCGGCGGATGTCCCTGTATAACCGCCGCCCACTACGACCACATCTGTTTTTGAAGGCAGGAATTTGTTCAGGCGGGGAGCTGTCTTTTGGGCTGCTTCCCACCACAGGCAGGTATGTTGTGTCATGACGATATCCTTGTGCTGTGTCTGATTCGTTGTGCGGAGCGTGTGAATGGGTGTGGGAGATTTATATCACGGCTTATCAATTTTACAAGTTGATTTTCAGCCCCGAATGTGTCAAAATATTTCATAGCGTTTGATTGGGGGAACTTTCCCCGCAAACGAAGCGTCCATAATAAAACAAATTGGCGATGAGGTGGGATTGCCATCCCTTGAAAGGAGGGCTTATGACGTGATGTGATCCTCGTTGAAGAACAGTGGGACGCCGCCTGCTGGCCTTCTTTACCTGTCTCGATTCAAAAATAAAATTTTCTTAGGAGAAGAAAAATGTCCACCTTACGCAAAGCCTTTGGCTACTGTGCCGTATTTTTGTTGCTATTTCTTGCGGCTTGTGGGGGAGCGCCCGCCGCGACAGAATCACCCGTTTACGAAGCCCCCGCTGCTACAGAAGCCCCCTCCCAGCCGGAATATTTTGATTCTGCGGCAACAGAGGAAGCTGCTTTTGATGCCCAGCCTTCCTCCAGCACGTCGCAATCGGGTGCAAATCCCCCTTCAAACAATGAACCTTATGATATGTTCTTCGAGGATTATGGCGTCAACCCGTCCATAGACACCGAAGACGATAACCTCTCCACCTTCGCCCTGGATGTAGACACCGGTTCTTATACCGTCATGCGCAATTATCTCAATGACGGAAACCTTCCGCCGCAAGATTCTGTGCGCGTCGAGGAATATGTCAATTATTTCGACCAGGGCTATGCCAGCCCGCCTGCACATCAGGCATTTGGCATATTTGTTGACGGCGGCCCTTCGCCATTCACACAAACGGAACGCTATGAAATGATCCGCGTCGGGATTCAGGGATATGAGGTCCCGGAAGACGAGCGCAAGGATGCGGCTCTGACCTTCGTTATAGATGTCTCCGGTTCGATGGATATGGATAACCGCCTTGGCCTGGTCAAGCAATCGCTGGAGATGCTGGTTGAGCAACTACACCGGGATGACATGGTCAGCATCGTCGTCTACGGTTCGGAAGCGCGCGTCGTCCTTGAACCGACGCGGGGTTCGGACTACCGCAGAATTCTGGATGCTATTTACAGCCTCCAGCCTGAAGGCGCGACGAATGCCGAAGCTGGTCTGCGTTTGGGATACGGTATGGCCATGGAAGCCTACATGCCGGGCGGGATCAATCGGGTTATCCTCTGCTCGGATGGCGTGGCAAATGTCGGCGAGACCGGACCCGCAGCCATCCTTGAAGAGATCGATCACTATGTCGCCGAAGGCATCACCCTAACCACCATCGGCTTTGGTATGGATAATTACAACGACACATTGATGGAACAACTTGCTGACCAGGGCGATGGCTTTTATGCCTATGTGGATGACCGCGACGAAGCCCGCAGATTGTTTATTGACGAGATCACTGGCACACTTCAAACCATTGCGCTCGATGCCAAGGTGCAGGTGGAGTTCAACTCAGAGGTGGTGAAGAATTATCGTCTTGTTGGCTACGAAAACCGCGCCGTGGATGATGACGAATTCCGCGATAACAGCGTGGATGCAGGCGAGATCGGCGCAGGACACTCCGTCACCGCGTTGTATGAGATCAAACTGTATCCGGATGCCCGTGGGAAAATCGCTACTGTGTTCATGCGCTGGGAAGACCCGGATACGCATCAAGTCGTGGAAATTTCGCAGGATTATTTCGCCGAGCAACTGGCACGCGACTTTCGCGAGACTGATCCCTACTTTCAACGCGCGGTCGTGGTGGCTGAGTATGCCGAGGTGCTAAAAGGCAGTTATTGGGCAGAGGATAGCTCGCTCGACGATATCTACGACGAAGCCCGCCGTCTCGAAGATTATCTCTACCGCGATGACGAGATGGAGGAATTTGTTGACCTGGTAAAAGAGGCAAATTGGTTGTGGTAATGGAGGCGTGATCTGGCAGTAAGTTTTATTGTCCCTGCCTCAGCCAATGAATGGTTTGAGGCAGAGACAAGCTTAGATCATGTCCTTACCCGGCTAACATAAGAGCCGATGACGCACAAAATTTTCTGTGAACGATCTCTGCAGCTCTTTGTTAACGAACAAGAGAATCAAAAACGGGACAAATTTTCTGTCCCGTTTTTTTTGACTTAGTCCTTATGCAGCTCAACTTGCGCCATTCTCTGTTTTACTTGCATTTGCCAGACGAGATAACCGACACCGGCGATCATGCCAACCACCAAAGCGTAGGGTGTCACTTGCTTGACGATGCCGCTAAGGATGTGCCACTCGTGGCCCAAAAAGTACCCGGCACTGATAAACACAGTACACCAGATGTAAGCTCCTGCGAAGGTGGCCAGGACGAATCTCGTAAATGACATACGCGTCAACCCGGCAGGCACAGCCACCAAAGTGCGGATTCCAGGAAGCAGCCTGCCGAAGAAGATGAAACCAATGCCGTAATTTTCGGTCATTTTCTCCACCCGTTGAATGTGACGCATGTCGATGCGGAAGAGTTTGGCCGCCCGGTCAACCACAGGCCGCCCGCCAAGCCGCGCCACCCAATACATGATGGAAGCGCCAATGACGCTCCCAATGGCGGCGAAAAGCCCACCAAGGAAGACAGTGGAGAAAGGCAGGTTATGTGCATCGATGAGCATCCAGCCTGCGAACCCAAGTACCACTTCACTGGGGGTCAACCCGGTGGCATTCTCGACGACCATGATCAGGGTCACGCCAAACCAGCCGAGTTCATCATAAAGAAATTGCAGTGCGTTTAGAATAGTCTGTTCGATTTTGTCTATCATCTTTTCTCATCTCTAAAATTGAATTGAACTTTTGCCTATATTAAATTAAATAGTTAAGCGATGGTTTAATTTCAATGAGAGCCAGATAAGATCTTCAGGCACTGCTGATTTTCGAATTGCCGAATATGTTTTATGGAAGTCCTCTGTAATGGTTCGATCTCCACTCCTCAAAACGCTTCGTACCCAGGTTGGAAAGCAGAAGTGTCATGCCAAAGCTGATGAGAACGTTGGTAATGAAGAAGAATAGCACTTCTTCCAGCGGAAGGATTCCGAAGAAGATGACCCCCGTGGTCTGTTCTTTCGAGATTGACCAGGTGGTGTCTGTTAAAGCGACGACGTCCATGAGTGAGAGGTACAGGCCGGGGACGATGATCGTGCTGAAGACCAGCTTGCGATAGTGCCAGAGGATATCTGCACCGTAGAGGAATTGGGGGAAGATGGCCGGGAGCGCCCAGAAGAGGATGATGGAAAGATAGGTCCATTCGACGCCTCCGGCGAAAAAGATATAAGTGAATATCACCCAAATCACGAACAATAGACTGGATGAAACGATACGACCTGTTTTGTTGGGTTTGAATTCACCTGTCGGTTCGGGGATGCGCCGCGCGAGGAACCACCACCATAAACCGGCAAGGATGGTCTCCAGCACAAAGAATGTATATTCTTCAATGGGCACATAGCCAATGACCAGGCCTGTAACAAGGTCTGGGTTGTAATACCATACTTCCGTAGCCACCAGGTAGTTATCCCAAGGCGTGGTGTAGGTGACAGCCAGGATAATGTGAACGAGCATGCCAATCCAGACGGCACGTCCGTTATGGAAGCCGTGGGTTGGGCGGTTATTTTTATTGTCCCACCAGGTGATGAACAGAAAGATGAGGATGGGGATGACGAGAAAGCGTAGAAGAAAACCGAAATAGGTCATGGTAGTTTATTCATTATGTAGGTTGATGGGCGAATGGTCAGAAATTACTGTTCTTCGAGTCACCTTCATCCTTACGCCAGGGCTGGGTTCGAGGGTGGCGCCCATATACGGGCGAATGGCATGACCGGTGAATTCGAAAGTGTAGCGTTTGAGAAGATACGACAGAACAAGCCGCGCTTCAGCCTGACCGAATGCTGCGCCAATGCAGGCACGCGGGCCGCCCCCAAATGGGACATAGGAAAATGGCGGGGTTTTGCGCCCCTGGGCAAAGCGTTCAGGACAGAAACGTTCTGCGTCCTCCCAAATGGACTCGTCGTGGTGGGTGAGGTAGATGGAGTAGAACAATCGCTCACCGGCAGGGACGGTTCCTTCTGCAAATTCCATATCCTGTGCCATGCGACGGTTGCCGATGTGAATCGGTGGATACATGCGCAGCGTTTCCTTGATGACATGGTCGAGCAGGGGCGATTTTTCAAGTGCATCCACCTCGTTCACAAGTTTCTGATGGATCTGCGGGTGTTGGCCGAGCATGGCAAAGACCCATGCAAACAAAGCCGTGGAAGTATCGTGCCCCGCGATCATCATGGTCAACATTTGGTCGCGGATGATCTGGTCTGAGAGACCGGCGTCAATGAGATGTTGAAGCAGGTCATTCCTTGCACCTTTCTGCTTGCGTCTTTCCTCGATGATTCCAAATAAATATGCATCCAACATCTTTAGCGGTTTGCGAAAGCTGGGGCGCGGCATCTTGCGCCACAGGATCCATGCGCCGGGGGAGATGTATTCGATGGCTTTGAGGATGGGTTTCCAGATGTGTGGCAGGTCATCCCAGACATCTTTGCTAAAGAGCGCGTCCATGATGATGAGCAGGGCGATTTTGCGCCCCTCTACCAGCATATCCACAACGTCGCCGTCCTTCCACTGAGAGGATACTCTTTCAGTGTAGGCAAGGATCATGGGGGTGTAGCCAGCCAACGTCGAAGGATGAAGCGCGGGTTCCATCAATTCCCGATACCGATCATGCTCCTCTCCATCCACAATCAACACGCCGCGATTCAAAATGTCGGTTACGGGGTCGGTGTTTCGCCATAAGACTTTGTTCCGCTCGGTGACGAGCACTTTGCGATTCGATTCGGGACCGAAGACAACATACGGACGAAAGAACGACAGGGGAATTTGAAAGAAACGCCCAACATGCCGCGCCATCACTTTCAGCGGGCCAAGTGGAGATCGTTCCTGGATCAAGGCGCGTAATGCTGCGCGGCCGGTTTCAGCAGAGATGGGTTTCGTCATTGTGTTTTCAAGAACTCTGTGACGGCTTGCATGAAATCACCAGGACATTCTTCGTGCGGCAAATGCCCACATTGTGCGATGACCGCCAGGGTCGCATTGGGAATCTCTTCGGCAAGCCGCAGAGATTGTTCGGTGGGAACAATGCGGTCATCATCGCCGGTGATGACGAGGACAGGCATGCTGAATTCAGTAACGCGTTCGGCGAGGTTGCTTTCACGGCTGGCCAGAGTTAGCTCCCAAAGTGCTTTATCCCAATCGTTCACTTGCAATGGTTTTTGATACCCTTCGAATATTTCAGGTGTGATCTTGCCTGGGTCGTGCCATGCAGTTTTGATGAACTCAACGCCCTGTGCCTGAAGTTGACGGGCAAACAACGGACCGATGCGGTCGAACTGCGGAAGGCTCAATAGTGGGCGGATCCAGGCGGGCGCGCCTCCACCTGCGTAGACGGCTGGGTCGACCAAAATGAGGCTTTGCACTCGCTGAGGGTATTGGAGCGCTGCCAACATGGAAATGGTTCCGCCAGCCGAGTTGCCCACGAGTGTGGCTCGTTCGATTCCAAGTGCATCCATTATCCCAATGACCAGTTCCACCTGAGCCTCTGGGCTGTATGGGCTTTCGCCTTCCCATTCCAGCGGACGTTCCGTAAGCCCGAAGGCCGGGCGGTCATAGGCAATGACTGTGCCAAACTCGGCCAGCGGAGCTGTTACTTCGCGCCATGAGAACAGGCTTGCCCCAAAGCCATGCAAAAGAATGAAGACAGGTTCACCCTCTCCATATTTTTTGTAATGCACATTCACGCCATTGACTTCGACGAAGAAACTGTCTTCATCCACGAGTGTTTCCGCTGCAACAGTATTTTCCAGCGGTGGCACCGGAATAAGCAAGGGGACGACGAAGAACAAAATCAGAAATACGATGAGAACAATCCCCGCTATGTTTCGAAAACGCTTTTTCATAAATTATCCTTCAATGACGTAACATCCCGCCTGGCTGGGATGATCTTCCACAAATGAATTTGCTTTGACATTACGAATGAGCCACAACACGAGCCAGTCACCACCGGCGGCAGAGGTATGGACGAGGCTGAACCAAAAGAGATTGGTGTCGCCAGTGAGGAGACACAACCCGAATGGCAGAATCCCCAGAATAAAGCCCGGCATGAACGCGCCGATGCGATATGGATTAACCTTTACAGGTTCTTTCAAATGACAATACGGTGTGAAGGTTGCCATTTGAAACCCGAATTTGATCGAAGTCCACGGCTTGTGCCCGACGATGGCCCATGTTATGCCGTGGATCAGTTCATGAACGATCACCCCGGCAATAAGCGCGACCAGAAAGACGATGAAGTTCCACGTCAGAGATTGGTCAAGATCAGGATGAATAAAACTGAACAAGGCAAATTGCAGGGCGACAACAGGAATTCCGACGAATAGCACGATGATGTTGGCACGCGCCATCGAGACCGAAAGGTCACGCTTATTCATTTCACCGACTCCTTTGAAATGCTGTAGGCCTTCAACGTTCTTTCCTTGACCAGTTCGCGGTCCACGATCGGTTGTTCCGGGTAGCCGGGGATTTGAATCTCAAACTCCCACGGCGTATGGATCTGTTTTGCATTCAGCCCGCGCAGCTCAGGCACCCACTTGCGGATGTAATCTCCGTTCGGGTCGAACTTGGCGCTTTGCAGCACAGGGTTGAAAATGCGAAAGTACGGCGCGGCGTCGGTGCCGGTTCCAGCCGTCCATTGCCAGCCGCCGTTGTTCGCGGCAATGTCGCCATCGAGCAGATTTTCCATGAACCACGATTCGCCCCAGCGCCAGTCAATGAGCAGGTCTTTGACAAGGAAGGAGGCGACGATCATGCGCGCACGATTGTGCATCCAACCGGTCTCTTTGAGCTGACGCATCGCCGCATCCACCACCGGGACGCCTGTTCTGCCTGCCTTCCACGCTTCATACTCTGACGGTTTGTTCCGCCACGGAATGTTTGTCAGTGAGCGGTTAAATGAAGTTTTGGCAACGTGCGGGAAGTGATACAAAATTTGAATATAAAACTCGCGCCAGATGAGCTCGTTCAGCCAGATTTCTGCGCCTTTCGAGTTTTGATTAACGAGTTGAGCGTTCAACGTTGCGTGTACAGCCTGACGCAAACCCAGCATGCCAAAGCGCAAATATGGCGAGAGGGCAGAAGTTCCGTCCAGGTCCATGCGGTTGCGATCATCTGCATACTTGCTGATCGGCACATGGGTGAATTGATCGAGACGGCGCAATGCTTCGTGTTCACCAGCCGGAAACAGTGGACTGGATTTGAATGCAGGCATTGGCTCGGAATGAATCCCGCTGGGAGTATTTATATCTTCAGGGGCGGGGTGGAGTTTGATCTTACTTAACTGTGCCTTCCATACTTTGGAATATGGCGTGTACACAGTGTACGGCCTGCCATCCTGCTTCAGGATGCTTTTGGGGTGATGAACGGTCTGCCCTTGTATCAATTTCAGCGGCAGGATCTTTTGGATCAACGAGTCGCGCTTGCGGGCGTAGGGTGTGTAATCCTCTTCGGCGTAGATGGCTTCTGCTTTGATCTCGTCGAATAAATTGCACAATACATCCACTGGCTTGCCTTTGCGAATGATGAGATAAGACTTGCGGTTTCGCAGTTCCTTATCCAAGGCGGCCAGGCCTTCGAAGAGAAAGTCCATACGGCGTGGAGATAGGTTTTCGAGGGCCGGGTCGAGAATAAAGACCGGAAGGGTCGGGCCAGCTTCGAGCGCAGAATGAAGCGCGGCATTATCCGTCAGCCTCAGGTCGCGGCGGATCCACCAGATGTTGGTCATAGGGTAGTGGGAAGGTCGGGTTACTTGATTTTTTCCGGCGCAATGGGGAGCGGTACTTGCTTGGGAAACATTTGATGCATCAGCATGAGAATCTGATAGGCGGTATCGACTTCGAAGGTGTAAAACCCTTCGTACATGCGTGGCTCGTGCGCGAGACGATGTTCGGGGGTGATCTCTTCTGCGAGTAGAGTGGCGCTGACGCCGGGGCCGTATGCGATCACAAACCAATACTTTTCCAGCGGTGTGTCTTTTGCATTGATGGCGGTCATGCGCGGCAGTTCAGGCAGTTGAGCATCGTCCGCGCCGTAAAGCCATAAGCCTGTGGCATGGGATGCCACAATGCGATAACGCTCTGCCTGGCTGGCGAAGCGTGAGAAATATTGGAAGGATACGTGCAGACTTGACACGCCTTTGTTTTGATTGACCATGTCTTCGATAATGTGACTAATGGTGACCATGCCATCCACGGTGAAGATGTAGCGGAAATTCAATTCCTGCAGTGAGCTGGTGGTCACGTCTTTCAAGACAGCTTCAGTGCGCGGCGGGAAGAGAGGCAATATGCGGTTGAAGAAACTACCGAGAATATCCTTGTTCATTTGTCAGACTTCCTTTGGATTTTATTTTTTGGAAACCACGGAAAGAAGGCATTTGTTCGGGCAATGTATTCTTCGTAGCCGGGTTTGGTTTTGGT
The DNA here is from genome assembly GCA_016789225.1 of Anaerolineales bacterium. Taxonomy (GTDB): domain Bacteria; phylum Chloroflexota; class Anaerolineae; order Anaerolineales; family Villigracilaceae; genus Villigracilis. Next base: position 9,896 of record JAEURI010000109.1, read on the forward strand.
CAGGGTGCGTTCGAGCATGGCCACACCGGAAACCTTCATCAATAGAAAGGTCATAAGCAGGGGACTGAAGACCGTCCACCAGGCGCCGCCAGCGAAGGCGATGAGATAGAAGCCCCACCATTGTGCTGCATCGCCAAAGTAATTGGGGTGGCGGGTGAGACTCCACAAGCCAGTGGTGAGCAACTTGCCCTTGTTGGCGGGGTCTTTTTTGAAGCGTGACAACTGCCAGTCGCCGCCAGCTTCAAAGATGAAGCCGACCAGCCAGAGTGCCGCACCGGTGTAATCGGTGCATTCACACTTTAGTGGAGAAGGCGTTGAGGTTTGGGCGGCAATGAGCGGAGCCGCCACGATCCACAAGATGACGCCTTGCAGAAGAAAGACTTTTAAGAAACTACGCCACCACCACGACTCTCCGGCTTCTGCGCGCCAGGCGGCGTAACGGAAATCTTCAGGTTGCCCGTGGTTGCGGGAGAAGATGAAAAGGGAAAGTCGCAGCCCCCAAAGAGTGACCATTACACCGAGCAGTATGGAGCGTGTTGTCAGTTCGGATGGGTCGATCCATGCTGCCGCCCAATAGACGATGATGAAGCCGGTTCCCCAAAAGATATCCACAATGCTGGCGTTCTTGATCGCCAGGCTGTAAAGCCATAGTAGGGTCATTAAAACAAGGATGATAGTGGCAGCGGTCAGCCATAGGGCGGTAAAGGACATGGGTCAGATTCTATTCTGGGCGTAGGCGCGCAGCCATTGTTTAATGGGATCGCCCTGCCCATTGATATGAGTATCCACGGCTTGCGAGTAGCTTTCCATGAAGGCGGCCAATTCCTGCCTGGGGCGATTGTAGGCTTGCAGCAACATTTTCAACCATTCGATTTCCTCAGAGAGATGTTCCATATCGCCGAATTGTAGGGCGGCAGAGACATTGTCGCCGAGGTATTGAATGCTGGTATTGATCTCTTCCGGGCTGATGGAAAGCGGTTCAAGATTCATTTTGAGCGTGCTCTCGATATGGGCACGTTTTGAATTGAAGCCGATCATTGCAGAAAGGTGTTCCTGCGAAGCGGATTTTGAAGCGCGTACTTTGGGCTTGCTCTTCAACAGTGTCTCAACTTCCTGGACTGCATTTTCGAGGGAATTTCCGAGAAAGGTACCGGGGATGTAGTCTACGATCCCAGTGCGGAGATTGAAGATCCTGCCGCCGAATGAAACCGGGACTTGATGGCTGTTGAGGGACTGGGCTACGTGCTGAAGATGGGCGGCACTGCTCAAGGTCTGTGCGACCAGAATAACAAGGCTGGCCTTGACCCTTAATGCCGTTTCTGCGAATCGTTCTGCGGGCACATTTGCGCCGAGGTAGATGACGTTTAGTCCGCGCCGGCGGAGTAGGAGGGCAAGCAGCAGAGGGGTGAAGGTGTGCCACTCGCTGGGTGGGCAGCCGATGAGAATGGTCAGATTCCGGGTGGGTGTGGGGGATGCGATGAGAAGGGCATCCAGGCGGCGCATGGCGAGGCCGGAAGCGAAATGCTCCTGTTGGACGCTGGCTGTGTTTTCATACCAGCGGGAACCGATCTCCGACATTCCCTTTTGCAGTACTTCGGTACATACAGACTCAACCGGGAACATCGAAAAGGCGTGATTCAAAGCCTGCTCTGCCTGGGTTTCGCTAAAGTTCAAACAGGCTGCAACCCACTCTGCGCGAATAGAGTCCAGTGTGGTGTCGACTGGGATCGTGGCAGTTGATCCTTGAAGTGAGGCAGGGCTTGAGGAGGTCAGACCAGCCAACGGGTCCGAACCTGAGGCGAGCATTTCCTTCCACAAGTCTACGGCGCGGGAAATGGAAAGTCCCTCTGCCTGACGTGCGATCAACCATTTGATGGTCTCGATATCGTACTGCGAGTACAAGCGATGTCCACCCGCCGTGCGTTGCGGGATGGGCAGCCCATAGCGGCGTTCCCAGGCGCGCAGGGTATCTGCGGCGAGTCCCGTTTCGCGTAGTACAGCTTTCAAGTTAAAGGCAGGCGATTTGCTAAGCATGTGTTTTCCTCGTTAGGCTGGATTTAATGATGGCTTTGCCACGTTTTGCACAGCTATTGTACCATTTTCTTTGAGGATGCGCTCTGTTGTGAGGCGAGCCGAAAGAAGGACAATCGGCAGACCTGTGCCAGGGTGAGTGGATGCTCCAGCGAAATACATATTGTTGTATTTGGCGTGACGATTCTGCGGGCGGAGATAGCCGACCTGCCAGAAGTTGTGACTGAGCCCGAACGCGGCTCCCTTTTCGAGATTGAAGCGCTCCTTCCAGACTTTGGG
>JAEURI010000111.1 GCA_016789225.1 Anaerolineales bacterium
GGACAGTCCGTAGACTCCGCCTCACTCGATGATCAGGTCGAAGTCATCCTGCCCAAGACCGGTTTTTATATTGAAGCGGGCGGTCAGGTCAACGACACTGGCTTCATCCGCGGCGCAGACTGGGAAATTGAAATCACCGGCATGCGTCGCGCCTCTGCGGGTGTCATCGTGCATATCGGCGAAGTCATCTCCGGTCATCCCAAGGTCGGTGACAAAGCCACTGCCGAAGTGGACGCGACCCGCCGTCACGACATCATGCGCAATCACACAGCCACGCACTTGCTGCACAAAGCACTGCATGAGGTCCTGAGCGACCAAGCCAAGCAGGCAGGCTCGCTCGTCGCGCCGACGCACTTACGCTTTGACTTCAATCACCCCGAAGGCATGACGCCCGAACAGATCGAGCGCGTCGAAAGAATGGTCAACGAAGCCGTCGCGGCGGATATGCCCGTGGTCAAAGTCACCAAGTCTCTCGACGAAGCCAAGAAGGAAGGTGCAATGGCGCTTTTCGGCGAAAAATATGGCGAAGTCGTGCGCACAATTTCCATTCTGGAATCCGACAGTTCTACTGTCGGCACCAAATACTCTTACGAACTCTGCGGCGGAACGCACCTTGACCGCACCTCCGACATTGGCGCATTCCTCATCGTCAGCGAGGGCTCGGCGGCGGCGGGTGTGAGGCGTATCGAAGCCGTCACAGGTCGTGGCGCGTATGAATTGATCCATAAACGCTTCAAGACTCTGAAGCAGACCGCTGGCGTATTGAAAACTTCGCTCGAAGAAGTCCCTGCCAAAGTGGATGCGTTACAGGATGAAGTATCCGAACTGAAAAAGGAACTTGCCAACCTGCGCACGCAATCTGCACTTTCCACTTTCCACTCACTACTCTCTACTGTTCAAACCGTGAAAGATGTCCACGTCCTCGCCGCCGAAATCCCCAATGCCGACGTGGATACCTTGCGCTCGCTGGCGGATAAGTTCCGCGAGAAGTACCCCAAAAACGGCGCGGCGGTTCTTGCGACGGGAACCACCGTCATTGCCACTGTGACCGAAGACGTGGTCAAGCGCGGACTCAAGGCGGGCGATCTCATCACCGGCATTGGCGGCAAAGGCGGCGGGCGTCCCAATCTGGCGCAGGGCAGTTTGCCTGAAAGCAATGTCAGCGAGGCGATGGGTAAATTGTCAATAGTTGTGGAAGAGAAGTTAAAGTAAGGCGCATCTTAAAACAACATCCCCAGAGTTCATTCTGGGGATGTTGTTTTTAGATTAAGTGAAATTTAAGGAGCTGAAGTGTCGAATTCTGGAGAGATTGGCGCTTCCTCACTATCTTGAAGTATTTGCGGCACTGCCGGGGGTGCTGCAATGGTAGTTGTTGGTTCAAAGATAAAAGTAGTTCGCCCAATCGCGAATTGTGAAGCCGCTGCAGTCCAATTAACTTGAATAAAGAGATTAACTCCGGCGTCTGCGGTCAACACAATGGGCGAAGATAGTGTGTAGAGACGGCACTCGTTTCCGGTGCGAGTCGTGGGGTCTGAGAATCTGAGGTTTCTACCAAGGGACCCGGTGGTATGCGAATAAGTATTGATCTCAACATAATTAAGCGATGTACTTGCAAACGTATCGAAACAGAATTCAACCCCCATGAATTTCAGACTCTTTCCGTATAACACAGTTGGGATGTCGGGGTTGATGGATAAAAAGCTTGAGCCAATAGATGATCTGGTTACCTGAGTTTGGCTCGAGAAATAAGTATATGACAAAGGGTCGGTTGAATTAAAGGGATGCCAGTTCCCAAAGCCAGCGCTGATCAAAATATTGCCTGAGGATAGGGAACTGTCGGTGTAGTTTTTAGCTTCAGTTAGGGAATTGTCGGTATAGTTTTTAGCTTCAGTTAGGGAACTGTCGGTGTAGTTTTTAGCTTCAGTTAGGGAACCGTCGGTGTAGTTTTTAGCTTCAGTTAGGTTGGTTGCATCGGCTGCGTTGGCTTGGGCGATTGCTAGATCATCCAATTTTTGCATGAAGACAGCCATTTCTGCACGAGTGACGTTGTTATTTGGGCTGTATGCTCCGCCGCCGGTGCCGGAGGTAATGCCGTTGTCTTTCATCCAGCAGATGAAGGTTTCAGCCCAGTGGCCGTTGGTATCTGTAAAACAGCCAGTGGATGCATAGGCTTGGCCAACGCTGATACCGAAGACGAGAGCTAGTAAAATTGCGGCAATAGTCATACTTTTTGTAGCAAGTTTGCGTTTCATTATTTTTAATGTTCTCCTCTGTTCTAGTTGATGAAATTTGACATTGACGAAAAACGGATTATAAAGGGAATTTTAACTCGCTCTTTTGGGGGAATAAAGAACATGTCTAATCTTTTTATTACAAAAATGGTTCTTCGGTGAAAGGCACCAACGGGGTGACTTCTTCACCGGGCTGATTCTGAACGGTCTCGCCGGTGGGGCTGGAATGGAGTTGACGTTCAACGAGCGGATCAGGATGTTATCTTTGGAGCAGGTTTACCACCCGCTCCAATTTTATTTCCGTATAAAAAAGAACCCCTCTCCAACTGGAAAGGGGGAAATAACTTTTGTTGAATGGGAGATATTACTCAGCTTCTTTAGCGACTGCCGCATCTGCGCTGGGAGTCATGTATGCTGTGACGGAGTGCATGTTGACCCAATCTGTGATGCTGGATACACCTGCTGAGTTAATGGTGGCTTGTAGATATTCGCCTCCGTCCACCCCGATGGGGGAGGAGAAGTTGAAGGTCGTGCAGCCGTCACTGGTAAGGTCGTTGCTGCTGGAAACTCCATCTATGACCGATCCGCTCGAACTGTAAAGCGAGAAGTTGACGCTTGAGATATAGCCGCCGCCTTGCAGGCTGTAGCAGATTTTGACCGCGTTCAAAACCATTCTCGAGTTATACAGGCTGCTGGGGATGGTGACCGATGAAATGAATGAATTGTTGAAGTTGCCGGAGGTGGATTTTAATCGAGTTTCGCCCGCGAAGTATTGGATGGTGCCATTATCGCCGGTTGCAGGCTGGAAGCCGGTAGGGCCGGTGTTGACTTGCACGACACCTGTGGTGCGGATCTGGCGCAGGAAGACTGCCACTTCTGCACGGGTGATGGGATTGTCAGGGCGGAAGGTTCCATCGGGATAGCCGCTGGTGAGGCCGTTATCTTTCATCCAGCAGATGAAATCTTCTGCCCAGTGGGTGGTCACATCGCTGAAGCAGTCTGGGGTGGCTGCCAATGCGCGACTGGTCATCATGCCTGCTGCCAGGAATAGAATACCAAGTACCGATAAAAATAGACTCATTTTCCTTTTCATTTTTCTCTCCTATTAATAAAATTTACCAACCGCCTTCGTTTGGCGGGGTGTTTCCAGTGTATATGTTGAAGACTTAAACTTCAAGCCGTACTTTGGGTTGAGTGAAGCTTGTTTTTGATAGTATATTGGTAAGGTTTATAGTTATGATCGCCAGCTTTTCTCCATGCTTGCATGAACAAAAGAAGGAAATAAAAAGAGAGACGAAACTTTTGTCGTCTCTCTTTTTATTCGAAGTTATTTATGGCTCTTCAGTGAAGGGCACCAACGGCGTGACTTCTTCACCCGGTTGTTTTAGAACCGTCTCGCCGGTGGGGCTGGGGTGCAGGTTGATGTTGAGAGAGCGTACGCGGAAGAAATCGCCCGTGCCTGCGAACTGCACATTGAGGAAGATCAATACATAATCATCAGCGTGAAAGAGGGTTGAAGCAGGCAACGAATACGTGCGGCATAGTTCATCCGTGCGGTCGGTAAAGTCAGTAAATTGTGCGGAACTGGCGCCACTTGAACCTTCAATCAAATATATTCTGGCCTCATCAAGGGATGTTCCAGGATCGGTGGCATCATAGCAAAGACGGAAGCCATCCAGGTACATGCCAGTGCCATATAGAACGCTTGGTACAGGAATGGATGCGATATATCCATAGGTGCCGTTATTCCCTGTGGGTGGGCGGAATTCAGCATAGCTGATCAGGCTGCTAATCCTCTGTGTGCCGCCTGCATTGGGGACCCAAACAGTCGTGCCTGCGTTGATGGTCACGCTGCCGGTCATGTTCGCGTCAGCATAGGCTTGTGCCTCGGCCAACCTGGTGGCATCTTGAGCAACAGCCAGATCGTTGATCTTTTGAAGCATGACGGCCATTTCACCGCGGGTAATGCCGTTGTTTGGGGCATAGCTCCCATCGGGGTAGCCGTTGGAAATGCCATTGGTCTTGAGCCAGCAGATAAAGGTTTCGGCCCAGTGACCTTCCACATCTGTGAAGCAGGAAGCGGCGGAGGCTGAGCCGACCAGGAATCCGGCAGACAGTAGTGTGAGGGCGAGGGTCAACAACAATAAATAAGACTTCGTTTTCATTTGCATTCTCCTATAAAATAATTTGTAAAGTTCCCGCGTGTTGCGGTGTTGTCATTTTATAGAAAGGTCATTGTTACCACAAGCCGTACTTAAGTTTTATTGGGTGTATTTTGACTAGTACATTGGTTGGATAATTTTGAGATTCCCCTTGATGTCCAAATGTGCGCTGAGCAGAGCTGATGGTATTTCGGTTTAGGGTTGCCTGCCAAGAAAAAGCGAAAGGCCAAATAGCAGGACCGGCACGAGCCCCAAGGCGTTGATAAGCGTTTCCATGGTTCTGTTTTCGATTTGTACATGGGCGGAAAAGAAATCCAGCCCAAAATCCTATTACGATTTTACAGTGTGGTTTATCTGGTAACAGGCAAGCAGGTTGCCAGAACCTTCCCATGTGCGCGTGTGCAGGAGCTTGAGCGAAACGGGTGGACGGGTCTCGAAGATGGGGTGCCTTCGCCGCCGATCAGGGAGAAGAAGGTGAGATGTAGTTCATCCACAAGGCCATGAACGAGAAGATCGTTCCAAAGCAGGCGGCTGAGCACGACGAGAATATCGTTGCCCGGCTGTTGTTTGAGTGCGGCAATTTCGCGGTGTGCATCTGCTCGCTTGATAATGCGGGTGTTGTTCCATGGGGCGAGTTCGGTTTGTGTGAGACGGTTTGAAATGACGATCTTTTCGATGGAGGCAAAAAGCCGGGCAAGCTCAAGCCGGATTTCTGTGGCGTTGGGGTTGTTCGGCACCTCTGACCAGTATTCTTTGTTCCCAATAAATGTATTATGGCTTAGTAAAAGGAAATCGGCTGATCTTAAACGCTCGGCATTGTAGAAATCGAAACTGTCATCTCCGTGATAGTCTGCATGATAGTAGTCACATAACGAGTGAATGTTCTTATCTCTGCCTTCGTATAACCCATCGAGTGTGACGAAATTGCTGACAATAAGTTTGCGCATGGGAGGATCCTTTTGCTGGGGCACTATGATGTAGACACTTCATTCGTGATTATGGCGGTCTGCTTGCGCGTCGAGGAGCGAAGGATCAGGGGCATTATCCCGGTGCTGGTTCGGACGCTGTGTTAGACTGCTTTGTAATCTTGAGTACTTCCATATTTCGACCATATGCCGACCAGTGCCAATACGACTACATTGAAAATGAACACTGGAAGGGCGAAACCGAGCAAGGGTTGAAAGAAGCGATTTTCTTGGTTGATTTGAGAAATCACCCAACCATTGATGTAGATGATGAACAAACCCACAGGCGTACTTCCCAGCACAGTGATTCCCAACCATTTCAATTTGGTTTTCCAACTGCCCAACCACTGCAGTGTTAATATGAAGCCCATGAGGAACAAAAAGCCGAATGGTAGATCGATTATGTATTTGGGAATGTCTAAATACGCTGCAACAAAATACTCATCTCCCGTATGACGCCAAGGACTTCGAAGATAATACTGGACCATTGGCAACGAAATGGTAAGTACCAACACCACCCCTATTTGTTTTATGGACGTCTCTTTGCGGAATCGAACCAGCGCAAGACCAAGTATGATTCCAAAAAGGGAGGCAAGGGGACCAGCGAGCAGCCCAAAAACATGTTCTGTTTGGCTGGGTGCTGAACTCATTCGTATCCACCCGGACTTGCCATTCGGGGTGGTAAAGATGCTCCAGTTTTCTGGATGTAATGGGGTGTCATCCCAAATCTGTGCCAGACTATTGACGCTCCATACCGGCTTTGTACCTAGGAGTTGATAAACAGCACAATGACCCGCTTCGTGAATGAATTGAGCAACAAAGGTCAGTAATATTGACAAAGCCAAGAGTTGCCAGAAGCCAATCTTTCGATAGTCCATAGTGTCAATGTTTCCTTGATTCGAGGCATCTATCATTTCAGGCGAGCTAACTGTTTACGGCACGCCCTGCGGGCAGTCCCCAGCGTCAGGTTCACGCTGTGTTAGCCCGCTTCTTGCTTTCAAGGATTACTTCCAATAAAAAGCAACGCCATCAAGTAGACTCTCGCTTGTATTA
>JAEURI010000122.1 GCA_016789225.1 Anaerolineales bacterium
CCTACGGGGACGATGTCGCAAACCGTTGGGCGCTGACGTAGTAAAGAATAAAGGCTTGGATTGGAAAGACAAAGGAGATCAAAATGCCTGTGCCAGAATTCTCTATGAATACACCGCGCGATGGCCCATACAAGACCTATAAATTCAGGGTCATGTGGGAAGGCAGGTACGTAGCCGGGGTGAGCAAAGTCAGCGGCCTGACCCGCACCACACAGGTTGTGAAGCACCGCGAAGGCGGCCTGCCTGCACTGGAACACCGCTCGCCCGGCCAGACTGAATACAGCGCCATCACTCTCGAGCGCGGCGTGACCCACGACCTGGAATTTGAACAATGGGCCAACAAAGTATGGACTTACGGCAACAGTGAAGGCAAGGAGGTCTCGCTGAAGGACTTCCGTAAGGATATCGTCATCGAGCTCTACAATGAAGCCGGTCAGAAAGTGTTGGCATATAAAATTTTCCGCTGCTGGGTCTGCGAGTACACCGCCCTACCCGACCTTGATGCCAGCGCCAATTCTGTGGCCATTCAAAAGATCAAACTGGAAAATGAGGGTTGGGTACGCGACACTGATATCAAAGAACCAGAGGAACCAAGTTTCTAGGTTCATATTAGACCTTTTGAATGTTCCTCCCAAAATCTTGTAAACCTTCGCGGACTACATACAGGATCTTCTCAAACATTTTTCGGCTAACGCCAGTGCAACTCTTAATCTTCGAGAGTATTACTGAGCAAATTGGTCGATGGCAAAAAAGCGCCCAACACAGCGTGCACTTGACTGGTGGGAGTCGGCGCGTTTTCAAGCATTTTTCTGGCTTTGAGTTTATCCCGTTTCAACAGCGAGTCTCGTCCCGCCCCAGCGCAGGTATCCCCTACGGGGACGATGTCGCAAACCGTTGGGTGGCTGCCTCTGAAAAATAAATGAATGACAAGCAATGAGATTTGATTGGTAGATGCAAGGTAAGGGAGTTGTTATCAACTATATAATTAAAGATGTATTAAATTCTTATTTCCAAACTAGATATCTAAAAAGGAGAAAAATCATGGGTAAACTCTCGTTGTTGAATTTTCGTAAGGCTACACAAATTATATTAATATTTACCTTGCTTGCTGTATTTATGCCTCCAGTCAACATGGTTAAGGCTTCGTCAGTAGACAAGGCTTCATTGTCAGCACCTTTTTGTCAGTGTGTAGTGTATATCAAAAATAAATTCAAACTTTCTGGTTCTGCTGGTCAAGCAAAAAACATGGGGCCTTTCCTTCAATCTCGAGGCTTTGTGAAACTAACGGTGCCTCGCCCAGGAGAAGTCATCATTATGCAACCTGGTTTCCATGTCAAAGACAGTGCTGGGCATGTAGCCATAATTCAGACAGTAACAACAGTATGGGTAAATGGAGTGGAATCTTGGAAAATACAAGTTCGCGGTGCAAATCAACCTGGTTCTAGGTGGACTGAGTCCAATTGTAATAATGTTAGCTATTGGAGCTTTACCTCTCCAAAGACAGATAAGCGCGCCACATATTATGGAAAAAAGTGATAAATTGCACCTGATTTTTAAGCGGGTGAACATAAAAGCCTAAACGCTCAAGCTTTCATGTTCACTTAACCTTTAAGTAATGATTTCTTCCCCAAAGCCGCCCAACAAAGCGTCCCGAAGAGCATCGGGATAATGTACCTGACGCTGGGAACTGCCCGGAGGGCGTGCGCAAATTTCAAGTAGTTTTCTACGCCTTATCACTTTTCCAGTTGGACGGCTTTGCCGTCCCCACCCTGGTTGTTGAGCTTGTCGAGACACAGCGCCGTGCTTCACGATCCCCTACGGGAACGATGTCGCAAACCGTTAGGTGGCTGTCCGCAAAATCAGTCAAAGTGTTTCATTCTTTGTTTATAGTGAAGAAAATCGTAATTAAAAAGTATGAAAACTACCGAGATAACAAACAAAAAAGCAATTATGTGGATGTCGGGCATGGGCTTTATTTTTGGAGCATCAAGCCTACTAGGTTTGATTATTGCCATACTTAATGGTTTGATAAATGATATTGGCGTCTCCTCTTTATTGCTTCCTGTATTTTGTTCTATCCTTTTAGCCTTTTTACCGAAAGTAGCAAAGAATAAAATCAGAAGTACCTATTTTGGTCTCACAGGCGCTATTCGATGGTTTATATTTGGTTCGCTGGTAGGCGCATTTTTCATATTCAGAGAAGTCATTTCTGAATATGGAGTTTTGTCTTCGAGTATCACTGGAATACTGTTTTTGTTGGCATCCTTTATTTTATACTGGCTATTATTTGAGCAAGGAATAAAAAAACGATTGTTGTAGAATAAAATAATCCATCGCATATCGCTATACTTTTTAGGCTCACACCATGAATAAAGTGAAATTAGCATTCGAAGCACTTATACTTCTCATGCACTTGTTTGTAGGCGTCTTTTTTGGATACATCAATTCAAGAGGCGAAGCGCAGGTTGTAACCATGCCTTCTATTATTTTATATGCTTTGACCATGTTTATTTTATGGGGAATTGCCCGATTGAAGGGAAAGTATATATTTTTTGAAGTCGAATCAGTATTGCACGGTACACTTATCGGTGTAATAATTACAATCCCAGTGATTGTAATTAACTTAATTGAACACGACATTCCTGATAATTTCATTACCACTTATTTGTTGTCAGGAATAGGCATAGGGTTAGTCATTGGCGCAATTTACGGAAAGTTTTCAGAAATCAGAGCAAAGAGCAAACTTGACAATAAGCAATGATTACTTTCACAGGTAAGGCTCTTAATCAACAACGCCGCCCAACAAAGCATCCCGGACGAGCACCGGGATAATGCACCTGACGCTGGGGACTGCCCGGTGGGCGTGCGCACATCCCAAGCAGTTTTTTACGTCTTATCATTTTCCAGTTGGACGGCTTCGCCAGGTCCGCGTACATAGGCAGGTACCCACAGGGCAAGCCGTAAACCGTTGGGGTGTCAAGTTCATAAATGATATTTCTCCACATATTGACAAAATAGAATATGCGTTCTATTATCAGTAAAGGAGATTTGCCATGAAAAATAAAATCACCATCACACCTGTTCGCGTTGCCGACCTGCTTGCAGATGGCGAGCGGATGCCGGTCTACGTGCATGTCATCGACCATCCCGATGGGCGTGTGCTGGTCGACACCGGCATGACGGAGCTGCACCCGGCCGGGGCCGATATGGATCCTCGCCTCCTTCCACTGAACAAGCAGGACTTCGATCTCTCCAGTATTGACATCGTTGTCAACACACACCTGCACTTCGACCACTGTGGCGGCAATCACCTCTTTGTCGGTAAGCCGATCTACGTCCAGCGTCAGGAGCTCGACGACGCGCGCAACAAGGACGACTACACGATTCGCGAGTGGGTTGATGTGCCCGGCGTGCAGTACGTGCCGGTCGATGGCGAGTTCGAATTGCTTCCCGGGCTCCGGCTCGTCCCGGCGCCGGGTCACACAGACGGGATGCAGATGGTCGTCGTCGAGACTGGCGGGCGTCCGATCATCGTTGGCGGTGACGTGGCGGTTTGGTTCGGCGAGCTAGACGAGCCGCATACCAAAGGCCAGTTGCGGGTGCTCGCGCTCGACCCCGAGCTGGTCTGGCTCACGCACACAGACGAGCCGTGGCGACCTGGGCGTGAGGGTTAATGCTTTTTAGTCAGGGCAGGGTGGTTATTAAATTTTCCATCTTCATGACAAAATAAAATTGATAGTGGTGTTTTCATTAATTACAAGGAGAACAAAAAATGAGAAAACTCATTGCAGCAATGAATATGACACTTGACGGGTTTTGCGACCACACGGCAATGATCGCAGATGATGAGACCCATGAACATTATAATGAGTTGTTGAGTAATGCAGGCGCCCTTATATACGGAAGAATAACATATCAACTTATGGAAAGTTATTGGCCATCTGTTGTAAAAAACCCTACGGGTAACAAACCAATGGACGAATTTGCAGTATTAATAGACAATATTTCAAAGATTGTTTTTTCCCGCACGCTGAAAAACGTTGCCTGGAAAAATACAGAATTGAAAAAGGAAGTCATTAAAGAAGAAATTTTAGAACTTAAGCAACAAGCGGGTAAAAACATTTTCGTTGGCAGCCCAGGCCTAATAGTGGCCTTAACGCAACTTGACTTAATTGATGAATACCAGCTTGGCGTTCAGCCAACGATTGTAGGAGGCGGCTTGCCATTATTTAAAAACATCAGGGATAGAGTTGATCTTAAACTTTTGAAAACAAAAACATTTGGTTGTGGCGCAATAATGCTTTACTATGAGCCGAGAAAAAAATGAGCGCATTGATCGCGAGTATGTACCTTGCCAGTCGCTCAAGCTGGCATTGGGAACAATTTCGAAATTGTGTTGATTTTTACCAGCAACAATCCAAAGCAAAAACCGCCTTATCTGATGCTGGGCAATGCCCGTAAGGCGTGAGCAAATCTCAAGCAGTTTCCTTGGAATTTTCTGGCACTACTTTTCACTTTATTGCTTATCTATGCCGTCTTAAGAGCACGAGCGATAGAATGATGGCGCTTTCACACATGTGCTGATTAACACCATTGGAAAGAAAAATTACCCTATAACTCAAACAACTATGCAAAAAATATCTTTTGAACAGGAAATCCATACATTTCATATTGACTTCTTGGGACATGTAAACAATGGCATTTACATCCAATGGATGGAAATAGGGCGGACCAAATTATTGGAGGCGGCAGGCATGACTACTCATGAAATCCTCAAACAAAGTTTTGCCCCGCTTTTAGTGCAAACCACCATTACCTATAAAAAACCTTTGTATTTAGGCGACTATGTTCATATAGAAGTATGGTTATCGGAATTGCGTAATACCACAGGTATTATAGAATTTCGCTTCTATAATAGTCAACATGTATTAGTGGCTGAAGGTAGTCAAAAAGGATTATTTATTGATACCAAAACCTTGTCGCCAAGACGTCTTTTACCAGAAGAAAGAGCCTTATTTACGCCATTTTTAGAAACAAGTGAAAATGCCGAGGTCTGAAAAACAGACCAACAAAGCATCCCGAAGAGAATCGGGATAATGCACTTGGTACTGAGGACTGTCTGGAAGGCGTGCGTACATCCCAAGCCTTTTTCTGGTGAGACGCCAGGTCCGCGGGCTTGTGCTACGAAGTGATATATCCTATGAAGGTCATATTGAGCGGGTCAAAATTCGTTGGGTTGCCCCTTGCTCAAATATGTTTCAACCACAAAACGCGAAATATACTATTTGACAAATTAGAATTTATGTTCTAATATTTACTCCAAACCGTATCCGATTTATAAAGGAGTAAACCATGACAACTTCAAAGAACCGGCAAATCCAACATATCAACTCCGATGCCTTATCTAAATACACGGTTTTCACCAAGGTAGTTCCCATTTTTGGAGGAACTCGATCATGAGAAAAATCATTGTGCTTGAACATATCTCCCTTGATGGTGTCATACAAGCACCAGGCGGGCCAGACGAAGATACCAGTAACGGTTTCGCGTATGGCGGGTGGATAAGTCCATATTCCGACGAGATTCTCGGAATGGCTCTGAGAAAGCAGATGAACTCGCAGTTCGACCTGTTGTTAGGGCGCAAAACTTTTGACATTTGGGCGCCGTACTGGCCTAACCATGCAGATGCATGGCCTGGCGTCAACACAGCGACCAAGTACATCGCCTCGAACACCATCACATCTCATGAATGGCAGCCGTCCGTGTTTTTGAACGGAGATATTGCAGAAAAGGTTGCCAAGGTCAAGGAACAGTCAGGGCCGGATTTGCACGTTTGGGGAAGTAGTAATCTCCTTCAGGCGTTGATCAGGCATGATTTGGTCGATACGTTCTGGTTGATGATCTATCCGATCACCTTGGGCAGTGGAAAACGGTTGTTTGCTGCTGGCACGATCCCGGCGGCGTTCAAGGTGACGGAAAGCATGGTCGGCTCGAGTGGCGTCATTGTCATGAATTATGAGCGTGCAGGCGCAATCCCAACTATTTAGACAAACTGATCGACGAACTCGCAAAAGGAAAGCGTTGGAGAAGATTCTGCGGTCATCTCAAGTCTGAGTCCTTTTCTGGTTGGACGGCTTCGCCATGTCCACGCACCGGGCCGATCTTGTTCGACGAAGTGCTATGTCTCGTGAAGATCACACAAGATAGGCCATAAGCTGCTAAGCTTCCTTTACCATAAGAACTTTCAACCAAGGAGAATAAGAAGTGTTACTAAAAGCTAAAACAGCAATCATCTATGGAGCATCGGGGGCAGTTGGCGGCGCTGTAGCTCGTGCTTTTTCACGTGAAGGTTCGCAAGTTGTTTTGGCGGCACGCCGACACGAGCTGCTTGACGAAGTATCGAAGGATATTAAGAGTCAGGGTGGGTTGGCAGAGGTGATGCCCGTGGACGCGACTGATGCTCGTGATGTAGAGCGCCATTTGGATGCGGTGACTGGTCGCTTTGGTCCCGTGACCTTGATGTTCAATGCAATTTCATGGGACGACACCCAGGGGCAGATACTATCTGAAATGCCTTTCGACCGTTTTTTTGCGCCAATTCAGACCAGCCTGACAAGTTGGTTCCATACAGGCACCAGCCTGGCCAAACATATGGCTCGGCATGGAGGCGGCACGATTTTGGGTATCACGGCCAATGCTGGTCGAGAGCCCTTATATGGTGTGGGTGGCTTTGGTGTGGCATGTGCAGCCGTCGAACATTACCTCAGGCAGTTAGCTGTTGAGAGCGGTCCGGATCAGGTGCGGGTTTGTTGGGTTCGCTCGCCGGGATCGCCTGACGCACCGGGTGTGCGTGAGGCATGGCAACTTTATGGAGACCGGAAGGGAATGACTTTTGATGAGGTTCATCGCGAATTTGCAAAGGATATTCCATTGCGGTACGTTACCCCGTTAGCGCAAGTGGCAAACGCGGCTGTGTTGTTGGCCAGCGACCTTGCAGCAGGAATGACAGCAACCATGGCTAACGCAACCGGTGGCGCACAAATCGACTAATCCCCAATCACTGCACTAGCTGCACAGTTGCAGGGTGCATAATATAATATGAAAGCGTTACAGCCGAATTGCTGGATGTTCTTTGACAGCTATGACTTACAGGCAACAGCCCAACAAAGTTTGCCTGCTTGTGAGTGCCGTAGGGCACGCATGCGTATCAAGACTCGACCCCACCGGAGGAATAATGAGACCTAAACATCAAGTTTTCGCAATGAAATTTGCAGGTGTCTATCCGCTCTATATTGAAAAAGCAGAACGCAAAAATCGTACTAAAAAGGAAGTTGACCAAATCATCTGTTGGTTGACGGGCTATACCCAGGCAGGCTTGCAGCAGCAAATTAAGCAGGGAAATGATTTTGAAACTTTTTTTGCTCAAGCACCCGCCATGAATCCAAATTGTTCGCTTATCAAAGGCGTGGTGTGTGGTGTTCGCATCGAAGAAATCGAAGACCCACTGATGCAAAAAATCCGCTATTTAGACAAACTGATCGACGAACTCGCAAAAGGAAAAGCGATGGAGAAGATTCTGCGGTCATCTCATGTCTGAGTCTTTTTCTGGTTGGGCGGCTATGCCATATCCGCGGGTCTGTGCCATGAAGTAGTATATTATGTGAAGATCACATAGGATGGGTCACAAGCCATCGGGCATTGACAGAGGAGGTCCACTATGAGAAATTCTAGCATCCCGCTGGATATGACATTCACTTCACAGGCCAGGACTCTTGGCATCTTTGCTGCATGGACGACCTTTGTAGTGTGCGAAGTCTATGCAGTTGCGTCCGGGCTGGCATATGTGTCACAAGGAGCAGCCGTGGAGGGCGGGCCTTTTCTCTCGATGATGGCTATTCTGGTTGTCGTCATGGGACCATTCCTGGTGCTCTCGATGGTCGCAGTCCACACCTATGCATCGCCGAACAACAAACCGTACAGCCTTGCAGCCCTTGCCTTCATGATCGCTTGTGTGACGGTTACCTCTTGCATCAATTTCTTGCTGCTTTTGGTGAACAGTCAACCTGAACTGTTTTCAGAATCATGGCGTGCGCTGTTCCTTCCGTGCAAGTGGCCAGCTCCCGCGTTCGTTCTGGATAATTTTGTCTGGGATTGGTTCTTTGGGATCTCTATGCTGCTGGCGTCGCCGATCTTTGGTGGGAACCTTCTTAAGACCGCCTTGCGTTTTGTTATGCTATTAAGTGGAGCCCTATGTCTTGTGGGATTGGTCTGGCTTGCGGTTTCGCCTACGCAGGCGATCATCATCAGCATTCTCGGTTGGGGAGCGGCAGGGCCCATCGTTTTCCTTCTGCTCGCCAATATGTTTGGACGTGTTCAGGTGGAAACCGGGGAGATACCCGCACCCTGACGGGTTTTCAAATCGGGAGCAAAGGTTTGTTGGCTTGATTTTTCTACGTCCTTTTATCCCATCAACCACCCGATCTCCATCACTGCGCGGATGAGCACATCCTCCGAGTAATGCGAGAAGGCCAGGCGGAAGGCGTTTTGCGGGCAGGGACCGGGGTAAAAGATATTCGCAGGGGCGATGCTGATTCCTTTTTTCACGGAACGATAGAACAGATCAATAGCCAAGATATTTTCAGGCAGCCAGATCCACACGAAGAAGCCGCCAGTGGGTTTCGTCCAACGTAGCTCAGGCGGGAAGTAGGTTTGCATAGCGTTCAATAATGCGTTACGCCGTGCGCGATAGACGGGGATGATACGTTCGAGATGGCGTTCATATTCGCCCGTGGAGAGAAAGTCTGCCAGCGCGCGTTGGTTGAGCGTTTCGACGGGTCCGCTGGAGATGGCTTTGAGGCGCTCAATGTGCTC
>JAEURI010000157.1 GCA_016789225.1 Anaerolineales bacterium
TCGTCGTCGTTCAACTCCGTTCCTCCGGCGAGGGTGAAGCGGTAGGCGCGTCCGATGGCGATATGGCAGGAGGCGTTTTCGTCGAAGAGGGTGTTGTAGAAGAGATGTCCGCGTTTGCCGATGGGGGAGGATGCAGGCACGAGTGCCACTTCACCAAGACGATGCGAGCCTTCGTCAGTAT
This sequence comes from Anaerolineales bacterium, assembly GCA_016789225.1. Taxonomy (GTDB): domain Bacteria; phylum Chloroflexota; class Anaerolineae; order Anaerolineales; family Villigracilaceae; genus Villigracilis. The sequence continues at coordinate 182 of JAEURI010000157.1, forward strand.
CCACTAATTTTTGGAGAGCGGCTTCACCCTTTTTCGCAGTGACTTTGACAATTTGCCCATACTCAAAGTGAACCTGGAAATCTTCGATCAATGTGCCGCCGTAGCTGAGTGGGAATGTGGCAGAGATGACACCATCGGCGCGATTTCGATCTGGTAACGTAAAGACCTCTTCGGTAGGCATGTTGGCGGTGAATGCGACGCCGTTTTGTGCCATCGATTGGGCGCTGATCCAGAGATGCCCGCTGGGGAGACCAAGAGTAAAGTCGGTGCCGGGACCCTTATAGTGAAGCGATGTGTACTGCTTTGCCTGTAAGTACAAAGCACGTTCACGCAGGGTGGCGATGTGTTTATTCCAGGCGTCGATGGGATCGGGCTGGTCGATGCGCGTGGTTTCAAAGATGGCTTGCCAGAGTTTATCTTGAGCTTTGTTAATGGGCAGGTCGGGGAAAATTTTATGTGCCCAAGCTTCACCCGCTGCGGCAACAACACACCAGTTGATGGCGTTCGTTGTCACTTTTTCACTGATCGGGCTCCAGTTTTCGAGGTGGGTCTGTTGCATCTTGCCGACCACTTCGGGGTCAAGCCCGCCAAGCAGGTCGGGGTTGGCTCCACCGATCGAAAGAAGCGCGTCGCCGTTCTCGATCATATTTTGAATGCCCTGCACCTGCCACTTGGAATATTCACCAAAGGAGTCCTTTGGTGCGTGTTGTGCGCGAATGCGCAGCATTTCTTCGTCAGCGAAAATAGCGTCTACATACTTTGCGCCGACGGCATAGGCGGCTTTGGCGATCTCGCGCACGAACGGGGCGAACTGATACGGTACGCCGCGTGTGCCTGCTGATGTGATGATCAAGCGCTGCCCGGCGCGGATGTTTAGTCCTACTTTGACGACGGCTTCGGCATATTTTGCCAGCATTTCCTGATGGGTATTTCCGGTCATGGAACCTCTATTAAGGGGAAGTTTTCCAAGTATAGCATGGTCGCTGTTCTTTCAAACCCTCTTTTTCCGACGGGGTGACGGACGATAACGTTTTTGCAATAAGGTGAACTATACTTGGCCCATCGGCGCGGCAGCGCCATCCCATACAGGAGGTGACTCATGCTCACCATCGAAAAAGTGGATACGGAAAACAGGAAACAGGTCCGGCGGTTTGTGGAATTGCCCCATCGCATCTATGCCGATTGCCCGCAGTGGGTGCCGCCTTTGAACATCGACGCCTATAACCAACTCAACCGAAAAAAACATCCCTTCCATGAGCATTCGGATGTGGAGTTTTTCCTCGCTGTGCGCGACGGACGGGATGTGGGGCGCATCGCGGTCATCGAGAACAAGCCCTTCAATCAATATCGCCAGGAAAAGACATCCGATTTTTATTTATTCGAATGTGAGAATGATATCGAAGCAGCAACCACGTTGTTCAATACTGCCATTGAATGGGCAAAAAAACGTGGATTAAATAAAATGATCGGTCCGAAAGGCATGGGGCCGCTGGACGGCTATGGGGTGCTGGTCTTCGGGCACGAACACCGTCAGACGATGACCATGCTCAATTACAACCACGCCTACTACCAGTCCTTGGTGGAGGCGCAGGGTTTCATCAAAGAAGTGGATTTCGTCTCCTGTTATCTCCCCGCGGATAAATTCCAAATGCCAGAGCGCGTCAAAAAGATTGCCGAACGCGTGATGGAACGCGGACATTTGGAGGTGAAGAAGTTCAAGAATAAAAAGGAACTGGTCAGTTGGGCAGGCCGTATTGGCAAAGCCTATAACAATGCTTTCGTCAATAACTGGGAGTATTATCCGCTCTCACCCCGCGAGATCGATTTCGTTGTCGAGAACATCATGACGGTTGCAGATCATCGCCTCATCAAGATCGTCACGCATGGCGAGGATGTGGTCGGATTCCTGTTTGCCTTTCACGATGTTTCCGCCGCGCTTCAACGTGCAAAGGGACGACTGTTCCCGTTTGGGTTGATCGACCTGCTGATGGAGATGCGTCGTACGAATACGGTCGCTGTGAACGGCATGGGCATTCTGCCTGAGTTCCAGGGGCATGGAGGCAACGCCCTGTTATATTACGCCATGGGCAGCACCCTGCTGGATTTTCAACAGTTCTCTCATGTAGAAATGACCCAGGTCGCTGAGACCACCGAACAAATGCGCGCCGACTTGAAGAACTTGAACGGCGTGGAGTATAAAAATAATCGTGTGTACCATAAGGCGCTGGAATGAAACATCCGCTTGAGTTCCTGCCGCAACCATTGAGAAAGCCATTCTTTATTCTTTTCCTTGGCCTCACCGTTGTGATCTTTGGCATCTTCGCCGTCCTGGAAAAGCCCATGCAGCCCAATGGCATCGTCCCATTTGAAGTTGCCGGGAGTGTCGAACGCTCTCAAGCCATTCTGGATTCATGGGATGAAAATGCCCGCCTCATTGTCGCCTTTGGTCTGGGATTCGACTACCTCTTCATGCCCGTCTACGCCCTGGCTCTCTCGCTCGGACTCCTTTTGGCCGGTCACGAAAAACCAAGCCGATTCCACGCTGTGACTGTGTGGCTGGGGTGGGGTGCATTGTTTGCAGCCCTGTTCGATGCCGTCGAAAATTATGCCCTTATGAAAATCCTTGTTGAAGGCAGCGCGGTTGTTCCACTTCCACAAATTGCTGCAGTATGTGCCACTATCAAATTCGTGTTATTCATCCTGAGCGCAGCCCTCGGATTGATTGGTCTGGCTGTCCCTAAAAACAAATAAGGCTGGGCATGAACCCTGGACCTCAAATTTTTCTGTTTGGTTCACCAAGGGTCATTCTTAATGAACGTCCATTACCGCCCTTTCCTACACATAAATGCCGTGAACTATTTTCCTATCTGGTCGTTCACGCCAATCGCAGTCATTCGCGCGCGATGCTGGCTGGTTTGCTCTGGCCCGAAAAAACGGAGGAAAAGGCACGTGCAAGCCTGAGTACGGAAATCTGGAGGCTGCGGGGAGTATTGGAATCGTTGCAGGACCATCTGTTCCTGGCGCGGGATGAAGCGGGATTCATGATCGAACCAGATCGGGTGGATGTGCATTGGTTCAAGGAGCTAATTCAAAAACAGGACTATCCCTCCCTGACCCAGGCTGTGGAATTGTATAAAAATGATTTTCTGGATGGCTGTTATTCCGACTGGTGTCTTTTGATACGCGAGCAACTCAAAGACTCGCTTATAAGTGTTCTGGAAAAACTGCTTCATTATCATGAGGCGCGTGGAAACTGGGCCAAAGCCATTTTCCATGCCAAGCTGTTGATCAGTTACGACCCGCTTCGAGAAGAATTGCATCGGGCCATAATGAAGCTCTATTTGGAGAGCGGCCAACGTTCGGCGGCTATAGCTCAATACCAATCCTGTGCAGATATGTTGATGAGGGAACTTGGCATCCAGCCTATGCCGGAAACACAGGCCATGTTCAAACAGATCAGAGCCTCTTCAACTTCGGAAAATATTTGGCCTGTGCGGGTCGCTGCATCTCATGAGTTTACCGGGCAAAAATTGGCGGAGATGAAACGCTCCAACCAGTATTTGTTTGAAGTATTTGCAGGCCGTCCTGAATTGGATGCGATGGTGGATGCGTTCGTTCACTCCCAGACAGCCGGGTTTATCCTAACCGCGCCATCCGGCTACGGCAAAACTACATGGCTGGCTCACCTGGCAGAGAGCCGAATTGGAATGGGTGATCTGGTTCTCTATTACGATGCTGGTTCCCTGACCCTGACATTTGAACGTGACCTCGCTCTGCAATTATGGGGCACAGACTCTGCACTCACTGCGTCGGAAGCCTTACTGGCCCTTGGGCGTGAAGCCCATAAAAATAATCAAGTCGTTTGGATATTCCTGGATGGTTTGAATTCATTTCGTGACTTGGGTGCCTCTCCTGCAGATTTGTTGAGAAGACTTGATGGGATTGTCTCCCATCAGGAAGTGCAAAACTCCCTAAAAGCGGATCAATGCAACCTGAAGATTGTGATCACCTGCCGCGATTACACCTGGAGACAGATCTTCGAGAACAGGCTGGGCGGGTTGAATTGGGGGAATTATTTCATGAACCAGCCGGTTCGGCTTCCGCGCTTCAGTGCTGGGGAGTTGGATCATGCCTTTCATCTGTATGGAAAATATTTCGATGTTCAATTCCCTGCTCAGGATATAACGGCGAACACCCGGATACTTTTCAGTCATCCCCTCCTGCTTAGGTTAACGGCAGAGATATGGCGTGGCAGGCCGGTGCCCTCTTTTCACTCAGAATTATCCATCTTCCGCCACTATATAGCGAGCACGATCTCTGATGCATCTTCCCGCCAGGCAGTTGACCAAATAGTCAATATTATGATCGAGAAGGGCAGGGCATCAATCTATCTTTCGGAGATCCCTATCCCTGATCTTCCCATGACGGATATGGCTGGGGACTACTCCTCACTCACCCGCCTCTTCGATGCCGGTATCTTGATCTCCGCAGAACGCGGACTGGATCAGGTTCTTTCCTTCGCGCATGATCGTCTCCTTGAGTACCTGCTGGCAGAACATCTTCTCGTTGAGTTGGAAAAGCATAATGGGGACTCTTCCCTTTTATTGAACCATGCCCGGCGGATCGATGAATTTCCTCCACTGCGAGGGGCGTTGGTTATGGCCCTAGCACTTCAACGGAGTGTAAACCTGTTCCTGACTTTTGCTGTTGTTAACGCGCCAGGCATCCGTGAGCTCTGCACAGATGGGTTGGTCGCGCTGTATGGTGAGGAGCCGCAATTGGCCGTTTCCCTTTCAAAACAGATTCTGTCCCTTGAATCGCTGGATGCCAAGCGGGCAGCCTTGCGGGCCGTACCTTTCATGAGGGAGGCTGGATATGAGATTTTCTACTCCGCGGTTGAGTCCTCATCAGAGATGGTACGCCGTCTTGCCCTGATCTCTCTGGATCAATTATGGCGGCGGGACATTCAATTGGCTGTCCGTATCATGCGCCGTCTGATTGATGAAGTGAAACCTCAAACGGTCCTGACATCCCCGCGCAAGATACAGACCCTGCTGCGTATTATCGGCTGGTTCAGTAATTATGGAATGCCCAAATCGGTTCTCGATGAAATCGATACATTGGCACGTGTCCTTGCCGTGGAGAAATTGAAACTTCCTACGAGCGAATCACAAGGACGGCTTTGGCCCTTCATAAAACGAATCCTTTCTTGGAATACCATAAGTTGGCCATCCAATGAAGAAGCCATTTATGAGATCGTCCGACCCGATGGCCTGAATGAGTGGGAACGGAATGCCTTCCGCCGCGTTCTGTCCACTTTGGGTCAGGGGAGGGATGGTTTGGACAATGTTTCCGTTGAGGATGTTCGTACCCTGCTCCAGTCACATATTGACCCGGCCCGTTATCCTGCTCATCATCAACTTGCCTTATGGATCCACTTCCGCCCGTTGGAGGCTATAAACGCCATTGATTCTATCTATGATGACCTGGATGGGCATGCGCGGTTATGGGTCATAATGGCTTTCCTGCCTTCCTCGATTCAACCTGCTGTTCCTTTTCCAGCAGATGGTCTTAATCTTCTGGAGGAATTGACAACCCGTCTCGCTGAGGAAAACGAGAGCGTCTTTCTTGAAGGCGTGGAACGAGGTGCTCTTCAGCCCTTAGGTGCGGTTGCATTTCTTCCCCTGGCAATCCGTTATCTTCAGTCGGGTAAAAATGATCTGCCACTTTTGACATCACTGCTTGCACTAGCCAAAAACAAGCCGGAGAAATATTCAGCGATCCTTCATTTACTTGCGCCCCTTGGATGGTTTCATGCGCGCGAAACCTTGGATTTTCTCGCCGGTGTCGTGGAGTTTTCCAGACCCATGGATTCCCGCCTCCTTGAAACGATGGGGGCTATTTATGTGTTTCATGCAGGTATTCTGGATGCCTTTCTGGAACAATATCATGTCGATGACTTCGCTCGGCATCGTATTCGGTTTTCTGCCGATGTTGAACAGATCACATATCGCGCGCGGATCATCTCCACGCAGGATGTGCGCGTCACGAGCCTTCTGCTCGGCTCTCCATACGGGCACTGGCTGACGAATTGTGTGATGGCTGGCTACCTCGATTCGAAAACACCCAGAGAAGCCGCGCGCCGCTTTGGGGAAGGATTATTCGAATCACTTCGCCAATGCGATTGGTCTTTGAATCGTTTATTCGGTATATCTGAATAATCAACCCGCAGCCATTCGCTTCCCATGCTAATCTCCGCTCTGTTTCTCAGACGGAGCTTTCTTTTTAATTCGAGCATGTTGTGAGAGTTTTGTGAGAGGGAGCGGGTATCTTAATGAAAACTTTCCATTCAAGAAGGAGAAAAAATCTAATTCTATATCCCGTTTTATCTCTGGAAAATACAAGATGACAAAACCTGAAAAGAATGGACATACCTTTATTCTCCATTTGTGGCGTGAGAAGGCCGACGGCCTTTCCATCTGGCGCGGTTCCATAATGGATATTCAGAACGGAGAGAAGAAATATTTTCAATCCCTGCATGGATTGGCTGAGTTGATTGATCGTTTTCTGGAGGATACTCCGATGGCAGGGCAGGGCGACCCAAATGCAAACCTTTATAAAGATCAAACGTAGTTTGACCGCTCCATTTGCCAGCCTTTACCCTGTACTGTAACAGGTCTGCATAAAAAGAACGAGTGGATGATTTCGATCATCCACTCGTTTCACGTCACTTGTTATTTTAGTTGCCCGCATCCTTTGAGACTTCAAACTTGATCGCCTCACTCATCCGTTGCTCTTCGCCATTTTCCAGCGGATTGAGCGGCAGGATGACGTGGAACTGGCTGCCGGGGAAGTTGACTTCATCATATCCCGGACTTTCGACCCAGATGCGCCCGCCGTGAGCTTCGACAATGCCTTTGGAGAGCGCCAATCCCAACCCGGCACCGCTGCCTTTGAAGCGCGTTTTGCTGGTGGAGTGTTTGCCCAGTTCGCCGGGCTGGTAGAACTTGGTGAATATCACCTCGCGCAGATTTGGGTCAACGCCCACACCGGTATCGCTGAAGATCAACTCGACCCCGCCGTTCGGCAGGTTAATGATGGAGGGAATGTGATGGCCGGAGATGGTGATCCAACCATTGTTGGGCGTGTACTTGATGGCGTTGCGGATCAGGTGATGGAACATTTTTCGCAGCAGGTGCGGGTCCGCTTTGACAAGCGGCATGGAGGGAAGCTTGATGGTGAGATACAGTTCCCGCTCCTTGATGCTTTTTGCCTGCTCGATGCTGATTTCCTTTAGAAGCTGGCCCAAATCCACGGGTTGTAGATGTGGTTTGAGGGAACGTGCATCCAACTGCGCGATGTCGAACATCGAGTCCATCACCTCGTGTAGGCGCAGGGTGCCATCGTAGATGCCCTTCATCATCCCTTTTAGATTATTGTCCAGGTTGGGGTTGTCCATCAGCATTTCGGTATAGCCCTTGATCACGGTCAGCGGGGTGCGCAGTTCGTGTGAGGCAATGCTGATGAAATCGGACTTGGCCTGGTCGATGCGCTGGAGTTCCTGATTATTCTTTTCCAAAGTGCGGCGTGCCTGGCGCAGTTCCTGGTTCAATCGCATGAGATTGTCCACCAGGCGGGCATTTTCGAGGGCAACAGCAGTCTGGTTGGCATGAGCGCTCAGGACGGCAAGGTCATCGCGGGTGTAGCGGTTCCCGCTCATCTTGGAGCCGAATGCGAGCATGCCGATCCATTGTTTCTTGGCATAGATGGGAATGTACACTTCGCAGCGAAGTTCGGTGAACCATTCCCGCTCAAGGGGAGGAGCAGCCCGAAATGCCGGAAGCAGGTCCAGGTCATATTGAAGAAGCGGGCGCTGTTCGCGGATGAAGTGCGAGGCCACGACTCCATCTTCGGCCAATTCCACCGCGACGAGTTGACGTTCCTCCGGGCTGCGTGCCGAGCGGATCTTGAATATCCGGCTCCCGTCTGCCTGTCGCTCTGCGTCGACGAGGAAGAGAAAGCCGCGGTCGATCTGCATGGCTTCGAGCATGATGCCGATGGCGATGCTGGCAAGCCGGTCCATGTCGAGGATGTTGCTGATGCTTTCGCTGTATTGGTGGATGGTCGTGCTGGCATCATATTGATCGCTTTTCATCCAGGTGTTGATGGCGCGCGAAACAAGCGTGGTCAGCGGCGCAAAGAGCAGTGCAATGAAAAGCGCAACTACAGCCCCGGCAAGAAGCGGATTGAAATTTTGATTCCGGCCGAAGATGGCCTGGATGAGCAAAAACCCTGCAATGTAAAAGCCGACAATGGCAACGATGCTGGCTATATAGATGATGGCGCGGCGTGTGAAGTTTTTCAGGTCAGGGACGTAATGAGTGCCGACCACGTATGCCAGGCCGATGACGATCAACAACCGCAGCGGCTGGCCTTTGATGAGAACATTGGAAAATAGCAAAATATCATTTAATAGAATGAAGAGCACCGGTGCCCACCAATAGCTCAGACGTCCACGCAAATGCGGTTGGCGGGTTTGGCGTTGTGCATTGGCAAGGGTGAGAATGAGGGTGATGGTAAGGACGATCCATGCCAGGACTGTCCAGGCCGGCCCAAGGCGGGTGCGATAGAGAATCAACGCGCCGTTCGTCCAGATCACATCTGGCAGATTGAAGGCATTGGTCAGGATCAAAGCCAGGCCGAGTGCCCATGCCCCCCAATAACCGATCCAGGCCCACCATGTTTCGCGTTTTAGGAATAATTGGAATGTGACCATCAAAACCGCTACAAGCGTGAACGATACATACGTTTGCAGCTCTTGAAAGAGGAAGGCATCTGCATTGCTTTGCAGGACAGCCTCGGCGATATTGATGACCATGGCGAGCAGAGCATAGAAAACCACGAGCCATGCGGCGGCTCCCTGTGACTCTTCGCGCCGTTGGATGGCGAAAAAAATGACCGGCAGATATAACACGCCGAGAAACAAGAGAATGATGACCTGTGCCAGTGATGCGCTCATAGATGACGGAAGAAATTTTACTCGAAATCATCAATAATCGGTTATCATTATTGATATGCTGATTTCACGTGTCTCCCGTCTCAAATACAATTTCTCATTGGATTTTTTTCGCCCTGACGGGCATGTTGTTTTAAAAGACATTACAGCCGCCCGGGCTTTTGCCAGCCAAATGGCAGCGCTTCGGGCCGACCCGGTCTCGGCCACGGACCTGTATGTGATGTCCCTGCTCGATGAGGCGTATCACATCCTCCTGCAAAATTATTACAGCCGTTACACCGGCGTCATGGGACGTGCCATGGGGGCCCTGCAATCGGGCCTTGGCTCGAATTATGACCTGACTCTGACACGCTTTACGAACGAATTCCCACCTCTTTCTGTATTTCGCGGCGAGGTGACGGCGGGAGTATATCTTTCTGCCAAGACGGCGAATATGGGCAATTTTGGCCGCGGGGTCCGCGCTGCCGCCGTTGAAGAGATGCTGTTGATCAATACTGCAAATCGGAACCCGGCCATCAAGCGCTATCATGACCTGTTCGATGAATCTGTCATGGATGGTTCAGCTTATCCAGATTTCATAGGCCGATTGCTGGAATTCTTCTCGAAGCAGCCCGGCTTGAGCGGGGGAGTGGGGCAGGGTGAAGCCCTTACCGATATTCTTATTGCTCCCATAAAAGCCTCTCCTGATTCGTTGGAAGGACAACTGAAGTTCATTCTTGAGAAATGGGGCTACTTACTAGGCGAAGAGTTCTCGTCCCGCATTTTGCGCGGCATGGACTATTTACGTGAAGAGATCATCCGCAACCAGGGACCCATCGACACATTTTCAGTTGAAACCCATGTGCCCACTTTTTCCGGCGCGGACTACGCCGAATACGAACGCTACAGCCCTGACCAGGAATGGATGCCGCGTCTGGTGTTGATGGCGAAGAATACGTATGTCTGGCTTGACCAACTTTCTAAAAAGTATCAACGCGAGATTAAGAACCTGAACGATATCCCCGATGAAGAACTTGACCTGCTTGCTTCGCGCGGTTTCACCGGCTTGTGGTTGATCGGCCTATGGGAGCGCAGTCGCGCTTCACAGCGTATCAAACAGCGCATGGGGCAACAGGACGCGGTGGCTTCGGCCTACTCGCTTCACTCCTACGATATCGCCAACGATCTCGGCGGTTGGGGTGCGTTGGAGAATTTGCGTGCACGCGCCTGGTCGCGTGGAATTCGGCTCTCGGCGGATATGGTTCCCAATCATATGGGTATCGATTCGAATTGGGTGGCGGAGCATCCCGAATGGTTTCTCTCTTTGCAATACCCCCCATATCCTTCGTATTCCTTCCGCTCTGAAAATCTTTCCGACGATCTTCGGGTGGGCATTTATCTCGAAGATCATTACTACAATAAGACCGATGCTGCCGTTGTTTTTCAACGCCGCGACCTGCAGACCGGCGACCTGCGTTACATTTATCACGGCAACGATGGCACATCCTTCCCGTGGAACGATACAGCCCAACTCGATTATAGCAAACCCGAAGTGCGCGAGGCGGTCATTCAAGTCATTTTGCATGTGGCACGCAACTTCCCGGTCATCCGTTTTGATGCGGCAATGACTCTTGCCAAGAAACACATTCAGCGTCTGTGGTTCCCCGAGCCAGGCGCGGGTGGAGCGATTCCCTCCCGCTCGCAATTTGGCATGACCAAACCCGAATTCGACGAAAAGATTCCTGTCGAATTTTGGCGCGAAGTGGTTGACCGTGTCGCCGCCGAAGTGCCCGATACGCTCCTGCTTGCTGAAGCCTTCTGGTTGATGGAAGGATATTTTGTCCGCACGTTGGGCATGCATCGCGTCTATAACTCCGCCTTCATGCACATGCTGCGTGACGAAGATAATGCCAAGTATCGCATGGCGATCAAAAATACCCTGGAGTTCGACCCGCAGATCCTCAAGCGTTACGTCAACTTCATGAACAATCCGGATGAGAAGACCGCCGTCGAACAATTCGGCAAGGGCGATAAATATTTCGGCATCTGCACTGTGCTCTCCACGCTGCCGGGTTTGCCCATGTTCGGTCACGGACAAGTGGAAGGCTTCTCTGAAAAATATGGGATGGAATTCCGCCGCCCCAAATGGGAAGAAACTCAAGATGATGGCTTGATTCAGGCCCATGACTGGAGAATCTTCCCGCTTCTTCACCGCCGTTTCCTGTTTGCCGACGTGGAGAATTTCCTACTCTTCGACCTGTATCAGCCGAACGGCTCCGTGGACGAGAACGTCTTCGCCTATTCCAACCGTCACAACGACGAGCGCGGGCTGGTCATCTATCATAATAAATTTGCCGATACCAAAGGCTGGGTCAAAAACTCAGCCGCCACATTGGATAAGGGCTCTGGCAAACTCAACCAGCGGACTCTCGCCGAGGGTCTGGGGCTTCCGCGTGAAGGCTACGTCATCTTCAAGGATTATTCTTCGCAATTGGAATACATCCGCTCTTGCAAAGAAGTCTGGGAAAAGGGCATGTATGTGGAACTTGGCGCATACCAATCCCATGCCTTCATGGACTTCCGCTTTGTGGGCGACAAGGAATGGGGCGAGATCTACCGCAGCTTGAACGGCGCGGGCGTCCCATCCATGCAGGCAGAGTGGAGACGTCTCTTTGCGGCAGAAGAACCGGTTGAAGAAAAACCCGCCAAAAAGAAGCGCGCTGCTCGCAAGCCTGCTACGAAAAAACCGACCCCGAAAACGAAGAAGGTGGCCCAAGCGAAGTCAATCAAGAAACCCGCGAAGAAGCCTGTGGTCAAAGCCAAAGCGGTGAAGAAAGCATCCAAGCCGAAGAAGACGATAAACAAGGCAACAGTGACAAAGATTGTGAAGAAACCGGCTGTCACTAAGCCGAAGGCATCTACGAAGAAGCCAGCAGGGCAAAAACAACTATAAAGAAAACAACGACTTCCAAAACCAAGCCAGCAGTGAAGAAGTCTGTCAGCAAGCCTGCTAAAAAGGTTGCGAAGAAGACCAAATTAGCAGAGTAAATGAAATACTCGGTCACGGCATAGCCTGACCGAGTATTTTTTGGAGAAAACTCATGAAACTAAAACTTTATTTCATCACTCTTATTGCCTTCCTCGGCATAGACTCGTTCTGGCTGGGGCTGGTCGCGCCTTCCTTTTATAGTTCGCAAATCGGTTACATCATGGCAGATCAGCCGAACTTCCTTGCGGCGGGATTGTTCTATCTTTTGTTCATTTTTGGCATGGTAGTATTCATCGTCGAGCCGGGGGTGAAGGAGCAGACTTTGATGCAGGCTGTAATGCGCGGAGCCTTATTCGGCCTGGTGACGTATGCAACAAATGACCTGACCAATCTCGCCACGCTCGCAGGCTGGCCTGTGCTTGTGACGGTTGTGGATTTGTTATGGGGAACCTTTCTCAGCGCGGCAGTAACGCTGGTCAGTGTTTGGGCGGGGAAGAGGTTCATTAAGTAGGATCAGGTGTCGGTTAAGTCAGATGCGCGTAGGCAGATTAGGACTTCATAAGATGATTCCAATGTCCACCCTACAAATGCCATACGAAAGCATGACAAGGTTACATTCGTTATTGACTCGCACTTTAAAACGTACTATACTGATTTTCAATACGAGGTAACGCTGCTATGCGCTTATTTCACGGTTTACCCGGTTTTGTTGAGAAGGACACGCGAATATAACCGCGTGTCTTTTTTTATATTTCACCCAAATTAAAAAAGGAGACTTTTGCCATGGATTACGGACTGATCGGCAAGCTCGAAAAAGCAAAACGCTACGCAGAGGACCGCAAGCGCTTTCGCTTCAATCAATTTGACCTGACTTTCCATGGGGATAATAACGATCACCATGTTTCCTACAATAACGGTACTTTTGCCTGTGACTGCGAATTCTTCCTGACCCACAAACGCTGCGGCCATTCGATGGCGCTCGAGATCCTGCTCAAGGATATGATCGTTGAGACGGTGGAAGCGTAATTTACAATTGAATAGAATGAACTGCCCTCCCGCAACGGAGGGCAGTTTTGTCTTACTTGCTCACCTTACGTGGTGTCGTTCTGCCTGTACCGTGCCGCAGGTACGCGTGAGCGATAGTGAAGAACCTCTACGACTGTCTCAGAAACCCTCACCGCACTGCATCCGCACCGCGGTGCAAGTGTCGCTTTTGCTCAGGGAATCACGGTTGGTCGCATAAGGTGAGTTACCTATCTTCTCATTAAATCTTAAACAATGTAGTGTAAAATTTTCCCCATGAAGCGAATTACACGTAGAGATTTCTTGAAATTAAGCGGGCTCACCCTGGGCGGGCTGGCCTTTTCTCCCTTTCTACCCGGGCTGACCGATTTTGACGATAGTTTTGTGGTGCGCATTGCCACAGCAGAAATGCCCGTACGCAAGGAACCGACCGATGACAGCCGCATCGAATTGACCTGGTATCGCGATGAACTTGTGCATGTGTATGAAGAAGTAACGGCAGAATGGCCCAAGCACAACCCGGTTTGGTATCGGGTATGGGGCGGTTACCTGCATCGCGGACGTCTGCACCGCGTGAAGACGGTTTACCATACCCCTATAGACTCCATCCCTGAAGGCAAACGCATGATCGCCGATATTTCGGTCCCGTTCACTACGCCGTATCGCTACTCCAACGCCTTTGGCTGGCAACAGATGGCGCCGCCCTTGTATTATGGCTCGGTGCATTTCATCGAAGCGGTTGAGCAGGGACCCGAAATGGCTGATTACGACGGCCCGTGGTACCGCATTTTCGATGAGCTGGACTCCAACGTGCAGTATTACGTCCCGGCTATTCACATGCGCGTTTTCCCCGAGACTTCCCTTACACCGATTTCACCGGATGTGCCCTATCATGAAAAGTTGATCGAGGTCAATCTCTCGAATCAATTCCTGTACGCCTACGAGTATGGCAGCCTGGTGTTCCAAACGAATATTTCCTCTGGCGTGCCCGGCGACCCAACCGGCGGCACGGGCATTCCCACAACAACCCCGGCGGGCGAATTTTCCATCATAGACAAAGTCCCTGCCAAACATATGGGATACAGTTTCTTCGGCAGCCAGACCACGGGTAACATCCTCGCCGATGTGGATAACTACGTTTTGCCTGGCGTGCCGTGGACGTCCTTCTTCACCCGGCAGGGACACGCCTTCCACGGCACCTACTGGCACGAAAATTATGGTTCTCCCATGAGCCACGGCTGTATCAACATGCGCAGCAATGAAGCCAACTGGCTCTTCCGCTGGTCAAGCCCCATGCCTATTGCCCCCACAAACGAAAGAGTTGCCACGCGCGGGCTCGGCACCAAAGTCGAAATCCATTATTAGGATTTTCCCTCCCAACCTGATCCCTGCATCCGAAAAGGATTCGCCTCTCCATGCCGACTCTCAACTGGAAGGGAAAGCTTCTTTCCCCGCCGACGCCTGCCACACTGACCCTCGACTCGCTCCTCTTCCCAAAAGGACGCGGCTATCCCAAAGCGCGCCCCGATGGACGCGTGATCTTCGGCGATAACTTCGCCGTGATGGCTGCCCTGCTTCCTGAATACGAAGGACGCATCAAGCTTATCTACGCCGATCCGCCATTTTTCACCAATCGAAAATTCCAGGCACGCGTGGGCCGGGGGGAGGATTCTCGCAAGCCATCCAAATGGAAAATGGCAGAGGGTTACCACGATGACTGGGCCGACCTGGATGCCTACCTTCAATTTCTCTATGAACGTCTGACCCTTATGCACCGCCTGCTGGCCGCAGATGGCACCTTGTATCTGCACCTCGACTGGCATGCCAATTCATACGCCCGCCTGATCCTTGATGAAGTCTTCGGCGCGGAGAATTTTATCAATGAGATCGTGTGGACCTACCACGGGCCTTCGCCGATTCGCACGGCCTTCAACCGCAAACACGATACCATCCTGATGTATTCAAAAAGCAAGGATTATGTCTTCAACGTGGATGACATTCGCGAGCCATACAACCCCAATACCCTGGCGACCTTCAAGGCATCGCGCAAGGCAGGCTTTGGCAAAATCCCTGACCTGGAACGCGGAAAGGTCCCCGAGGATTGGTGGTACTTCCCGGTTGTCGCTCGTTTGCATAATGAACGTACGGGCTATCCTACTCAAAAGCCTGAGGCTTTACTAGAAAGAATTATCCTCGCATCCTCCAACAAAGGTGACCTGGTGGCAGACTTCTTCTGCGGTTCCGGCACCACGGCTCTGGCGGCGGCAAAGCACGGACGTAAGTTCATCACCTGCGATGAAGCCGTTCGCGCCATTCACACTGCACGGGCCAGGCTGGCAGGGACAAAATCCGTATTCACGGTGGAACGCGATGTTCGGATGAAGACAGAAGTGGCCAGCAAATCCAAGAAGATCAAGGTGAAAGCGGGCGATGGTCTTGTCACTTTGCAGACATCGCTCGATGTGGATTTTTGGGAGATCGACCCGGATTGGAATGGGAAAACCTTCCGCAGCGCCGCGCAGGCCCAACGTCATGTGCGAAGCGGGGTCATTCCCATGGAGTTAAAAATAAAAATCGGAGGCAAAGTCTGCATCCGATTGGTGACTGTTGAAGGCAAGCAGTTTCAGCTAAACGTCTAATCGATAGCCAACGCCGCGCACGGTTTTGAGGAACTTCGGGTTATCGGGGTCGAGCTCGATGGCGCGGCGCAGCCAGGAGATATGCACATCGAGGGTGCGTGTGTCGCCGGTGTAATTCGTTTCCCATGCTTTTTTGAAGAGGGGCTCACGTTCGACCACTTCACCATGTTTATCCATCAATAACTGTAAAAGTGTCACAAGCCGTGGTGTAAGCTTTGAACTCTTGCCAAGGCAGCGCACGCGGCGCTTTTCAAGATCGAGACGAATGGGCCCGACATGCAGGACGTTCTTTCCATCTCCGGGCAATAAAGGTTTGATGCGGTTGACAAGTTTCTGCACGGTAAAAGGCAATGTCAGCACGGCATCAGCTGCATCCTTGTTGACTTCGCGTTCTTCATCGAGGATCAGGATGATGGGCAGCTTGGCATCCTTCTCGCGAATGGACTGGCAAATGCGCAAGCCGGTGCTTCGCATCGAAGCTGCATTGATCACCACGAGGCTGGGACTGACTTCCTTCAACAAGGCGATGGCCTTGCTGCCGTTTTGTGCAATATGTATATCAAATCCCTTCTTTTGCAAGTCGGCTGCAAAAGAAGGGACC
>JAEURI010000023.1 GCA_016789225.1 Anaerolineales bacterium
ACAACCGTCAACCCAAGCGTTGCGCCGAAGGGATGGGCGCCGTCGGTGAAGCGCCAGTAGGAGGTGTAGGTTCCGGCCTGTTTGGGAGCATCCACGATGACGGAAAGTTCGGTCCACTCACCAGGCTGGACAATTTTCCCCAGCGTGTTCCAGGATGAATCGAAATACTCGTCGGCAACGATGCTTAGGGTGTAGTTGCATACCCACTCGCAGGTGCCAGTATTCTCTACCTTCCATGTTTTCACAAAGCTCTCTTCAGGCGCGACCTCAGTGCCGCTAGGGTAGTTGACATCACGTATGAAGGCGAGGTTGTTGCAGCCATAGGCTAATGCGCCTGAGTTGGCGGTTGCGGTGGGCAGAGTGCCGGTCACGGTTGGAGTGAGCAGCAGGCTGGGTGTGTTAGTGAAGAATACAAAACCAGGAGTCCATGTAGGTGGAGGCGGCAACGTGTTAGCTGGCGCAGGTGTGGGCGTCGGCAGGAAGGTATTGGTCGGCAGTGGTGTGTTCGTGCTGGGTGGTGGCGGTGTAAATAGGGCGGTCTGTGTGGCAAAGAAACCAGCCACCATGGTACCCACAACCTGAGTCATGGCGGCATCAGCGCTCGCCTGTTCTTCGGCGGGAGACGCTCCGCAGGCGGAGAGGATGACGATCGCTATTAGGAAAAGGATCGGGAGTTTTGGATTTAATCGCATGTAGAAAACCTCACTTTTCACGAGTAATTGTAAATGAGATTTTCTTTTCGTTTCTTTCAAATTTTAATCCCCAGGTTTTCAGCGCGTACTTTCAGCGCGGAGATCAAATTGGTGTACATCCTTTCCCTTTGCTCCTCACGGCCAAAATAATCAACGTATTGATATTTCTGAAGCAGTGCAGGTACTTCGCAATCGTTGAGGCGGATGGGAATGATGAAGATCGTCCCTTCAGGTTTTTCGGCGGCGGTATCGAGAGCCAATTTGATCTCTCTGTGGAAGAATCCCTCCGAGGCCATCGCCGCTTTTGATAGCAGGATAATGACGGCATGAGAATTCCTCACACCGATGGTCACTGTCTCCTCCCAAACCTGGCCGGGCAGGATGTCCTCTTCGTCGAACCAGGGATCAATCCAGCCTTCGGATTTCAATTTCTCGGCAAAGTCGCGCGCAGAGGATTTATTGATCTTGGAATAAGAAAGAAATGGGATGAGTTTCTTGCTCAATGGTACGTCACCGCTTTGGTTTGCAGTCCCAGTTTTTGATACTTGCGGCATGATGTTGGCTCCGTTTTATGGTTTTGGAAAATTATACCCGCTCACTACCCAAATCCCTTCGGCACCTCGGCGTAGACTCCGCGCATGGGTTCGGGGAGTTCTTTGGCAAGGGCAAACATGACCCGATCCATGAGAGCAAGCGGCGTCTCAGCGGGTTTGGGCAGGATGGGCGGGAGAAGTTTGATGGTCACCAAAGTGCGGTGGGGAAAGCGTTTAAAAAAGTTATCGGTGCCGATCACAGCCATGGGAACGATGGGGCAGTTCGCGTCGAGGGCGAGGCGGGCACTTCCAGTTTTGGCAACGCGGAGTCCGCTTCCCTTGGAGCGAGTCCCTTCAGGGAACATGCCCAGGGTCTGTTTGTTTTCCAATACGCGGGCTGCATGACGGAGCGCCCAATCATCCTTTTCACCGCGATAGACGGGAAAGGCGCCGAGGTTACGCAGGGCGGCTTCGAAGACCGGGAATTTGAACAAGCCGGATTTTGCCATGAAAAAGATCGGGCGCGGAATGCTCAACTGCATAGGGATGACATCGAAGTTGGTGACGTGGTTGGCGGCCAGCACCACGGCACCATCAGCGGGCAGATTTTCGGCTCCCTGCACATCGAGCTTCATGATGGGTTTGAAAAGGGTGCCGAGGGTAAAGACGACAAACTTTCGAAAGGGCGTGGTGTGGAATGAGAAATGTAATTTATCGCGCGGGTCGAGGAATGTGACTTCTGTCAAGATGACATCTCCCAATGTTTGGGATTATACTTGAAGCGGGTGGGAGGCCTTAGAGGGCTTCAAACCTGAAACCATACATTCAAAGCCAACCTTAACGGCTCAAAAATTTCATTGCCAATGAGAAAAGACCATAGGGTCTGGTTTTAGATAATAACCCCAGGAGTACAAAATGGACACAACAATTGAAAGCATCTCCGCATTGGAAGTACTAGACTCACGCGGAAACCCCACTGTAGAAGTGGAAGTCTTATTGATGGATGGGTCGTGGGGGCGCGCTGCGGTTCCCTCCGGCGCATCGACAGGTGAGCATGAAGCGCTGGAAATGCGCGACGGCGACAAGAAGCGCTACCTCGGCAAGGGTGTGGCGAACGCGGTGGCGAACGTTAATGGCGTGATCGCCGAATCCCTTTTCGGCTGGGATGCCTCCGACCAGAAGGGCATCGATGCTGAAATGCTGTCCATGGACGGCACGGCGAATAAATCTACCTTGGGCGCGAATGCGATTTTGGGCGTCAGTCTTGCAGTGGCAAAAGCCGCGGCGAATGCATTCGGCATGCCGCTCTATCGTTACCTCGGCGGCGTGTATGCGCATGTGTTGCCCGTGCCGATGATGAACATCATGAACGGCGGAGCGCACACGAGCTGGCAAAGCACCGACATGCAGGAATTTATGGTCATGCCGTTCGGCGCTCCGAGCTTCTCTGAAGGTGTGCGCTGGGGCGCAGAGATCTATCACGCACTCAAGTCGGTCTTAAAGGAGAAGGGCTATGGAACGCTCGTCGGCGACGAGGGTGGATATGCCCCCTCGCTCAAGGCGAACAACGAAGCGTTGGAGTTGATCCTCGCGGCAATCTCCAAGGCTGGATTCAAGGCAGGCCGCGGCGAACAGGTCGCGATCGCGCTCGACCCAGCTGCCTCTGAACTGTATGACGAGAAGACCAAGAAATACAACCTTCGCAAGGAAGGCAAGGAATTGACCGGCGAACAGATGGTCGAGTTCTGGGCCAAGTGGGTTAAGGATTATCCCATTGTGTCCATTGAAGATGGCCTCGCGCAGGATGACTGGGATTCGTGGAAACTGCTGGTCAACACGGTTGGAGATACATGTCAGATCGTCGGCGATGATCTGCTTGTGACCAACCCGGAACGCGTCCGCAGGGCGATCAAGGAAAATGCGGCGAATGCATTGCTGGTGAAGGTGAATCAGATCGGTTCTCTGACCGAGACAATTGAAGCGGTGGATCTCTGCCATCGCGCCGGATGGAGAGCGGTCACTTCGCATCGCTCCGGCGAGACGGAAGACGCCACCATCGCGGACCTGGCTGTTGCCCTGAATACCGGGCAGATCAAGACCGGCGCTCCCGCCCGCTCGGACCGGGTAGCCAAATATAATCAGCTCCTGCGCATCGAAGCGGAGTTGGGCAGCACGGCAAAATATGCAGGCTGGGAAGCTTTACGCGTGAAATAGCGGCGAAGCTCACGGCCTAGAAAAAAGCCGATGAAGTAGAAACAGGCCCAGGGTCCGAAATGAAGCGAACTCTGGGCCTGTCAACTTTTTAAGTTGACAATCATTTCCAAATTGCTATAATAGTTTGTTGCTCCATCATACTAAATCCATGAATCCAAACCATACAGCCGACCAGGCCTATGTTCGCGAGACCAACCTCTCACTGGTTTTGAGGTTAATTCACAGTCAGTCGCCACTATCGCGGGCGCAATTGGCAGCCATCACAGGGTTGAATAAATCCACCGTATCCAGCCTGGTGGATGAACTGATTGAACGCAAGCTTGTCCATGAAACCGGCAGCAATACGGGCGGCACCGGGCGCCCCGCCACCTTGCTGGCGATCAACCCGCAAGCCGGGGAAGTGATCGGCGTGGAGCTTGGTGTGGATTTCGTCTCAGTGGCTGTTACAGATACACTTGGGAATATCTTATGGCGCAGACGCGAAGATGCCAATCCATCGGACGACCAGGGAAAAATGATCAACCAGACATTGAACATCGTGAAGGAAGCGATGGCAACCGGAAAGCGTAAGGGCTATAACTATCTTGGGCTGGGTCTGGCCACCCCGGGAACGGTAGACTTGAAAAAGGGTTTGTTGATCTTCGCGCCTAATCTGCATTGGCGTAACGTCCCCTTTGCAAAAATATTCTCGGACAATACGAAATTAAGAGTGTTCGTTGAGAACGATGCAAATGCAGCGGCAATTGCCGAGCATTTGTTCGGTACGGCGCGTCAATGCCAGGATTTTCTTTTCGTATTTGCCGGGGTTGGCATTGGCGGCGGGTTGTTCCTGAATGGGAAGCTGTATCGCGGCAATAACGGCTACGCTGGTGAGATCGGTCACTCCCCTATCATGGCAGAACCTTCACAGAATGTTTGTCATTGCGGGAATCGCGGCTGCTGGGAAACCTATGCCAATCAATACTCGATCATTCAGCGGGTGCAGGCACGGCTCGAAGTAAAACGTACCAGCATCATTCCCAAATTGATGGCGGAACAAAACTCGCATTTGACTCTGCCCCTCATCAAACAGGCCGCTGATGCCGGGGACAAGGAGGCGATCGATTCGCTCATTGAGGCCGGGCAGGCCATGGGACAGGGCCTGGCCGGCCTGATCAATATCTTCAACCCGGAAAAGATCATCCTGGGCGGTCCGCTGAGTATTGCCGGTGAGTATATGCTCCCGCCCATCAAGGCAACCATCGACCGTCACTCGCTGCCGGAAATAGATCAGCAGGCGGAGGTATTGCTCTCGCCGTTCGGCCCGGATGCAAGCCTAATTGGAGCAGTGGCCATTGTTGTTGATGATATGCTTTCCTTCCCATCCAACGCCAAAAAATAAATGATTTCGCTTCACCACGGGGAATTACAGCCGCTTATCGCAACGCGTCTTCTATAACCTGTTTCAATGATGCCGTGTCGAGATCTTTTTTATCCAGAAAAGCAACCACCCCGGCAGATAATGCCTGACGCCTGAACTCACGATCCGGATATGCGCTGATGACCACGATGCGCGTCAACGGGGAAATGGCCCGCAGTTTTCGAGCACATTGAATTCCATCCTCATCTTCCAGGACCACATCGATAAATGCAAGCTGGGGCTGGACTTGTTTGCCAAGCGATAAGGCCTCTGAGATATTCTCCGCCTCATACATGACCGAAGAGGAATACAGTTTCCCGATCAGTCTGCCAAGCTGTTGCCGATACCGGGGCCGAGGGGATAATCTCAAGTCCCTGCAAGTAAAACTTAGTGTTAAAATGGTTGAAGCTCAACAACATAGCAGGCAGCCAGGTCATCGCCTGGAACGTACAAATGGCCGGTTCCCTGCTGGCAGCCCTGCCGACCCTGCTCGTGTATATTTTCCTTGGCCGGTACTTCCTGTGCGGCATGCTGGCAGGTTCGCTCAAAGGTTGATAAAGTTTTGCAGGGCAAGGCTCATTGATCTCCAGCCTGCATTTTCAATCAACCGATACAAAATTTATTTTCTGGAGTTTCCATGAATCCTCCCATCCTAGAAATGAAAAACATTTCGAAAGAGTTTCCCGGCGTAAAAGCATTGAGCAATGTTAGTTTCACCGTTGCAACTGGGGAGATTCACTGCCTCGTTGGGGAAAATGGTGCCGGAAAATCCACGTTAATGAAAGTGTTAAGCGGGGTATATCCCCACGGAACCTATACAGGCAACATCCTGCTGAACGGAGAAGTTCAAGATTTTAGAAATATCAACGACAGCGAGAAGGCCGGGATATCCATTATCTACCAGGAACTTGCTCTTATTCCCGAAATGACCGTGTACGAAAATATATTTCTTGGGCATGAAATCAAAAGTGGCTTCCGGGTTAATTGGAATGAGACCATTAAAGAGGCGGGGGGGATGCTTCAAAAAGTAAAGCTGGATATTAACCCAGCCGCCAAAGTTAAAGACCTCGGCATTGGCAAACAACAACTTGTGGAAATTGCCAAAGCTTTAAGCAAGGATGTTAAGCTGCTCATTCTGGATGAACCAACATCCTCATTGAATGAGCAGGATAGTCAAAATTTACTGCAGTTGCTCCGCGACCTCAAAGACCATGGCGTGACCTGCATCATGATCTCTCACAAGTTGAAGGAAGTGATCGCCATCGCAGATTCGGTCACTGTGCTGAGGGATGGTCAAACCATTTCCACACTTCACGCCCAGAATGGCAAAATTGACGAAAGCACCCTGATCAAGCACATGGTTGGGCGGGAGATCAATAATATTTATCCTCCAAAGAAGCATATCCCGTCGCAAGATGTTGTTTTGGAAGTAAAAAACTGGAACGCAAGAAGCTCTGCTCTGGGCAGGGATATTTTGAAGGATATCAACTTCACGCTAAAGAAGGGTGAGATCGTTGGGCTGGCCGGACTGATCGGCTCGGGTCGTACCGAGCTTGCATTAAGCATATTTGGAAATCCAGGTGAGTATCAAATCCGAGGCGAACTCTATATAAATGGGAATGGTGTCAACCTCAATCATCCCCAGGATGCCATCAGAGCGGGGATTGCCTACGTTTCCGAAGACCGCAAAGGAAACGGCCTCATTCTCATTCAGGACGTGAAGCAAAACATCTCCCTCGCCAACCTTAGGGAACTGGCAGAACGGGGGGTGGTGAATAGTAATGCCGAGATAAAAGTCGCCAACCGATATAAGACCGAACTGAACATCAAGACCCCCACGGTCGAACAAAAGGTATCCAACCTGAGCGGTGGGAATCAGCAAAAGGTTTGCCTTGGAAAATGGCTGTTCGTAAAGCCCAATATCTTGATCCTGGACGAACCGACACGTGGAATTGACGTTGGAGCCAAATTCGAGATCTATACCATCATGACCGACCTTGTTCAACAAGGTATGAGCATCATTATGATTTCATCCGAGTTGCCCGAAATATTGGGAATGAGCGACCGAATTTACATTGTGGCATCCGGGAAGATCGCTGGGGAATTACCTGCGCATGAAGCCAGCCAGGAAAAAATCATGCAATTGGCAACAAACTAGGAGCGCAACCTATGACCTTTTTCAGCAGTGTTAGAAAGATATTGCAGCAAAACATCCGTGAATACGGCATGTACATTGCCCTGTTCGTCATCATGATCATATTTACGATCACCACGAACGGGACATTCATTTCATCGAGGAACATTGTCAACCTGGTCAATCAAACCGGGTACATTGCTGTTCTTGCCATTGGCATGACGCTGGTCATCATCATCCGGCATATCGATCTATCGGTCGGCTTTTTGGCTGGTTTTCTTGGGGCCATTGCTGCCATCGCCATGGCTGACCCAAAGGTTGTTCAGGCGGGGATGAGTCTTCCAATTTATATTGTCATTCCCATGACACTGGGTCTTGGCATCCTTGCTGGTCTTATTACAGCTTTTCTTGTCGCCCAGATGAAGATCCCTTCATTCGTCGCATCCCTGGCGGGGTGGTTGATCTATCGCGGCGCGATCCTGGTTGTCACAGAAAGCACCGGCACCATCATCATCAATGATGATGCCTTCAATGCGATCGGCAACGGCTTCATCCCGGATATTCCAGATATCGGAATCCTGCCCGGAATTCATAAACTGACCCTGATCCTGGGAATCGTTGCAATTGTCGCCATGATCCTGGGCGAATTAAACGACCGCAAGAAAAAACTGGAATACAATTTTGAGGTCCTGCCCACAGAGATCTTTATTCTAAAGATCGTTTTTACCTCCTCTATCATTGGCGGAATCACATGGGTACTGGCAGGCTATCAGGGGCTTTCCTGGACGGCCGTGATCGTCCTGGTTGTTACCCTCATCTACAACTTCATCATGGCCCAGACCGTGCTTGGAAGGCATATTTATGCGATTGGAGGCAACCCCGACGCGGCTGAACTCAGCGGCATCAGCGTGAAAAAACTGATCTATGTTGTGTTCGGTTCGATGGGTATGCTCTCCGCCCTTTCCGGAATTCTCTTCGCTTCACGCCTGCAATCCGCCACTACTACAGCGGGTAACCTGTTTGAGTTGGATGCCATCGCCGCGGCCTATGTGGGAGGCGTCTCCGCCGCTGGCGGTGTCGGCAAGGTGGTCGGTTCCATCATTGGTGCTCTGGTCATGACATCTCTCACGAGCGGAATGAATCTCATGGGCATCGGAATTTCGTACCAATACTTGGTCCGTGGCGCAGTCCTGGCAGCCGCCGTGATCTTCGACGTTGCCACACGCAACACCGGGAAATAATCTAAACCAGTCTGCCAGTCAATAATTTCCAACATCAGCTTGATCGAACATACAAACAGGGCCTGGAAATCCAGGCTCTGTTTTTTTAATACCCACACGCCCTACGCTCACGATACAATATAAAAATGAACAATCAAACATCCAAAACATCCACGCTTCTCATTACCGCCATTTGTTTTCTGGCTTTCTTTCTTTTTGGTCTCACCGACAACTTGAAAGGCCCCACCCTGCCGCCTATGCTGGCTGAGTTGAACATCAACTACGGCACCGGCGGGAATATCTTCTTCAGCGAATATGTTGGCTTTCTTATCGCAACCCTGGTTACCGGGATTCTTGCAGACCGCTTCGGGCTTAAACTGGTCATTGTTCTGGCAGGGGTATTCCTTGCCATCGGCGTCGGCGGATACAGTTTACTAAATACTCCTTTCCTCCTTTCCGCTTCTATTTTTATTATTGGCATCGGGTTGGGCGCATTCGAGCTGGGTCCCAATGCCGTTATCGTGAGCATTTATCATAAGCAAAAGGGTCTGTACCTGAATCTGATGTCCGTGATGCATGGCCTGGGCTCGATGATCGCGCCACTCTTTGCCAGCTGGCTGTTCAGCATGGAGGTCTCCTGGAGAATAGTCTATCGTTGGGATCTGCTGCTCATCGGTGTTTTTCTTCTCCTGGCACTCCTCCTGAAATTTCCACAACCAGAGGAAAAATCAGCCCTCGATTTTCGCAGTATTCCCCAGGTGGCATTTAGACGGCATATGCCTTTTTACTATGTCGCCATGTTGTTCTATGTTGCATCAGAGATCGGGCTTGCTTCGTGGATGGTCGTCTACCTTCAGGATGCGCGCGGACTCGATACTGCCGCCAGCAATAATTATCTGGCCTTCTTCTTTGGCATGCTCATGCTGGGGCGCTTCCTCGGAAGCTTCATCGTCAGCCGCCTCGGGTATCTTCTCTCAACCCTTCTCGCCTCCCTCCTGGCAATTATCAGCCTGGTGATCGGCATCTTCACCAGCTTCAGTTTATTCTTACCGCTCACTGGTTTATTCTTCTCCATCATCTTTCCAACCCTTACCGCAGCAGCATCAGACGCAGAACATGAAAATACGAACACCATTCTGGGCGTGTTATTTACCTTCTCCGGCCTGGGGGGAGTTGTCGGCCCCTGGCTAGTGGCATGGAGCAGCGACCTCTTCGGCCTGCAAGCCGGGTTTACTACAACCCTACTTCTCACCGGACTGACATTTCTATTCATCTTAATTCTTTATAAAAGGAGCAGACATGAACAAAATACTTAACTGGGGATTGCTTTCGACCGCAAAGATCAATCAAGCGTTGATCAAACCCTTGCGCGCCTCCAAACGGACCCGGCTGCTGGCCGTTGCTTCGAGAAGCCTTTCCTCCGCTGAAACCTATGCCCGCGAGTGGAACATTCCGCGCGCACATGAAAGCTACGAAGCCCTGCTGGCCGACCCCGAAGTGGACGTCATCTACAATTCCCTGCCCAATCACCTGCACGCTGAATGGACGATCAAGGCGTTGCGGGCAGGCAAACACGTATTATGTGAAAAACCGCTTGCCCTCACCCTGAAAGAAGTGGATGCCATGATCGCCGCCGCGCAGGAAACCGGCCAGATATTGGCGGAAGCATTCATGTACCGACACCATCCACAAACCTTGAAGGTCAAGGAACTGGTGGATGGCGGCGCCATCGGTACGCTTCAACTCATTAAAGGTGCATTTTCGTTCGTGCTTAACCGTGAGGGAAATTACCGTTTTTATAAGGAGATGGGCGGCGGCAGCATTTGGGATGTGGGATGTTATCCGATCTCGTATGCGCGCATGATCGTCGGCGCTGAACCAGTTGAGGTTTCGGGCTGGCAGGTTGCGGGTCCGCAGGGAGGCGATGAATCCTTTTATGGT